>NZ_JADPKE010000114.1:0-457108 GCF_023073795.1 Bradyrhizobium sp. 159 | reverse complement strand
TCTGAGGCGATCGCCCAGAAGTAGCCCTTCTTCGTTTGGCCGCGCCCCGGATCGAGTACCGGCGCCTTGGTCTCATCCATGAACAGCCGATCCGCCATGCGAGCGCATTACCCACTGATCAAGGGACCGCCGGTAGATTGCCGGAGGCGATCGCAAAGGCGCAGCCGTCATGATCGGTCAGTGGGGTCAAATCGGCTGCCTTGACAAACAACGCGACCAACACTCGACATCGCCGGTCCTGAACGTCCAATCCGAGCGTCCGGATCGAACCCCAATTCCAAGGCTCCATCGCAGGCTTCTGTCAGGCGGTGTCGTGCGAGAAGCGATGGTGCTGGCGATTTCGACTCGCGTCCCCGCCTTGCGCACAAAATTCGGCGCACCACCGCGGACCGAGTACGCGGCGCTTCCCTGTTGTAAAAAATATGTCTGCTCATTGCAGCCATTCGCTTGGCGGGCGAAGTCAACGCTACGATTGTCGTCTGAGCTATTAGGGGCGACGAAGTTCGGGCCAGCGCTCCTTCGGCGCCGTCCGCCCGATAACAGCGCGACGCTCGCGACGCGAACACAAGCGTCGGTGACAGATGGCATAACCGCGTAAGAGCAGCAGCGCTCCTGGAGAGAAGCAACCGACGCGCATTTGAACCTGCTTGTCCACTGGCAGGCCGAGCGTTTTTGTCCGAGGCGCGACAATCGGGGTTGTTATTTTCGTTGCTAATTATATATAAATTAAATATATTTAAATGGGCGAATTAATCGCGCAGTTCTGCCCATAGCCTGGCTGCGACTGGATCCGAACCTCAGTAGGGATCGGCAGATGTATCGAGTCTCCGGCTCCGTCTTGGTTATAGCGATCGCCATGATGGCCGGAGGTACTCCATGGGCGGGGGCAGGACGCCTGGCGATACCTACGCCTCCTCAAGCGGCACTAGGGCGCATCGAACTTGGACGGCCCACACTTCCGCCTCTGACGTACACGATGTTCTGCCTGCGCTACGAGGGCGAGTGCCGCTCGCGGCGGGGCTTCCGCGGCGGTCCAGTCCGGCTGACGGAGGAACGGTGGGCGGATCTCTTAGAGGTCAATGGTCTGGTCAACTTGTCCATTGTGCCTGCGCGCAACAATCTCGGCTTAGACGGCGAGGCGTGGAGCATCAATCCCGATCGCGGGGACTGCAATGATTACGCTGTAAGCAAACGTCACGAACTCCTTCAGCGTGGCTGGCCGGCGCGGGCCTTGCTCCTGAGCGAGGTCATCGTCAGTTCTGGAGAGCATCATTTGGTGCTGCTCGTGCGCACCCGGAGCGGCGATCTCGTGCTCGACAATCTTGCTTCAGAGATCAAGCTGTGGTCGCGGGTCCCCTATCGTTGGGTTCGCGTACAAATGCCGAGCAGCAATCAGCTGTGGTCGACGATCGACCGCAAAAGGTATAGATTTGGCCGAGCCAGCACAACGCAATCACCATTTCCTTTCCACGACTAGTAACCTGTCGCGAAAGGCGCGGAGCCTTTCGTCGGGACCGACCAGGAGCCCGATCAGGCACACGGCCGAGTGACCACTACGAACCGCCGTTCGATCGGCCAGTCCCATCGAGCGCCGGTTTGAGTGTGAGCTCGGTCGAGGCTTCGGGCAGGAGGAGCGGGGGCGGCAAGCACCTCGAAGTCTCCCGGTATGGCGTTTGCCGGGAGGACTTGGGTCATATTGAAGGGGAAATTCATCTCAACGTTGCTCTTGTTCCAAGCTCCGAACAGCGAGCTTGATCGCGTCTGTCGACCTGCCCGCTGGCGTCGTTCCGGCTTCCAGCCCATAGCTCGTTCGCGACCGGTCGCGGTGAGATCTGGAGGTCCGCCCACCAAGGCGTCTTGTTACCATTGCGGTGCAGGTCTTCATCTTGACGATGCGTACGGTGAATTCGTCGCTGACCTTGCGGGCGAACTTGACGCGGCTAGCGTCGGACGGAAGCTGTTTGCAGACCAGGAAGGCCTGAGCGCGAAGGAAGAGCGATCGGCCTTGCTGTGCTTGCGCGATTCTGGGCGAAGGCGAGTCCAGCCTCAGCGCTCAAACCGGGTGGACGCTTTTCGCACCGGCCTGCCAAGGTTCAAGAGGAGGACTATTCTCGGTTGGCCATGAGTCTGAGCGGCAGCTTTTTTGACTTTGATCTGATTGGCGGCTGCGGGGCGCCGCCTCCTGAAGCGAGTTCTTCAGTCGCAGGCGGCCGAAACCAGGAGACCCGCGCCGGTACCGCCGAGCTGCGCGTCCTAAGCTGCGTAGGGGCCCTACGTTCCGGGCTTCTTCAAACCGCCGCGCATGGCCGAGAAGTTTAAGGTGGTGGGATGAAGGGTCTCTCCGGCCCGCCGACGGTGAACCTTGCCGCGGCCGATCTCAATTTCCTCGTCTTCCTCGGCGATCGCCGCCAGATCCAACAACGTCCCAGCCTTGCCGGTCTCGAGCAGGTAGCCGCTGAGATCGTTGAGGTGAACGCGTTGCATGACGACGGTGATGACGCCCTGTCGTCTAACCGCGACCTGAGCGTGTTGGAGAACCACAGGTTGATGGCGTCCGGCTTTTGCGGATCATCGATAATGAAAATATCGCCGCCTGGGCGCTGGCCGCATCGTTTGGTCCAGGAAGGATGCAATTCGGCGATTGTCATCTCGCCGGGCGCTTGAAGGAATTCGCGGTGTTTGATGTTGCCGCGACCGACTGTCTATTTGATCGAGACGTTGTACGGAGGATCCGCAAAACACCATCGCTACTTGTTCTCCGACCCTCAGCGCGGGCTAGATCGGCTTCAACGCGAGCGTCGCCACACAAACCGCCGTGAAACCGCGCGGGGTCGTCGGCGCGCGACGATAGCGCGGCGGCGCGCCTCAGCCGGTCCGGCGGCGCCTTTGCGCGGACGAGCGATCGATCAGGAGATCGTTTAGCTTCTTGCCGGCTCGAAGCTGCGCTTTCAGCCATCGGGGCTGCTTACCGCGACCAGACCAAGTTTCGGACGGATTCTTCGGGTTCCGGTATTTCGGCAGCACCGGCGGGTAGGGGCGGCGCGAACGTTCCTGGGTCTGAGTCGGACCGGCGGTCCCCTCAATCTTACGAAGCCGCTGTTCGAGCTTGGCTTTTTCCGCAGTCATCCTGCGACTGAGGACGGTCGTGACCTCATCGTAAAGCCGCCACAGCTCGGCTGTGGTCATGTTTGCCCAGTCGTCCTTCTCCATGGAAGCTGTCCCCAACTACTTCCGAACCGAAACAGGAGGGGGATTATCAGGTCAAGCCGGGGTCGGGCAAGCGCGATCCGGGCGCGCGGCGGCGCCTGTGTGGAACGCGGTACCTGGTGCTACCGATTGGGACCGTGCCTCCGACCGAGCGGTCGCTTCCCTGGCGCCCTCCGCCCGTGGGCTCGTCGCCTGGGCGCAAGCAATCGCTGCTCGGCCTTCAACACGCGACTACGTAGGTTCTGCAATTCGGTGAATTGAACGATTAGGGCCTGATGTGTTTGACGCAAAATAGCGGAAGAATACATGTGACCACCTACTCATGCCAACGATGACCGCGCGACCGCTCATTGAAGTTGCTGAATTGACGAAATCAGCTCCAATTTGGGGACCGGGTTTTCATCGGTGCTACACGGGCTGCGATCAAACGCAGCCATATTTTGTCTTTGATTGCCAATCCTCGCTTTGATGAATAGTAATACTTTTTTGCCCTCCCTCCGGAAAGCGAGGCTTTTCGAATGGCCTCGCTTCAGTGAAACTTCGTCGAATGTTAGATTTGAATCGTGAATGACCCTATATATCGCTCGTAATAACCGGCCCTAGCGAAGTTAGATGGATGTTGACCATAATGACAACGCAACCGATCGGGTGCGCCGATGACACTCTTCGAGAGAATTTGTAGATCGAATCTACCAATCGTTGTGGAAAGAATGGCGCTTTCGTCGAGGAATTCGCGGTTTTTAACTTTCCGTGGAGCACCGCATTCTTACGGTGCTGCACGCATTCTCTGAGCGAGTTACGCTAGCGCGGCCATCGAGCGTTGCTGCTTCGTGCTGTCTCAAACCTAAGCCGTGCGACTTTATGGCCGAGCTGATGGGTCATGCCTCGCGCATCTCAAAGGAGATGCCGGATTAAACGGCTGCACGGGGGTTGTTAGCAACAGGCAAGGGAAGCATGCGCCGCATCAGAGTTGTCATCGCGGATCGACACCCGATCGTCTTACAGGGAATCAGGAGCGTTCTTGCGACGCAGCGTGATTTTACGATCGTTGCGTCGTGCAGCGATGGTGCAAGCTGTCTTGAGGCAATCCGATTTCTTGTGCCGGACATCACGCTTGTCGATGCTGCACTGCCCGATGTCAGCCGACAGCAGATCCTCGCTCTTGCAAACACGGTAGGCCCAGGTGTCCCGATAATCTTCTTCGCGGGTATCGCGGGCGACAGTGAGCTACAGAGGCTGGCCTTGGACGGCGCCTGCATCATCCTCCCGAAGGACGCGAATCCGGAGATGCTGGTCGCAACCCTGCGGAAGGCTGCCCAAGGCGTAGCAGCAGGCTTGTCGAGCACCGGGAACGGCAACCAGGAGCCCCGTGCTGGTGAGAAGAGGCCGCTGACACAACTGACGGGCCGGGAGCGCCAGATCATGCGGCTCGTGTCGGAGGGGCTATCGAATAAGGAGATTGGGCGTCGCTTGAATATTGCCGACGGTACGATCAAAGTCCACCTTCATCACATCTTCCAGAAGCTGGATGTCAGCAATCGTACAGTTCTCGCGGCATTGGCGATTTCGCGAAACGAGCTGCATACAGCGCCACGTGAGCCGGATCCCCCGGATCTGTTGCGTCAGGATCCGGCCAGCGTGAAGTGACGAGGACGTCTGCCGTGCTCGTGCGCGGGGGCGCGCTATGGTGGCGCCAGATGCTCAATCATATTGCGGCAAGCCCCTTCGGCCTCGGCTAATGTTCCAAAGGGCGAGCCGCCAATCTTGATTGCGGCTTGGTTCTTGTGGAGCGGACGCCAACTCGCCAAGTAGCCGGAGCGTCCGTGAAAGCCCGAACCTCCAGGGCTTTCAAAACTGATCACGAACGAGAAGCCGTGGCTGCTCGCGCTCCAGATCTCCATGTCCCGGACGGACCGGTGGAATTGCAGTGGCATCGCAATGATCCATTGCAGCCGAACTCGCGCTCGGCCAGTTAAACACAAATTAACTATATTAAATGCTGAGGCGCAACTCAATTCGCGCAGCAAGCCGCAATGCGCGGGCGCGCCGAGAGGAAAACACGGAATTTGGAGCCGTTCTGTCGGAGCGACGCACGTTCAGTAACTCCCGCCGGGCAAGGAACATTCCCTGGTTGAAAGCGTATTTAATATATAATAAGGTATTTAAAATTTTAAATCGAGGAGAGCGCTTCGTGACCCGGGATGGTAATGAAGATGACGACCGGCGGGCGTTTTTGAAAACCTGCGGAAGATTTGCAGCCGTGACGCCCCCCGTCATGACCCTGCTTCTGTCCACTTCCCTGACCTCAAAAGCCATTGCAAGGTCAGGCGGCCTGCACGCGGAGAGGCAGAACGACAGGGGCCAGTCGTTCTTCGACAACGATCGGTCGTCCGCGGCGGGGCCGGGGAACTCGAGCGGAGGGTCATCTGGGGGCGGTGGAGCAGCTGGCGGTGGCCCCGCTCGATCATCTCGTGCCGGAGGGACATCCGGCGGTGGCGGCGGTAGCGGCGGGTCCGGTGGTGGCGGAGCCGATGGCAAAGGGCCGTTCGCGACCGGCGGTAGCTCTGGAACTCCAAGCGCGGATGGCGGGGTCGATTGCGCCGACGAAGAGAACAAGGAAAAGCGCAAGGCCGATTGCCCCAGGGCTGATGCTCGGATCTCGAGCGCAATCGAATCCAACCGGTAGGAGTCTTCTTAGCCCATGCATGAGCGCTATGGGTCGCCGTACGGCCAGCAATGCCCGGGCCTTTGCTCCGGCATGCTGGAAAGTGTGGCCGAAAGCGCACCTGAGCAATCTATGGTCGGCTTCGGTCGAGGGCGCGGCCCCTAAGCTGCCAATTTTCTGAGCTCGCTTCCGCGCAGGAGTGGGCGTTTGTAACGACAGACCCGCGCACTTTTGCCGAATTGCGAAGCTACACGCGACTGGTTCGCGAAAGTGAACCGGCTCTACGAGCCTGTCCCGGCTACTCGGCTACCGGGCGAATGGGAGGCCCGCCGCGCTGGCGCCCCATGAACGAGTCCGACCGCGCCCTGCGAAACTATCCGATCGATTTTGCGGCTCATGACCTTGTAGCACTCGCATGCCACGGCTTCGAGCCGCGGCCGATCAATCTCGAGCTGGCCGCGCCGATTGGATTTCAGAGCTCTTGAGGCGCGCATTGTGCTTACGACATGTGTGACGGTGGTGCGGCGGACGCCCAGCAATTCCGATAATGTTTCCTGGGTCAGCGGGAGGAGATCGCCTCCATTCGCCCGGTCGTGAATGTGAAGCAGCCAGCGCGCCAGGCGGGCTTCGACGGAATGCAGTGCATTGCAGGCGGCCTCGTGCTGAAGCTGCGTCAACAACGATCTCGTGAAGACCTGCACCATGGATGTGATTGGAGGGCTGCGATGTTGCGCTGCCAGAAATTGCACCGCCGAGATCTGCAGCGCGAACCCTGGTATGCGAACGACTGCCGTCGCGGGCGAATTGGATGCGCCGAGCGCTGACGTCAGGCCCACAGCCCCCTCGTGGCCGATGATCGCTGTGGCAACTGTCTGGCCGTTCGGCAGCGCCATGATAGCGGCGATCGCGCCGCTCAGGGGGAAGAGGAGATGTTCGACCCGGTCGCCCGATCGGGCCAGCACGGAATCGCGCTCGATCTCGACTTTCCGCAAATGAGGCGCAAGCAAAGCAAAATCTGCTGGCGGCAACGCTGCTAACAACCGATTACCAACTCTGGTCGCGTGGTCCATCATGGGATTGGTCCCCGACGGATGCTCGGCCTAGGACTCATGCCGGTTTGTCGAGCTGCTCTGCAGAGTGACAGCTCAATGGCAAGCCAACCGGCCGCCACAGATATGGTTCCTATGATGGATGGTGAGCATGCGCAGGACCCACAGCCGCACGCTGTAGCGGAGATCCTATGCCTCTGGCTTCAGCTGGCGCTCGGCAAGGCCGCCGCGGACATCACAACCGATCGCATCAAACTTTGTCGCGAGCAGGCTGCGCGAGGGCAGAAGAGTGTCCTCGCCAGGGAACGCTCTCCGAACGAGCTCTTCGACCACGATTAGAGAAGCGCAAGACGCCTGCAAACGCGCTCTGAATCACTCAGTGACAGTATCGAACTGCTTCAGGAAAGTTTTCTGACCGATCGGACCAACACTGGTGGAAAGACGGCCATGAATGCGCGGCGATGCCCATATTCTGCCAGACGATCCCCGGGACGCGATCGGCAAGTCATTGATGGTCTTCAACCGGTTGCTATCTCTTAATCAGCGGGTCCCAGATTCGAGCCCTGGTGCGCCCACCATTCCATGGCTTCGCCTCCCAGCTCGGCTGAGCCGCGTGGATAATTGACTTTGATCGGCTGAGCGGATGTCCGCTTCTCAACTGGGATCCGATCCAACGAGAAGCGCGTTGATCTTAATCCGCAATCTTGAGCATGCCGCGCGTCGGACCTCTCTTTCGCCGTGCAAGAGCCGGCACCAGCGTCGGTGACTCATCCGCGACGCGCAACGCGAAATAGGCGATCGTCGCCTGAAGACCGTCCTTCAGCGCTACGCGCGGACGCCATCCCAGAAGTTGCGCGGCGGTGTCGATGACCGGCTTGCGACGCTTCGGATCGTCCTTCGGCAGCGCCACGAAGCGGAGTGGGGAGGCCGACTCCGTGTACGTCAGGACCTCCCGGGCTATGGCCTCGATCGTGACCTCGTGCGGATTGCCGAGGTTGCAGGGGCCGGTTACCGAGGCCGGGCTTTCCATCAGCAGCTGAAGGCCCCGCACCAGATCGTCGACGAAGCAGAAACTCCTTGTCTGCGTGCCGCCGCCATAGATCGTGATCGGCTCGCCGCGCAGCGCCTGCACGATGAAATTGGAGACGACACGGCCATCGTTCTCCAGCATGCGCGGGCCATAGGTGTTGAAGATGCGCGCGACCTTAATCTCGGTTCCGTGCGTGCGGTGGTAGTCGAACATCAGCGTCTCGGCGGCGCGTTTGCCCTCGTCGTAGCAGGCCCGCGGCCCGATCGGGTTGACGTTGCCAAGATAGGATTCCGGCTGTGGATGCACCTCCGGATCGCCGTATACTTCGCTCGTCGAGGCCTGCAGGACGCGGGCGCCCTTGCGGCGGGCGAGCTCGAGCAAATTGATGGTGCCGAGCACGCATGTCTTCATCGTGCCGACCGGATCCTTCTGGTAATGCCGGGGTGAGGCGGGGCAGGCGAGACTGTAGACCCGGTCGATCTCGTCGTCGATCTCGATCTCCTCGCGCACATCATGCTCGATGAAGCGAAAGTTCGGATGGTTCAGCAGCGGCCTGATATTGTCGATTGTGCCCGTGAACAGGTTGTCGAGGCAGATCACCCTGTTGCCGCGTTGCAGAAGCGAATCGCAGAGATGAGAGCCGATGAAGCCGGCGCCGCCGGCGATGAGCACTGTCGGCGAGCGACGGAGCGTGGGAATTCGGGTCTGGAGTGTCATGGCAAGCTCCCTCAGAGTTCGGCGACTTGAACCGGTCGGCCAGCCGGTAGCCGCGCCGATTTACGGCGGCGGCGCGCGGTTGCTTCGGCGCAGTAGACCTCCAACTGGCGGGCTCGATGGTCGGAGGTGTGATCGGTCAGAACGCGGCGGCGCGCGCTCTCGGCGATAGTGCGTCGACGTTCCTCGGGCATGTCGCGCAGGATCTCGATGACGTCGCGCGCCGTTGAGGCCAGCAAGATTTCCCGCGACGGCTCGAAGATGGTCTCGATCCCCGGCCATCGGTCGGAAATCACGGGCGTGCCGCAGGCGGCAGCTTCGAACAGCCGAACGCTCGGCGAGAAGCCCAGCGCGCGCATGTCGGCGCGGGTCGCATTCAGGGCGAACCGCTGCTCCGCGTAAAACATCGGGTGCTGCTTTGGCGCGAGGTGCTCGATCCGCATGACATTGTCGGGCCAGGCGATATGTTCAGGATATTGCGCGCCCGCGACGGCGAATTGCTCGGACGGCAGCATCCGCGCCGGGGACAACAGCAATTGTTCAAGGACGGGCTGCCGGTCCTCGCTATAAGTCCCGAGGTAGCCCAGCGCCCATTTCGTCTGGGCCTGTTGCGGGACGTAGGCGTCCGCGTCGGCGCTGCAATAGAGAACCCGTGCCATCGGGCTGCCGTAACGCGCCTCGATCATGTCGGGCACCGGGCCACCGGTGAACGATAGATAGAGGTCGAAACGCGGGATCATCGCAGCGGAGAGATAGTCGAGGCCCCGGTCGAGTCTCGCCAGCGTCACCGGCGTGTCGATGTCGTAGAAGGCGGTGATCCCTCGCGCCTGGCTCGTGATCCATTCGGAGATGGCGATACCGTCGGGCACATAGGAGCCGATGATGACGAGGTCGGCGTCCCGGATCAGCTTTCCGAAGCGACGAGGGACATCCTTCAGTGATTGGTAGAGCTCGACAGTCCATGACGACGGCTTGGTGAGATCGCGATGCTCGCGATACCAGGCGACGTCGCGCTCCAGGAAGGTGACATGGTGGCCTCGTCGCGCGAGGGCCTCGATCAGGGCGCGATAGGTCGTGGCGTGACCATTGCCCCATGATGACGTGACCGAAAGACCGACGACGACGATGCTAAGGTTCATTCTGCTGCCTCGATGTGCGAGCTGCTTCCGACGAAGAGATCGTTGAATTGGCGGGCGCGATGCCGGTAGGTGTGTTGGCTGAGAATGTGCGCGCGGGCGCGGCTGGCGATCGCGGCGGCCCGATCAGGGCTGAGGGCGCCGAGATGGCCGGCAATCTCGGCTCCATTCGCGGCCACCAGCACTTCGCGATCCGGCTCGAGGAAATGGTCGATGCCGACCCAATGATCGGTGATCAAGCAGGCGCCTGCGCCGATCGCCTCGAATACCCGCGTCGGCGGCGAGAATCCGTAGCGCGCCATGCTGTCGCGATTGACGTTGAGCGTGGCAAGGCCGGAGCCGAAGAATGCGTTGTGCTCGCCGGTGCCGACATGCCCGACCTTTCGGAGGTTGCGGGACGTATCCTTGGTCTCCCAGCCGGAGCCGCCGAGAACGAACGTCTTGTCCGGCAACTGGCGCGCGATGTCGAGGAAGAAGTGCTCGACGCGCTGCTCGCGATCAGGCAGGCGATTTGCCAGCAGGCTGAGATCGCAGGTGAAGTCCGGCTTGGGCGGCGATGGAAAATGCGTTTCGGGGTCGAGGGCGTTGTAGATCGGAACGCAGTCTCGCGCGCCAATAGCGCGGTAGGCCGATACGACGCCATCGCCGCCGCCGTAGGTCAAGACCATGTCGTAGGATGGAATCGCACGGCGCAGATGATGCTCCGGATCGTTTGCCATCGCTTCGAGCGTGGCGGGAGCATCGACATCCCAGTAGATGCGCATGGTTCGGGAGGGTAAGGCAGCAACGGCGGTCTCCAGCTCCTGATCGAAGACGCCGACGCCGCTGGCCTTGATCAGCATGTCGGCCGATCGCGCGGCCGCATCGAGCGAGCCGCGCCAGCCGTCGGCGGTCGCGGGGTAGACGACGACCCTGGCCCAGTCGGGGTCGTCGATGTCGCGATGGGCCTGACGCTCGAAGGCGTCAGGCTCGAAGAAGGTGACGTCGTGTCCGAGCGCCGCAATCTGCTTGAGCATGCCGCGATAATAGGTGGCGGCGCCGTTCCAGTAGGAGGAGACAAGGCTGGATCCGAAGAAGCAGATCTTCATGCGGAGGCTCCGATGTAACGTAGCGGCTGTGACGAGCCATCGGAGGCGCGAATGGCCTCGACGATGCCCACAAGCTGTTGTGCGCGGTGACGGCAGGTATGGCGCTCCTGGATGGTCCGAAGGCCGGTCTCCACCATCGCGGAAGACAGCTCCCGATCATCGAGAACGGCGCGGAGCGCGCGCTTCATCTCCGCGCCATTGGCCGCCTGGAGATAAGCGCCGTCCGGAAACAGGCTTTCCACATCGGACCACGGCGCTGAAAGCAGAGGAATGCCGCAGGCGAGGGCCTCGAACACACGGATGGTAGGGATGCCCGGAAGCGACCGTACATAGGGCCCGCGCGGGACATGGACGGTCGCGCGCGCGCCGGCGAATGCAACCGGAGCCCAATGCGCAGGCAGCCAGCCGCCGTGGCGGATACCTGTGGCCCGGATGGTCTGGAGGGCGGCATCCGAGTAACGCACGCCATAGACGCTCGCGCGCAAATTCAGCTCGGCAACAGGCTCGACCAGGAATTCGTTGAGCTCAGTGCTGCGTTCGCCGTCGCCCCAATTGCCGATCCAGACCAGATCGTCGGTACGTTCGACATTCGGCAGCGGGTGGTACAAGGCGACGTCGGCGGCTTCGTGCCAGGTATAGGCCCGGTCGGCCCAGCCGAGCTTCACGTAGATCTGGCGAAGCACCTCGCCGAAGGCGAGCACGCCGTCGAATGCATCGAGGTCAAATTGTGCAAGTTCGTCCGGCGCTGTAATCGCACGATGATGGGTATCGTGGAACAATAATGTGAAGGGAGCGCCGTGCGCGCGCCTATGCCCGATCTGCTCGATCACATCGGGCGAGTTCCATTCGTGCGCGACGACGAGATGGGCGCCATCGAGCGCTTCGTCGAGATCGAGCGAGGCATCATAGCGACGAATGGAAATGCCTGGGAAGAGCTGTCCGATCTCTTGCAGGACCTCGCTGCCGCTCTCGCGGATGGCATTCAACCGACTCCAGCCGTCGATCGGCTCGAAAACGACGACCTCGTGACCAAGCGCATGCAGCTCGCGGGCGTAGCCGCGCAGGAAATGAGCGTTGCCATTGTTCCAGCAGGAGGTGAATGCGTGGTAGAACAGGACGCATTTCATGCGCGCACCTCGATCTGGCCGGCTTGAGGTGTCGTGCGGTTGGCAGCGAGCAGCCCTTCGTAGAGCTTCAGATAAGCGCCGGTCGTCCGCGACAGCGAATAGGTCAGGGAACGCTCGTAGGCGGCGCGTTGCAGCCGTGCTCTTTCGAGATCGTCCGCACAAAGTTCTGCGAGAGCTCGGTGCAACGCCTGACTATCGCAGGGATGGAAAAACAGCGCGGCTCCGCTCCACAATTCCCGGAACGTCGGGATGTCCGACAGCACGAGCGCGCAGCCGGCGGCGGCTGCCTCCAAAACGGAGAGGCCGAACGGCTCATAAAGTGCTGGGCTTGCAAAGATCGCCGCGCGCTGGAGATGTCCGCGCAAGGCGCTGTGCGGCAATTGCCCAAGCCAAGTGACGCCCACGGACGGATCTGCTTCAGCGGGTCCTGCGACCTGAACCGGCCAATCCAGATCCGGTGCAGCCGCAGCCAATACTCCGATGTTCTTGGCATGATCCCACAGCCGGCCGGCCGCGAAGATCAGCTCCTGCTTTCGAGTTGAGAGGTCCCCAGCAGTAATCCCGTTCCAGATCACGGCGCCGGGAGACCGTGGCCGATAGATCTCCATGATGTCATCGTGGAACGACCGGCTCGGGCAGACCCAAGCTTGCGTGCTGTTGAGCGCCGCGGCCACCCGTTCCGTATAACGCGCCCAACGGGGCTCGCCGAGCCAGGTCGTATCCCGACAGGCCAGCGCCCATGAGTTGACGCAGGAGTGCGCCACGAGAACGGTTGGCGCACGCCACGACAGGGTTGCCTCCCGGAAATTGTTGAGGTGGACAATGTCCGGCCTGAACCGTGCTTCGAGCCCTAGAAGGACACGCGTGGCGTTGAGGAGGTCACGCCCTTCCGGGTCCTGCCATTCCAAAGCGAGGTCGGTTTCGATGAGGCGGACCCCCGAGCCGTGCAGCATCTCGCGCTGGTCCGCGCGCGCGGATGGACCCATCGTCGCCAGCGTCAAGTGGGCGCCCGCGGCGGCAAGGCTCGAGGCGAGTGAGCAGGAATAGGTCCACACGCCGCCCACAGTGTCGGTCGTCATCAGGATCCTGATGTCGGAACCGCGGCTCATGGCGCCACCGGATGTTCGAGGGCGTCGAGCGGGACCGGCCGATCGTTCTGCACGTCGCTGAACTGGTCGAACATTCCAAGATAGTGCTGATGCGCGCGCTCCCAGGCGAAGTCGTCGGCCTCGCCCCACAGCTTTCGGTAGTCCGGCGAGCCGGGGTAGGGATAGAGCGGGACCGGGTCGTTCGCCCAGATGCCGGCATCCTGCATCTTGCGGCGCCAGCGCTGCACTACGGGATCGTCGTCCTCGGGGAGCTCGATCAGATTGGCCTGCACGAAGGGGACGTAGCGTCGGGCTTCGACCAGGCGGTCGGCGAGCTGGTCGGTGGTCATCTTGCAGTTCTTGGCGAGTGCCGCGCGGCCCTCGACGGTGAGACTTTCGATGCCAGCCTCGATCGAGACGCAGCCTGCGCGACCCAGCAAGGCGAGCATGTCCGGCTTCCAGAGATCGATGCGGGTCTGGACACCGAATTTGAGGCCGCGCGTACTCAGCCCTTCCAGAAGTTCTGGGTTCGGAAGGAAGATTTCGTCGATGAAGTAGACATATTCGACGCCTTGGCCGCGCAGCCGATCAATCTCGTCGAGAATGATCGAGGGTGGCCGTTTGCGGTAGGCGTTGCGGAAATTCTCCTTGGCGCAGAACGTACAATTGTAAGGGCATCCCCGCGACGCCTCGACCTCCGCGCCGGGACCCACCGGTTCGGCCTCGAAGCGATGATGGTGGTGATGATGCCGCCGGATCATCTCGTCCGGCCAGTCGAGCGCTGGCTGATCCTTAAAGTCGACCGCCTGCGGGCCGCCATTGACCCGGACCGTGGCGCCGTCCGCCAAGCACAGGCCGGGGAAGTCCCGCTCCCCGTTGGCCAGCCGCAGCAAAGATGCTTCGCACTCACCCATGACGATAATATCGACCGCGAGCTTCTTCAGGGCCGCTCGCGGCGTGGTCGAGCCGTGCGGCCCAACGGCGACCAAGACCGGTGCAAGATCCCGTACCGCCAGTGCAAGCTCCTGCGGAACGCGCAGCTCCGGCGGTGCGCAGCGCCAGAACAGGTACGTCGGTGCCGTCGTGATGACGATCAGGTCAGGCTCGAAGGCGCGCAGCTCAGCCTCGACGTCCCGGAATGACAGATCGAACATGTGCGCATCGAGCAGCAGCGTGCGGTGCCCGGCCGCTTTCAAATAATGCTCGGCGATGCCGAGCTCGAGCGGAAGGTGGGGGGACCGGCAGCCGAAATAGATGCTGCCGCCAAAATCCCAATTCGGATTGATCAGGGCGACGCGCGTCATGCGAGAGCCTCGCGGTTGCCCCGAGTTGTTCCGAAGCGGCTGTCCAGCCAAGCGTGAAGCGAGCGAAGGCCCTCGGCGACCGACACCTGCGGTGCCCATCCGAGGGCGGTAGACAGCGCGCGGGTGTCGGTGACGTACCAAGGCTGATCGCCCGGACGCCAATCGGCAAAGCGGAATGTGACCTGATGGCCGGTCAGTTCGGCAATGTGGTCGATCAATTCCAAGAGGCTGACCGCATTGGCTGGTCCGCCGCCGAGATTGAACACGCGTCCACGCGCTAGCGAGATCCGGTCGAGTACTGCGAGCCAGGCAGAGGCTGCATCCGACACATGCAGCGCGTCGCGGACCTGATAACCATCGCCGTAGATCGTCAGTGGTTTGCCGCGGATGGCGCTCAGCAGGAAATGTGCGATCCAGCCCTGGTCCTCGGTGCCGAACTGGCGCGGCCCATAGATGCAGCTCATGCGCATCACCACGGTCTGGAGCCCGTAAACCCGCGCATAGTCGTGGACATACTGATCCGCCGTCCCTTTCGAACAGCCATAGGGGCTGTAGAAATCGAGCGCAGCGTTCTCGGAGACGCCTTCTGCCAGCAAGTCGCTGGTGGGCGTATAACGGCGGCCGGTGAGTGCGATCTCGCTGTCCTCGATCAGGCGGCCATAGACCTTGTTGGTGGAGGCGAACACGACCGGGGCGGTGCTGTTGTGCAGCCGAACCGCTTCAAGCACGTTCAGGGTGCCGCGCGCGTTGATCTCGAAATCGGCGGCGGGATCGCTCACGCTGCCCGTGACCGCGACCTGAGCCGCCAAATGCAGCACCGCGCGGGCCTCACGCACGGCATCGATCACCGGGATCGGCTCACGAATGTCGGCCACCGCTATGGTGATGAGGTCGCGATGCCTGGATTTCAGCCATTGCGCGTTCTCGCGCACGCCGGCGCGGGCCAAGTTGTCCAGCACCAATACGCGCTCGCCGCGCTCCGCCAGCCGGTCGGCAAGATTGCAACCGATGAAGCCGCAGCCGCCTGTGATCAGAACCGGCCTATTGTCTCGCTCATTCATCACGCAACCAATCCTCGTTGCAGCAGCTCCTGGGTCGCCCGCTCGGCCTGGTCGTCGGCGATCTGGTCTGCGAGATATTCCGCGAGCTCCTCCAGGCCGTCTCTGAAAGCCACATGCGGCTCGAAGCCGAGAAGGTCGCGCGATTTGCCGATATCTGCGAAGCAGTGCCTGATGTCGCCGGCGCGGTATTTCCGCGTGATCTCGGGCGCGATGTCGCTCCGGCCCATGACCTCGGCGAGGTCCTCGGCGACCGACAGAATGGTCCGGCTTTGGCCCGAGCCCACGTTGAAGACGTCCTGCGCCTGCTCCACTTGCAGCGCGATGCGGCAGGCGCGGGCGACGTCGTGCACGTGAACAAAATCGCGCCGTTGCTCGCCGTCCTCGAAAACAAGCGGCGGCCGACCGTTGAGGAGCCGCGCGGCGAAGATAGCGAGTACGCCGGTATAGGGATTTGACAGGGCCTGACGGGGACCGAACACGTTGAAGAAGCGCAGCGCCAGGGTCGGGATGCCGTAAGCCTTGCCTGTGATCAGGCACATGCGCTCCTGCGCAAACTTGTTCAATGCGTAGACCGAGCTCAGTGATGGCAGCTTGCTCTCCGGGGTCGCCACGGGGACGAGTGGGTGACCCGCACTGTCGCGCAACTCCCATTCCCCTCTGCGCAGCTGCTCGATCGGCCGTTCGTCGCAGGCGACGACGCTTTGATCGGGCCTGCGATAGAGGCCCTCGCCGTAGATGCTCATGGAGGAGGCGACCACCAGCCGTTCGACTGGGCGCCTCGACAGCGCCTGGAGCAGCACCGCTGTGCCGAGCTCGTTGGTCCGCACAAAAGGCTCGATGTCGTACATGCTCTGGCCGACGCCGACGGCGGAAGCGAGATGCAGGACCATGTCGGCCCTGCGCAAGGCATGTTCGACCGCAACGCTGTCAGTGATGTCGCCAACGACGAGCTCGGCCTCATCGGCGAGATAGGACGGGCGCTGGCGGTTGCCGCCGTGGACCTGCGGCGAAAGATTGTCGAGCAGCCGGACCTCATAACCGGCAGCGAGCAGCATGTCGGTTGCATGCGAGCCGATGAATCCCGCGCCTCCAGTGATTAATACCCGCGTCATGCACCACTCCGTGCCGCCGTAAGATCGATCCCTTGGGAAATCGACCGATGATGGGAGCTGAAGCGCGCCTTACTGTCTGGTCGGACGACCTGCACGCCAGTCACGTTTGGAGTCAGAAGCGATGCAAGGAATGTTCGTTCCTCGAAATTGTACAAACGAATATTTCTCTAACCTGGATCAATAACCTAGGTGAATCCCCAGCCCTGCTGCCCGCTAGAAGTGCGCGCCGTGCAGCGGTTCCGGCAGGTCCAGATGCCTTGCCGCGGTGGCGCCGATATCGGCAAAGCCGGCACGCCGGCCGATCGGAGCAGATGATTGCGTCGTCCGGACCAGGATCGGCACCTGTTCGCGGGTGTGGTCGGTGCCCCTCCAGGTCGGATCGCAGCCATGGTCGGCAGTGATGATCAGAAGATCGTCGCTCCGCAGACGTGACAGTAGCTCGGGAAGACGGTCATCGAAGACTTCGAGTGCCGCGGCATAGCCCGCGACGTCGCGGCGATGGCCGTAGAGGGTGTCGAAGTCGATGAAGTTGGCGAACAGCAGTCCTCCATCCGTAAGGCTGGCCAGCCCCTTGAGCGAGGCGTCGAACAACCCGTCATTGCCGTCGCCGCGCATGTTTCGCCCGGTTGCCCGATGAGCGAAGATATCGTCGATCTTGCCGATCGTCACGATGTCACGGCCGGCGCTTTCAGCGAGATCTAAGATGGTTCGCCCGGGCGGCGGCACCGAATAGTCGCGCCGGTGTACGGTGCGCCTGAAGTCGCTCGCACTGGTGCCGACGAATGGCCGGGCAATGACGCGGCCGATGTTGAAGGGATCGATCAGTCGCCTTGCGATCGCGCAAATCTCATACAGACGTTCGAGCCCGAAGGTCTCCTCATGCGCTGCGATCTGGAACACGCTGTCGGCTGAGGTGTAGCAGATCGGCATTCCCGTTCGCATGTGGCGCTCGCCGAACTCGGCGATGATCTCCGTGCCGGAGGCGTGACAATCCCCGAGGATGCCGGGCAATCCGGCTTGCTCGCAGAAGGCCTTAGTCAGATCCGCGGGGAAGCAGGGCATCGTTCGAGGGAAATAGCCCCATTCGAACGGTACGGGCACTCCGGAGATCTCCCAATGACCTGACGGGGTGTCCTTGCCTTTCGAGATCTCGCTTGCGCACCCAAATTGCCGGTGCTCGACCCGATCGTCCAGCCCCGGCGGCACGCGCCCCGTGGCGAGGCGGCAGGCTTGGCCGAGGCCGAGCGCGACGAGGTTGGGAAGCCGGAGCGGACCCTCGCGGGCGGCGCTGTCGGCGCTACCGGCCATGCAGGCTTCAGCGATGTGGCCGACAGTGTCGGCGCCATCGTCGCCATAGCGAGCGGCATCGGGCGCGCCGCCGATGCCGACGGAGTCCATCACCAGGATCAGGGCACGCATGTCGGTTCCCTTATAGGGGGATTGGCGGACGTTGCGGAGGATGCAGCACCCGTCTTCGTGCAGTAGCGATCGACCATCGATGCGCAGAAATCGGCAAATTCATTGACGTCGAGTGGCGGGCTGGTGTGATGCGGCTCGATGCCCCGATGCTCGGGCGTGAAGCAGAACGTCACCGTGACCTGAAATTCCGCCAGCGCCTCCATCTGGCGGTCGAACCATGCGAGCGCATTAGAACGGAAGCTGTCGGCCCATGAAAGACCTGTCCTGAGATGGGTCACGCCGAGACGGCGCATCCAGTGCACGGCGTCGTCGAGGCGATGATCCTCGAAGTGGAACCACTGGCACAGACCCATTGCAGGCGCATAGATGCCAAACTGATCGGCCGCCGCCTTTGGCGTGCCGTCCTCGCGCAGCAGGCCCATGTGGAAATGCCTGTAATACGAGGAGCCTTCGGCTTCCTTGTGCCGTGTCGTTGCTTCCCAGGCGGAGGGAAGGTCGTAGAGGCTGTACCAATGGATGCGCGGGGCACGGCCGATCAGGAGTTCGGCTGTGCGCGACAGGCCCCAGGCTTGCACCTCTTCGGCGCCGAACGAGGAGACGCCGACCTCCGTCACCCAGACAGGCAGGGTGGTGACCGCCTTGATCTCCTCGATCTTGGCCGGCCAGTCGCCGATCTGCCACAGATTCCAGTCGAGCGGAAAGCCATGCACGGCGACTGCATCGAAATTGTCGAGCACGCCGCGGCTCTGCATGTTGCGCATGAAGGACGGATCAATCGGCGAGATGCCGCCGAGCACGATTGGCAATGCCGGCCGTGCACTGCGGATCGATTTGCCGGCAGCAATGGCCAAGTTCGCGAACATCGCCCAATCCGGATCGATCAGGAGATTCCAATGCGACTTGTTGTTCGGCTCGTTCCAGATCTTGGCAGCCTCGATCATCGGCTTGTGCTCCGGCAAGGATAGACGGGTCCATCGGCCTGGGGGCGCTCCGTTCGCTCGCAGAGATAGACCTCCTCTTCGGGATGCGCAGTGATGGCAAAGCCGGCGCTGCGCAGCATGGCCTCGACGCAGGCCCGGTTCGGGACCCACCAATTGGTGGGGTCGTCGGCGTATTTGTGCTCGATGAAGTGCAGTTTGGGATAGCCGGCGGAATCGAACTGGTCGGTGGTCCAGAAATCGTAGTTCTTCTCGATCGCGTCGACGTGACTGTCGCCGCGCTGCATCGACTGGAACAGGAGGAGGTCCTTGGCGACGTACTCGTGGATGAGATCCAGCGCCAGAAGCGGATGGCGCAGGTGGTAGAGCACGCCCATGAAGATCACCAGATCGAACTTCTCGCGGAGCTGCCCGACATCATAGGCCGACATCTTGCGGAATTCGATCCTGAGGCCTTTCACTTCGGCGGCAAAGCGCGCCTGCGCCAGGTACTCCTCGTCGGTGTCTAGTCCAAGCACGCGCTCGGCGCCCCGCTGCTTCATCTCCATGGCGTAAAAGCCGGCGTTGCAGCCGATATCGAGCACGGTCTTGCCTTCGAGGCGGTCCGGAATGATTCCGGAAAATCGCCGCCATTTCACGCTGGGATAGTCGCCAAGGAAGTGGGCGGGGGCGGTCGGCACGCCGTTCAGGTCGAGATTGTGAAACCACGGCCCGAGCGCATCGACGCGCTTGCGAATTTCCTCGCGCGTAAGTAGCGCTCTCGTCATGCAGTCGCTCCGTTGTCCATCGCGGGGATCGGTCGAGCTCCATCCGACGAGGTGCCGACCCGCAACCTCGACCGGCCGTCAACGCCGGCGCTGTCCGCGAGAAGAGCCATAGCCTTGCGATAGCCGTCGACGGTTCCGACATCGACATAGGACTCCCCCGCCTTGATCCCGATGCCGACGCCGCCTGCCTGGAGGTAGGCATTGACCAAAGTCCCAAAATATTCGTCTCGCCGGTCTCGCGCGTTCCAGAGCGCATGCAATTCGCGGAAGCCGGTGGCCGACATCCTGAAAGCGCCCCAGATCCACCGCGAAGTTGGGGTCGGCTGCTTGACCTGGATCTCCCGCACGCTGTCTCCCTCGACCACGACGGCGTCGAAGAATTCCGGGCGCTCGACTGGGAAGAGGAGGAAGGAGAGGTCGGCATCGGGCAGAGCCTGCAAGGCGGCCTTTGGAAACCACACGGTATCGGGCAGGCCGACGACGACGTGCTCGTCATGTCCGACCACGGTGCCGGCCCGGAAGACGGCGTCGCATAAGCCGGATGCGTCGGGCTGGACCACATAGGCGAGCTGAGCGCTGCCGTAGTGATCGCCGAAATATTCCAGAATGTCGGATTTGCCCGGCGAAATGACGAAGCAGATCTTGTCCGCTCCGCCGAGGATGAGGCGCTCCAGGAGATACTCGGAGACCGCGCAGGGGCGCTCCGTGCCGTCGTCGCGCCGGCTGCCGACGGGCAGCAGCTCCTTGGAGAACGCCAGCGGTTGGATGCGGCTGCCGCGGCCTGCGGCCGGAACGATGCCCCACATGGTCAGGCCTCCTCGGATTGCTGGCGATGCGTGCCGCTGGACGCCGCCTGCTCGAGCAGCGACACCAGCTCGCGCGCGCGTTTGTCGGATGTGTGCTGATCCAATGTCCGTTCATAGGCGCATCTAGCGATGGATTGGAGCTCGGCGCTCGGCATCGCCAATGCCGCCAATGTGTCCTGCGCGTCGCGGGCGATCAGGATCTCCCTGCTAGGCGCGAAGAACTCTTCGATACCCGGCCAGTCGTCGCTCAGGAGCGGGACGCCACAGGCAGCCGCCTCGAACAGACGGCCGGAGGGGCACCAGCCCATCTCCGCCATGGCTCTGCGTGTGACGTTGAGGGTCAAGCGGGAGGACGCAAAGAAAGGCGCATGCTCCGATGGCGGCAGATGCCGCACGAAGTAGATGTTGGGCGACCATGGGAAGTCGTCAGGATATTGCGCCCCGCCGATCAGGAAGCGCAGGTCCTGCCGCGCGCGTGCCGGTTCGACGAACAGCGCTTCAAGTCCGCGCTGGCGGTCTTCGGAATAGGTGCCGAGATAAGAGAGATCTGCGCGGTAGTGCGGTCGGGGCGGCACCGGGCGATGAATATCGACATCGACGTGGCCGTATAGGGGGCGAATGTCGCGGGCGCCGAGCCGGTCGCGGAATTCGTGGGCAACGCGGGGCCCGCCGGTGAAGCTGAGGACGAGCGCGAAATCCCGTAGGCCCCGTGGGCTGATATAAGGAACGGATCCACCCTCCATGAGCCGCGCCAGCGTGATCGGGGTATCCAGATCATAGAAGACGGGAACGGCGCGTCTTTCCGACATGATCAGGTCGGTCGCCGCGATCGCGTCGGGACAATAAGACGTGACGATCGCGACATCGGCATCCCCGACGTCGCCGCGGGCGAGGGAGCGGGTCTCGTCCCAACTCGAATACAGCCGCAGCTGGCCGCCCGGCAATTCATTGAAGTCGCGGGCGCCTGCGTAATAGGGCACATCGCGCTCGTAGAAGACGACCCTGTGGCCGAGGTGTGTCAGATGCTTGCAGAGGCCGCGCCACAGGGTCGCGTGGCCGTTGCCCCAGGAGGAGGAGATGGTCAGCCCGAAAATGACGATCTTCACGCCGGCACCCGCTGATTGATCCCGGTGATCCTGAACCCGCGGCTGTCCACGCTGAGAGTGGAGATGCTGGATGGGTCGATTTCGATCGAGAGAAAGTCGTCAAGCCGCATGCGCGCGTAATGCAAGAGCGCCGCACGGATCGGCTCGGCATGACTGACGGCAATGACGGTGCCAGCAGAATGATCGTTGCGCAGCTGCTCCAGATGGCCGACGACGCGATTCTGGAGCGACCGCATGCTCTCGCCCCCGGGTGGGCGGCTAACCCCGCGTCGCCTGTTCCAGCGCGACCATTGCGGGTCCTGACGGAGCTCCTCGAAGGACCGGCCGCTCCATTCGCCATAGTCGAGCTCGTCGAGAGCGGGAACGATCTCGATCGGCAGTCCGAAGTGCGCCGCCAGAATGGAGGCTGATTGCATGCAGCGCCGCTGCGGGCTCGACTGGATCAAGGCTGGCCACGGGCTGATCGTGATTGCACAGCGCGCCATTTCCTCGCAGCCGATGTCGTCGAGCGTGACGCCATTCATCCGGCCGCATAGCGTGCGGCCGAGCAAAGCATGGTGACCGTGACGCACGAGATGAATGATCCTCGCCATCAGGTATACACCTTGTCGTCGATGAAGGCGCGCGTTCGCCGTCTGGCCTCTTCGTCGGTGAACTGCTGCGGCGGCGATTTCATGAAATAGCTGGAGGGACCGGTTAGGGCGCCGCCCTGACCGCGATCCATGGCAAGTTTTGCGCAGCGAACCGCGTCGATCACGACGCCCGCGGAGTTCGGGGAGTCCCACACTTCGAGCTTGACTTCGGCGCTCAGCGGCACGCCGCCGAATGTCGTGCCTTCGAGCCGGATGAAAGCGAGCTTGCGATCGGTCAGCCAGGGCACGTGATCGCTCGGCCCGACATGGATGTTGTCGGGATCGATCGGAACGTCGAACTGGCTGGTGACCGCCTGAGTCTTGGAGATCTTCTTCGAGGTCAGCCGCTCTCGTTCGAGCATGTTCTTGAAATCGGTATTGCCGCCGACGTTGAGCTGGTAGGTGCGGTCCAGCCGCACGCCGCGATCACGAAACAAATTGGCGAGCACGCGGTGCAGGATGGTTGCGCCGACCTGGCTCTTGATGTCGTCGCCGATGATCGGAAGGCCTGCATTCTCGAACCGCTGCCGCCAGTCCGGATTGGAGGCGATGAAAACGGGGATGCAATTGACGTAGCCACAGCCGGCTTCGATGGCGCGCGCTGCGTACCATTCACTTGCGCGTTGCGAGCCGACGGGCAGGTAGGACACCAGCACGTCGGTGCGTGACATCGCCAGGACCTCCGAAACATCGGCCTCCGGGACGTCGGCGACCGGAACATCATCTTCGAGATAGTGCCCGATGCCGTCCATGACCGGGCCGCGCCGAACGATCACGCCGGTCTGTTCGACATCGGAGAACCGATGCGTGTTGTTCGGCTTGGCAAAGATGGCGTCGGCGACATCGCGTCCGACCTTGCCGGCGTTGACGTCGAAAGCTGACGCGATCTGGAGGTCGCTGATGTGATACCCGCCGAGATCGACGTTCATCAGGCCGGGCACAGGCTCGTTCGATTTGGCGTTTCGGTAATAGGTGAGCCCCTGGACGAAGGAGCTTGCGCAATTGCCGACGCCGACGATGCCGACGCGCACGCGGCGCCTGTCCTGAAGACGGGAATGCATGGACTAAGACCTCCGGGAAGACGATGGCATCAGCGTAAGTAGATCGGCGAACGTGTCGGAAGGTATGTTCGTTCCTGTGCTGGAGCCGCCGAGCCGGCGTGCGCATCGATTCAGGGCAACAAAAATGCAGCGCGCTTAACTTGGGATAAGATCCGCAGCCGGATCAACGGAACGAAGATCATCCTGGATGAAGATGAAGAAGATGATGCTGGTTGTCCGGCGTCGGCCCCGCCGCGCGTGAAGAACAAATCCTGCCGGCCCGCGTTTCATCGCAAATGGCTTCGGCGATGGCCGTGTCATTGCCGGGCCTGCACAAGCGAGGTGCCACATGACGTCCAAGACGCAGAACAACGAAGCCCAGCAGACCACCGATCACGCCGCGATCCGCAAATGGATCGAAGAGCGCGGTGGGCAGCCGGCGACGGTCAAGGCGACCGAAGAAGATGGACACGCCGGCATCCTGCGCATCGATTTCGATCCGCCGGATGAGGGGCTGGACCGCATCGGCTGGGATGAGTTCTTCGAGAAGTTCGACGAGGCCGGCATTGCCTTCCTGCACCAGGACCGGACCAAGGACGGAAAGCTGAGCCGCTTCCACAAATTCGTCCGTCGCTAGCCGGATCTCGGGACGTGACGAACGGCTGGGTGGAGGCCATGCGAGCAGGCGATTTTGCGCGTGCCTGGGCCATCAATGACGAAGATCTCGCGACGTCTGGGTACCCGCCCAAGCATACCGGTCCGCGTCACCTTCAGCGAATCTGGCGGGGGGAGTCGCTTGCGAACAAGCACGTGCTCGTGCGGTGCTATCACGGGCTCGGCGACACGATCCAGTTCCTGCGTTTCATGCAACCTCTTCGCGGCATAGCGCGCAGTGTCACGGTCTGGTGTCAGCCCGAACTGTTGCCGCTGGTCGAGCGCACGGCAGGCGCCGATTGCGCGCTTGCGCTCCATTCGGGCACGCCTGAAGCTGACTTCGACGTGGACATCGAGATCATGGAGGTGCCGCACGCGCTCAGGGTGGGGAGAGAGGAGATCGAGATGAGCGCGCCATATTTGACGCTGCCGCCGAGAAGCATGCCTGTGTCGCTCGACTGCGAAGGTCTGGCCGTCGGCTTGGTCTGGGAGGTCGGCCAATGGGATAAGCGGCGCGCTGTTCTCCCCGCATTGTTGCGTCGTCTCGCCGTTCCTGGCGTAGCGCTTTATTCGCTCCAAAGAGAGGCGGCGACCGAAGAGCTCGCGCAGATCGGCGCTCGCGACATCAGCACGCCCGATATCGCGGCTCTCGGTCGTCTTCTCTGTCAGCTCGATCTCGTCATTTGCGTTGACACCATGGTCGCACACCTCGCGGGAGCACTCGGATGCGAAGCCTGGGTGCTGCTGCACGCCGATTGCGACTGGCGCTGGCCTTCATCCGGGTGCCGTACGTTTTGGTATCCGAGCCTGCGCCTGTTTCGTCAAAAGACAGCCGGCGATTGGGGTGCTGTCATTCTGGAAGTGCGCAGAGCCTTACAGGAGCGCGTGAGGTGTGAGCAGAAGGTTACACAATATCATCTGGCCGACGCGACGGCACCTTTGGTCAATTCCAGTTGCACTGGTCGGCGGCCTTGATCAGGTGGCCGGATGCCTAGATACGCGGGATCGAAGCCTGCCAGCCGGACCAGTCCGGGCCAGTCGGAGATCATCAAGGTCTTGCCGTGCCAGTGCAGCAGGTTGCAGCGGCGCAACTCCCGGATGGTGCGATTGACATGGACTGGGGAGATGCTGCAGGCCGCCGCGAGGTCGGATTGGGTGAACGGCGAAGCCAATCTGAAGTCCTTTGCGAGCCCGACATTCTGCAGGCGTGTCGTGATCTCGCAGAGCAGGTGCGCTACACGCGTCAAGGCGTCCCGGCTGCCGAGGTTTACGGCCCAGTTGCGCTGTCTGGCGTGGTCGCCAAGCAGCATCAGCAGGAGGGTACGCGACATCGCGGGCGAGCGCGCCGATAGTTCGCGAAAGAAGCGATGCGGCACCAGCGCGACCACGGCAGGTCCGAGCGCAATGAGGTTGCCATTGATGCGGGGCTGATAGAGGGTCTGGAGGTCAGCGATGTCGCCGGGGACCGAGATCGATGTGATCTGCCCGTCTGCGGCCTGGGCGTCCTGCCAGGACAGGTAGCCCTGGAGCAGCAGACAGCATTGATGGCTGTCATCGCCGTGGCGCAGGATAGCCTGATGTGAACTGAAGTGCGCGATCGTGCTCGGCATTTCTGCCAGCAGATCGAGGTCGTCGGCGGTCACGTCACCGATACTCGCCAGGTGATCGGCAAGCTTGGAAAAGGCAAATCCCGTCTGCATCGGTCATCCGATCGCCCGCCGCCTACCGCAACTCTGACCCAAATGGCAAAGGGCAGGCATTAACCTGTGATACGCTCCCTCGACCAGGGTATGATCGATTGGTGCGAGTCGACGTTCGCCAGTCTTCAATGTTCCTGTGAAATGAAGTCAGGGAAAGCGGCAATCGTCCGCACTTCGAGCGCCCGCAATCTTTCGCGGGCGCCATTGCCCTAGTGTGAGGTCTTTCCGCGCGAGGCGGTCCCCTGTTTGACACCGACACGATGGCGACAAGGGACAGACCTCTCCTGGCGATCCTCCGAAGGCCGGTTCCAGGGCTTTGTCCGAAGCCTCAGCCATGCGGCGGTAACGGGCGGGAACGGGGCCGTGGCGAACTTGCGACGCCGGCACCTGCGCGGCTCCCCTGAACGGATTCGCTCCTGTACATCTTTGAGTCATCGAAGCTTTTGCGCCGGGCCGCCCTGGCTAGGAACGAGCGTCATGTCAGGGATTTGAGCAAGGTCCCGACCGGAAGACGCTCATGGACAGATTTGACGCCGCTTCATCGACCGCCGCCCTCACGAGGGTGACAGATGACATCTGGATCGCGGACGATGCGCCAATCAGCGCGGCCGGTCTGCGTCTGCCTGTTCGCATGACGGTCATTCGGCTGTCGAATGGTGACCTCATGCTGCACTCGCCGGTGCGATATTCGCCTGCTCTGCGCAATGAGCTGGAGCGGTTGGGATCAATCAAATATCTGGTCGCGCCGAACGTTGCGCACTGGATGTTTCTGCCTGCCTGGCAAAGGCATCTGTCGCAAACGTTGACCTTTACAGCGCGAGGACTGTCTGCGCGGAAACAGGTGCGAGAGGCCGGACTTCGCGTTGACCGCGAGGTCGGCGACACCACCCCCGGAGAGTGGGCCGCCGAACTTGAGACAGTCTCGGTGCATGCCCCGATGTTCTCCGAGGTGGAGATATTCGACAAGCGGAGCCGCACACTGATCCTGACGGACCTCGTGCAGAACCTTGATTCCCATGATCTTTCCGCGTCAAATCAGGCCGCCGCAAACCTGCTCGGCATCGCCAAGCCTGACGGCAAGGCGCCGATTTATCTTCGGCTCTTGTTGCGCCTCGGCGGCCGTTCGGTACAGGCCGCGGCCGAACGGCTCGTGCGCCTGGCGCCCGAGCGGGTCATCTTCGCGCATGGCGACTGGTTCAAAGCGGATGCGGCCGTGCGCCTCCGGCGGTCGTTGCGCTGGCTTGTCCCAATGGATGCCTCAGGATCTTCGCCGCGGCCAATGGCGGGCACACGGGTCGTCATTACGGGAGCATCCAGCGGAATTGGCCGAGCGGCGGCGCTGGCGTTTGCGCAGGAAGGGGCGAGCGTGGCGCTTGCCGCACGTCGCGGCGAGATCCTGGCAAGCCTCGCGGCAGAGTGCGAGGCGCTGGGAGGCCGTGCCTTGGCGGTCCAGACCGATGTCAGCGATGCGGAAGCGGTGCAGCGATTGGCAGCGCAGGTTGACGATGTATTCGGCGGAATCGACGTCTGGATCAATAACGCCGGCACCGGTGTATTCGGCGCCTATCAGGACGCCGATTTCGCGCTTCACCGCCGAACCATTGAAGTCAATCTCCTGGGAATGATGCACGGCGCCTTCGCGGTGCTTCCGATTTTTCTCCGCCAGAACCGAGGCATCCTGATCAACAACATCTCGCTGGGGGGTTGGGTGCCGACGCCGTTTGCGGCGGCCTATTCCGCAAGCAAGTTCGGCCTGCGCGGTTTCACGGCGAGCCTGCGCCAGGAACTCGGCGCGCATCCGAACATCCATGTCTGCGGCGTGTTCCCGGCGATGGTGGATACGCCGGGCTTCGTCCACGGCGCCAACATGTCCGGGAAGAGGCTCGATCCGGGGCCGCTGCTGTACCAGTCAGAAGATGTCGCTCAGGCCTTTTTGAGCCTCGTTCGCGCGCCGCGCGATGAAGTGGCCGTCGGCTGGCTCGCGCGCGGTGGCCAGATCGCCTATGCCATCGCGCCGAAATTGACAGAAAATCTGTTGGGTGGCGCATTCCGATTCCTCCTGTCGCGCGCCGGACGCGCACCGATCAGCGAGGGAAGTATCATCGAAGCCTCGCCGCTCGGCACGTCGGTAGACGGGGGATGGCTGGGGCGGAAGCAGCTTCCACCGGCTGGGGTCATCAGCAAGGGGCTTGCAGTTGTGGGAATGGCTGCGTGTGTGGCTTTGGTGGCCTCGCTAGCCGTCCGGCCGCGTCGGCCGCAGATCAGGACCAGGCGCCGCCGGACGCCGACGGGACGTACCGCAGCAAGGCCGTCTTGACCGACGGACATCATGGCAGCGCGTAGGCCCGCACGTAGTCCCCGAGCCTGGTGCCGAACGAGCCGTGGCCGCCATCGACCGTCACTACGTATTGCTTGCCGCCGGTCTCGTAAGTCATCGGCGTTGATTGGCCGCCAGCGGGAAGGCGGTCCTGCCAGAGCTGCTGGCCATCACCGACGTCGAATGCCCTGATATAATCATCCATTGTCCCCGTGATGAAGATGACGCCTCCCGCGGTCACGATCGGCCCGCCCAGCATGGGAACGCCCAGCTTGAACGGAAGCGGGACAGGGGCCTGATCGCGGATCGTGCCGATGCGGTGTTGCCACACCACCTTGTGCGTCTTGAGGGCAATGGCCGCGATATTCCCCCAGGGCGGGGCGAGGCAGGGGATGCCGAGCGGCGACAGGAAGATGCCGAGTTCGACGCCATAGGTAGCGCCGTACATCGGTTGAACGCCGAGTTCGGTGCCGGGTGGATGCGCAGCGTTCGGCGCGGCCGGATTATCTCTTCCACGCGGCACCAGGCGGGAAATGAACGGAATCGATTGAGGGTTTGCGATCGCGATCTGTCGCTGTGGATCGACGGCAATTCCGCCCCACTCGAACATGCCGAAATCACCCGGGAACACCAGCGTGCCTTGCTCCGAAGGCGGCGTGAACGGCCCTTCGTAACGGAGACGCTTGAACTTGATACGGCAGGCGAGCTGGTCGAACATCGTGCTGCCCCACATCTGCGCGTCCGTCAGCATGCCGGGTGGCCGGAAGCTCAATTCCGAGAAGGGTTGGGTGGGGGACAGCCGGTCGCCGGGTGCGGCGCCCTGCGGCACGGGCTTCTCCGGCGCGGGCACCAGCTGATGCCCGTCGCGGCGGTCGAGCACGAAAATGTCGCCCGTCTTTGCCGGAATGTAGATCGCCGGCGTGGTGCCGCCATTCGAACGCAGATCGACCAGGCTCGGCTGCGAAGGCATGTCCATGTCCCAGAGATCATGGTGCACGTTCTGGAACGACCAGCGTAGTTTTCCGCTGGCGATATCGAGCGCGATCAGCGCCGAATCGTAACGCTCCTTGTCCGACGAACGGCCGCCGCCCCAGATATCCGGAGAGCTTGAGCCGAGCGGGACGTAGACGAGCCCGAGATTTTCGTCGACCGCCGAGATGCTCCACGAATTGGGTGAACCGGCCGTGAAATGATGCGAGGCGGAGGGCATCTCGTTCGGATCGGGATTGCCGGCGTCGAACGCCCATATCAGTCGCCCGGAATAGATGTCGAAGCCGCGGATCACGCCTGAAGGCACGCGGTCGGAGTAGTTGTCGATGACGGCGCCACCGACGATCAGAACCTTGTCGGTCACCACGGGCGGCGAGGTACCCTCGTAGAAGCCGAGCGTCTGGACCTCGCTTCCCTCCTTGAGGTCGATCTGACCTTGGTTGCCAAAGCTGGCGCAGGGCGTGCCGCTCTGGGCATCCAGCGAAAACATCCGGCCGTCATTCGTCGGCACGAAAATGCGCTGCGGACAATCGCTTGGGGCCGGCGCGCCGTCGGCCGTGACCGCGCCAGGCTTTGTCGCGTGATAAGACACGCCGCGGCAGGTCATGTGCTGGAAGGCCTTGTTGTGTTGGATCTGAGGGTCAAACTTCCAGCGCAACTTGCCGGTCGCAGCGTCGAGCGCGAACACGATTTGGTGTGGCGAGCAGGTATAGAGGAGATCGCCAATCTTGAGCGGCGTCGCCTGGTTGGTGATCTCATCGGGATCATCAGGACCCTTGTGGTCGCCGGTGCGGAATTCCCAGGCGAGCTTGAGGTCCTTCACGTTGGCTTTGGTGATCTGACTGAGCGAGGAATAGCGCGTCCCCCAGCCAGTGCCGCCATAGGCCGTCCAGTTTTCGCCGGCGGCGGGCGGGGCTGCTTCGGAGGAGGCAATGGCGCCCGTCGTTTCGCTCTCCGGCACCGTGCCGGCAAGATCGTGGCGATCGCGCGTGAGGGAGAGAGCGAGCACGGCCGCCGCCGCCATCAGTACGAGGCCGAGCGCCCATCGCGCGGCACGCAAGCGAGGTGCCAAACGACGCGTAATGAAGGGCAACAACAGCCAGACGCCCAGCGGCGCAAGCACATCGCCGCGCGGCGCCAGGGACCAGAAATCGAGGCCGGCCTCCCAGATTGCCCACGCCATCGTGCCAAGCATCAGCGCGGCATACACCCAGAGCGCCTCGGCACGCCGGCGCGTAAGCAGCCACGCGGTGAGCAGAAGCATGGCCCCGGCGACGAGATAGTAAAAGGAGCCGCCAAGCACAGCGAGCCAGGCGCCGCCGCCGGCGAGGGCCAATCCCATGATAGCGACGTTCACAATGGTGATCGCGAGCAGTGGCGCGTCACGGAACAAGTGGATGGGGGTCATATTTCCTACTTCAGCGTATAGAGAAACGCCGCGATATCACGCGCGTCCTTCTGCGGGATGCCCATTCTCGGCATGGCGTTGCCCGGCAACGCCCGCTGCGGATCTTCGATCCAGTCGGCCATATTGTCCGGCGAATTCTGGATGTAGCCGGCGATGTAGGTCCGCGTGCCGATCCGGTGCAGAGGTGGGCCGACATTGCCGTCGGCACCGGCGATGCCGGGAATGTCGTGACAGCCGCCGCACTGGTATTGCTTGACGAGATCGGTGCCACGGCGCGCATCGCCCATGAAATTGTCCGGGCCGGCAGGCGTGCCTTTGTCGCAGGCCACCGCCGTCAGGGCCAGCAGGGAGGCGATGAGCGATCGTGTCGTTGGAGTCCCCATCGGCTGCTCCGCTTTCCCGATCAGGGTTTTCGGCCGAAATTGAAGGACTTGGTGGCGGACCACGGATCGGTCGTCGAGACCTGCTCGCTCGGGACTTGCTCCACTTCAGGGGATAGCGGATTTGCCGAGAAGGTCCGGCCCCATTGCCGGTTCGGCTCGTTGCTGATCTTGCCGATATAAGTGACGAGGTCCCAGATCACGCTGTCGGGCAGCACACCGCCCCAGGCCGGCATTCCATTGGGCCGCCCCTGGTAGATCGACAGATAGATGCTCTCTGGCTGCGAGCCATAGGTGAAGATGTTGTTGCTCAACGCCGGCCCCATGCCGCCGCCGCCGTTCGGCGCGTGGCAACCGACGCAATTGAAGTTGACGTAATAAGTCATCCCGCGCTGCTCCGCATTGGGATCGCCTTGCACGGGATTATTGATCTGGGGTCGGTCCGGCTGCGCGCCGGGGAAGAGGTGGCTGACCGGGACCTGCATGAAGACGCCGGGCCTACCGTTGCCGACGCTGCCGCCGAAATTGGGGCGCGGTGCCGGCATCTGCGCCTCCTGTGACTGCGGTAGAGTCTGCTGGGCAATTCCGGCGCCGTTCGACACGATCGCGAGGAGCAACGATAGGAAGCTCATGCCTAATGCTGGAGCAGACATCACTCATGCCCTCCGGACGCCGTGACCGGCTTTTCGACCAGCGGCACGCCGAAACTGCGCAGCAGCGACATGATCTCGGATCGATGCTCGTCGATGAATGCATTCAGCCGGTCGCGCAGCGCGTGGTCGTCCTTGCGTACGCCCATGGCAATGGAGAACTGGAACTGCTGGGGGCCAAAGCGCTCGTAATCCCGAATTGGCGTGACCGTCAGCGGGACGGGAGAGCGCTGCGCGAAATAGCCGCCCAGCGGCCCCCAGGCGGCAGCAACATCGATCTCGCCGTTCTCGACTGCCTCGATCAGGCGCGCGGGCGGATCAGCGTGGCGAAAATCGCCGTAGATAGAATAGCCGCGGACATTGTCGACGATGCCTTGTTCGCCGAGCGCCTGCGCAGGCGGTGGATTGTTGCCGTCGTCGCCGATCAGATGCACGCCGATCACGAGGTGATGTAAGCGCGGGTCGAGCAGCGACGAAAGATCGAACTGCTTATCCTGCCGAGCCACGAACACGTAGCTTGAGCGATAATACGGCTTTGTCGTCTCCACGAGATCGTAGCCGGCTGGTACGCCCATCACGACGTCGCATTTGCCGGCATTAAGCGTGTTGCGGACGAAGCCGCGCCGCTGCGCCCACCAAGTGTAGGCGACCTGTTGGCCGAAATGCTCGCCGACCATGGCTGCGAGCCTGTTCTCGAATCCCGCTTCCGCCCTGTTCGAGAACGGCAGATTGTTCGGATCGGCACAGACACGGAGTTCGCCATCCGATGCCGCCGCTCCGGTGCTCGCGAGCCCGATCAGGATGCCGAGGGCGATGCCCGGACAATTACTTCGAGGGCGCATGGCTGGTGTCCTCACCCTTTGCGTCTCCAAGCTTGAACACCAGCAACTCGCTCCCGCCGGCGGTGTAAAACGGCAAATCCTGCGTCGCGCCCGCAAAGCCCAGTGCGGCATTGCGCACGCGCGGATCGACTTCAGCATTGGCCACCACCCCCGGCCAACCGCCGACGCCCGAGAGGATCGCGATGTATTGCTGTCCGTCGGAGCCGCGATAGGAAACCGGCTGGCCGATGAACCCGGATCCGGCACGGAATTGCCAGAGCACACGCCCATCCCTGGCATTTACCGCCTTGAAAAGGCGATCCATGGTGCCGTAGAACGCCACGTCGCCGGCCGTCACCAGCGCGCCACTCCAGACCGGAAGCTTCTCGTGGATCTCCCAGATCTTCTTGCGCGCGACCGGGTCCCACGCCATGAACTCGCCGCGATAGCCGCCAGGGCCGGCATACATATCAACGTCCGCGCCGACATAGGGCGTGCCGGCGATATAGCCGACCTGCGAGGCCTTAAAGTCCATGCAAAGGTGCTGATGCGGGACGTACAGCAGCCTGGTCTGCGGTGACCAGGCCGACGGTTGCCAATCCTTGGCGCCGGGCGCGCTCGGGCAGATGTTCTCGACGGTCTTGCCGACCAGCGGCGTCTTCTCCTCGTTTGGGATGATCTTGCCGGTGTTCAGATCGACGCCCTTGTAGCTGTTGACGAACTCATAAGCGTCGGCCGAGATCACTTCGCCTGTCGCGCGATCCATGACGTACATGTAGCCGTTGCGGCCGGGATGGATCAGAACTTTGCGGGTCCGGCCGCTAAGCTCCAGGTCGACAAGCACGTTCTCGTTGACTTCATCGTGGTCGAACAGATCGTGCGGGTTGATCTGGTAGGCCCATTTGGCGCGACCGGTGTCCGGATCGCGCGCAAAGATCGTGGTACTCCAGAGATTGTCGCCGCTGCGCTGGTTGGCATTCCAGGGACTTGGATTGGCAGTACCGTAGTAGATCAGGTTCAGATCAGGATCGTAGGAGATCCAGCCCCAGACCGTACCGCCGCCGACCTGCCAGCGATCGGCCGGCCAGCTCTTCACGCCGAGATCCGTGCCCTTGAGATTTTCATAGAACGGCTTGAAATCGTCCCCGATCAGCACCTCCTTGTCGGGGCCCGTCGAATAGGCGCGCCAGGCGATGGCGCCGGTGTTCTCATCTAGCGCCGTGACCCAGCCTCGAACGCCCATTTCGCCGCCGCTGTTGCCGACGAGAATCTTTCCCTTCACCACGATGGGTGCCATCGTGATGGTCTCGCCCTTGTTGATCTCGCCGAGCTTCGTGTGCCAGAGTTCCTTGCCGGTCTTCGCATCGATGGCGACGGTGTGGTTATCGAGTGTATTGAGGAAGACCTTGCCGTTGTCGAAAGCGAGCCCGCGATTGACGACATCGCAACAGGCAACGCCCGCGGCCGCCGGCTCCGGCTTCGGCGCGTAAGACCATTTCAACTCACCTGTGGTGGCATCGAGTGCGAACACACGGTTGGGGTAGGGGCCTGCATAAGGGCCGACCACGTACATAGTGCCGTCCACGACGAGCGGCGCCGCTTCCTGGCCGCGATCGGCGCCAACCGAGAAGGTCCACGCAAGCTGGAGGCGCGAAGCGTTGGTCGCGTTGATCTGGTCGAGCTCGCTGTAGCGCGTGTTGGCGTAATCGCGCGCGGCCATGGGCCATTGGCCCGGATCCTTCATGCGGCTGGCAAGATCGGTTTGTGCCGACCCCGACGACAGCAGCGCGCCGAATGCGCAAAGGACGCTCAGCAACCGCGCGAAACCACGCACTAACATGTGTAAGGCACTCCATGGCGGTGACGAGGCCATGCCGCGTTGCAGGCCGGTGCGAACGTACAAACGTTGCGCTTCCCCTTGGTTCCAAAAGGAGGGATTCGCAGCTATCTCACGACGTTGCCCGATACGCCTGCGCCGAGATCGACCGCGATCTGATCCTCCTTGCCGTTGCACTTGGGGTGGCCGAATCCTGACGGGCTTCTGCCGTCCGGGCCGATGTCATAGATGATCGCGTCCTTCATATTGGGACTGACTCCGGCCGGCACGCGGTCAAGTCCAAGCAGGTGGCGGACGCGCCAGGCAACATTGTGATCGGCGCAGGAACTGTCGCCGCTGATACCAAGCGCACCGGCGATCCCGTTGCCGTCATAGAGCGCCAGCCCACCGCCAAAGACGATCACGCCGCCCACGGGCTTTCCGACCATTGGATCGTGCGCCGTGCCGAATTCGTCGGGCGAGCCCGAGTACAGAACCTCTGGCGATGGTGGGTTGCTGAGACCTGCGCCGAACAGAATTCCGCCAGGTTGCGCGCCCGCGTAGAGGTTGGCCGTGGCGATCGCCTTGTCCTTCAGGCTGAACGCATTCGCCGTATTCGCCTTTTCGGCTGCGATTGCTCGGCTGCCCAGCCACTGATCATCGACCTTGCTGCCACTGTAGGCGACCGCGCAGACAAGACCCTGTCGATTGACGACAGCAGCCCATTCGTTGTTGTCGAAGCCTCCATTGCCCGGCCCACCGCCGGGCTTCACACTCTTTTTGAGGATATCGGCGAGCTGCTCATGGTCGACCGGACACGACATAGCCGGCCGGGGTTGGTCCTGCGCGTTCAAGATTGCAGGCACCAAGAACGCCGTGGACAAGACAGCCGTTGCTGCCATGACAGATCGTTTGCCCATGTGGCCTCCCTGGAGTGTCGCACTCAGCAGGCGAACGTCCGAAGAGAAGTTGCGGTTCCTATGCAGGACCGCTCATGAGCGGCAGGTGCGAGTGGCCACCGTTCGTGGTCAGCCACCGGTGAGCAAAGAACAATGCGGCGGCTGTGTAGAGTATGCCCATGGGCACCCACATCAGGATGCCTGCAAGCTGCTGGTCTTCAAGGGGCGAGAGGCCGAATTCCCCGGCGAGGGCGCCCTGCGCCGGGATCCAGAGCCGCGGCGATACGGTCAGCAGGGCCCCGAGCACACCGGAATGCAGGATGGTGATGAACAGGCAGGCGACGGCGATGCCGTCGCGAGTTCGGGTGCTGCGGCCCCGTCCGCGGCCATGCAGCAGCACCCACCAGAACAACAGCGCGGTCACAAAGAAGCTGACGTGTTGGAGGCGATGGATCCCGGCGTTCTCAAGCGCCCGCGCGTAGAAGGGTGGTGCATGCCAGATCCAGAGCGCCGCGCCTTGAAAGATGGTCGCGCTGATGGGGTGGCTCACAAAAGTCCACGGCCAAACCAGTATCGGCAGATTGAGAATTCGGCCCACCGATGGCCGGAACGAGGCCGGTAGGCTCCACAGCAGCGGGCCGTTGATCCGGGCAAACGCCATCAGTGGCGCCGCCACGAGCATGAGCAAGCCGTGCTCGACCATGTGCGCGGTGAACAGCCGCTCGCCCAGCCAGTGCAGCGGCGAAGTCACCGCAAGCGCGACGACGAGCCAGCCGGTCCAGAACGCGGCGACCTGCCGGAAGCTGACGCCGCGGCCGCCTCCCGCGTGCCGCCAGAGGCGCTGCGTTCCAACATAGAAGCCAATGCCCGCGGCATAGAGCGGGGCCATGAGCCAGGGGTCGTAGCTCCAGAGTGATCCCGAATCGACATCGGATAGTCCGTGCGCGGCGGCCGGCTGCGCGAGCAGCGCAAGCAACAACGCCGCAAAGCTCAGCGCAGACATGGGCTGATCATGAGCGACGCGGCGAGCTGGTTCGCGATGACCAGCGCGAACAGCACGCCGGAGCCGACGCCGAGCCACGCCATGAACGTCCTGGGACCGCCACCTTGCGCATCGGACCATTCGGCGCTGGCACCGCGCCGAACCGCGAGTGCCGATATGACGGTGCCTGCAAGGGCGAGGATGGCCAGAACAGCGCTCAGGATTGCTCCGCTCATCCTCGTCTTCTCGCACGAGAAGTGCGCGAACACGTAGACACCTTGCAAATTAATACCCCATGCAATCGGCCCGAGCGCAACGCCGGCCCAATACAGTAATCTGGAATGTCCGTCAGCTTCGGTCATAGGCGCGGCACCCAATCCAGCAGCACGTACAGAGGCAGCCAGGCAAGCACGACAAAGTTCCAGTAGAAGACGTTGTCGGTTACATCGCTGAAGCGGCGCGGCTTTGCGTGCCTCGTGAACATCAGGACGGCCAGAACGATCGTGTCGCCAACATCGGTGGCGAGATGGGTCGTGTGCAATCCGAGAATGAGCCACACGATCGATCCGTAGGCGGAATTGTCCCAGCGCGTATTGAGATGGGCGAACTCGAAGCCGCGCAGAACAAGAAGGGCGGTGCCGATCACGGCCATCACGATGAGACCGATCCGCACTTTCGCAAGATCCTGCCGGTGCGCGGCCCGATTGGTGATCTCGTTCGGGATGATGCTGAGCAGATAGACCGCGACCTCGGCCTTGCCTGGCCAAAGATCGGGCGGCGCGGCGCCGATCGGCCAGTTCGGATTGACGGCGTAGAGATAAAGATAGGCGCCGATCGCGATGGCAAAGCCCATGCCTTCGAGCGCCATGAAGCCCATGGCGCCCCACCATGGTCCACTGCGTGGGCCGTACCCGTAAGTCGGCAGTTCGGCGACATTGCGGACGATGGTCTGTCTCACTCCTCGTCCTCCCTGCTGCCGGTCGGCCAGAACCAGCCGATCAAGGTGACGGCCATCGGCGGCGTGCCCCAGAGCACCGCCCATGGCGTGAAGATCGAACCGATGAAGAACACCGTGGTTGCGATAGCTGTGAGCAGTGGCCAGATGCTGGGTTCGGGCGATGCTTCGCGGATTTGCGGCTCGGCCTCTGCCAGTGAGGTCAGCAGGACTTCGCGCCGCTCCGCGCTCAGACCCGCGACGACAGGCAGGCTCATGCTATCGGCCCACAGCGGATCGCGGTGTTTGACGACCGGAATGCGATCGAAATTCTGCGGTGGCGGTGGCGAGGACGTTGCCCATTCCAATGTTGAAGCGCTCCAAGGATTGTCGCCCGCGAGCTCACCCTTGCGCAGGCTGTAGATCACATTGACCAGAAGCAGCGCGAAGCTGAGCGCGAAAACGAGCGCGCCGCCGCTGGACACCAGGTTCAAGTGCGCCCAGTCCATGTCGGCCGTGTAGGTGTAGACCCGACGCGGCATTCCGATCAGCCCGAGAATGTGCATCGGGAAGAACGCGACGTTGAAGCCGATGAAGGCCAGCCAGAAATTCCAGCGACCGAGGCTCTCGCTGAGCATCCTGCCTGTGATCTTCGGAAACCAGTAATAGACGGCACCGATGAGCGGGAACACCGCGCCGCCGATCAGGACGTAGTGAAAGTGCGCAACGACGAAGTAAGTGTCGTGCACCTGGGTGTCGATCGGGACCGAGGCGACCATCACGCCGGACAGGCCGCCGAGCACGAAGATCACGATGAAACCGATCACGAACAGGAGCGGCGTGCGGTAGACCGGCCGTCCGTCCCAGAGCGTTGCCAGCCAGCAGAAGATCTGCAGCCCGCTCGGCACCGCGATCAGCATACTGGACGCCGTGAATAGGCCGGCGCCGAGCTGGGGCAGGCCCGTGACGAACATGTGGTGGACCCACAGACCAAACGACAGGAAGCCAGTCGCGATCAGAGAGAGAATGACGACGGGATAGCCGACCACCGGCCTGCGCGCGAAGGTCGCCAGGATTGCTGAAACCATGCCGGTGCCTGGAATGAAGATGATGTAGACCTCCGGATGGCCGAAGAACCAGAACAGATGCTGCCAGAGCAGCGGATGCCCACCCGAGGATGAATCATAGAAGCGGGTGTTGACGAGCCGGTCGAGGATCAGCGACGTCGATGCGACCATGACCGAGGGCATCGCGAACATCACCAGGAAGGCCGTTACCAGCATGGCCCACACGAATAACGGAATGCGGTCAAGGGTCATCCCGGGCGCACGGAGCTTGAAAACGGTGACAATGATCTCGACGGCGACTGCAAGCGCAGCGACTTCGGTGAAGGTGATCATCTGCGCCCACACGTCCGGGCGCTTCGTCGGCGTGTATTGCAGCGAGGAGAGCGGGACATAGGCAAACCAGCCGACGTCCGGGCCGACATTGAGCGCAAAGGAAATCCAGAGGAAGCACCCGCCGAACAGAAACATCCAATAGCTGAAGGCATTGAGGCGCGGAAAGGCGATGTTCCGCGTGCCGACCATCAGCGGCACGAGATAGACGGCGAACGCCTCCATGACCGGCACGGCGAACAGGAACATCATCGTCGAGCCGTGCATGGTGAAGATCTGGTTGTACTTGTCGGCCGACAGGAACGTCTTCTCCGGTCCGGCAAGCTGAACGCGCATCAGGATCGCGAGAATGCCGCCGAGAAGCAGGAAAGCGAAAGCGGTGACGATATACCGGCGGCCGACGACCTTGTGGTCCACCGACGTGAGCGCACCCGTCCATCCGGACGGCGTGCGCCACACCCGCTCCAGCTGCGTGGACAGCTGAAGGCCATTCAGGACGTCGTCCCGTATCTCACGTGGTTCAGCGGCGATGCTCACTTGAGCTGCTCCAGATAGTGTAGGATCGCGATGAGCTCGCCCGACTGCAGCGGCATCTTTGGCATGAGATTGCCGGGCTTGATGTGCTGGGGATCGGCGATCCAGGCCGCGAGCGTCGCCGGCGTATTCGGCAGCGTTCCCGCCGCGATCGTCGTTCTGCTGCCGATATGCGTGAGATCCGGGCCGAGCTGCCCGCCGGCCAGCGTGCCGCTGATGTTGTGACACAAGGCACATCCGCGGGCCCGGAAAAGAGCCTCGCCCTGCTTGCCAAGCTGATCCGTAGGGCTGTTCGCGCTCTGGTTCTCGTGGTCGCGCCAGCGGCCGAATTCATCCGGCGGCAGCGCGAGCACGGCGAAGGCCATATTCGCATGCTGGAGGCCGCAGAATTCGGCGCATTGCCCGCGATAGACGCCGGCATTCTTCGCCGTGAATTGCAGCTCGTTCTTTTGCCCGGTGATGAGGTCCATCTTCCCGGTCAGGCTCGGCACCCAGAAGCTGTGGATCACATCGGCGGATTCCAGCTCGACCTTCACCGGTTGGCCGGTCGGGACGCGGATCTCGTTCGCGGTCACGAAGCTCCGATGCGGACTGTCAGCTTCATAGCGGACTTCCCACCACCATTGGTGGCCAATGATCTTGAGCGTGAGGGCGTTCTCGTCCTTGGCAAAGATCGTGCGCTGACCGGCATAACTGACAATGGAGAGTCCGAGCACGACGACGAGGGTTGCGAGCCCCAGGACAAAGATGACGCGACCGCTCGTCCGCTCAAACGGCTGGTGCAGCGCGAGTGGTTGGTCGGCCGGGCGCTTTCGGCGCAGCAAACTGACTCCAAGCACGACCACGACGGCGATCCAGACGGCGGCCGCAACGGTCAGGAAGATGAAGATGGTATGAAGGATCTGGCTGGACTGAAGTCCCTGCGGGTCCAGCACGGACTGCCGGCCGGCGCAAGCGGCCAGCGGCAACGTCGCAAATGGCACCAGAGCCGTTCGCATCCGGACAGGCATCGATGTTCGCCGTGCTCCCCTGTTCGAGGGCGAACCGGTCAATCGTATGAAGGTTCCTATCTCCGCGAAATGGCTGGTTCACAGCGTCTCAGAACGGCCATCCTCTGGTCGCGATGAAGATTGCCGCATCGGCCACGGCCATCAGCAGCAGGACGATCAGGACGGCTATCATGGCCCCTGGCTGGGTAATCGCGCGAAGGTCTTCAAGCATTGATCATCCTCGACTTTGCGGTTCGATCACCTTGCCATCGGCTTTTGTGGATCGTGCGGCGCTGTGCGGCTTCGGTGCTTCGCTCCCATTGCGCGCTCGTTGCGGAGCAAATGCCAAAAGCACGCCGACGCCGCTATTGCCCGTTTGAGTGCTCCCGTCAGACATGCGGGAAATGCGAGCGTGCAGTCGTGGTTCCTAAGCCTTGTGTATCGCCAGGACGCCAGGTGTATCGCCAGGACGCCAGGAGAGGCGCTGTGATCAGAATTGGCATGATTTCGTTGCGAGCGGCGGGCTTGTATCCCGGCCGGCGGGCGACTGCGTCGAATGCGGCGGTTACCTATCGGACTTCGATCGCTGACATCGTCGCCGAGCACAAAGGTCGAGGAAGTAAGTTCAGTATTAGAATTTATGTTTCTTCGCCGGCTCTACGCTGAGGCTTGCTGCCCGGTGATCAGAGCTGTCGCCACTGTGCAATGATGGCATTTGAATGGGTATTCACAGTCGAGTTCGGCACCTCCCGGGGCGCGTCACGGGACTTTCCGCGAGCCATCATCTAATCGCTTGACCAGTTCTGAAATAGAACTGTAGGATGGACCGACAAGATGGCCGATCGTAACGGCCGCCCATCTACGGATTGCCGCGCCGGACCATCTCAGGCCTGCGGGTGAGGCGGGGCGTGCAGCCGCGCGAGTAAACAGGACCACGTACCAGGAAGGTGCGGGTTCGGGAGGACGAACAATGTTGACGAAATGGAAGGCCGTTGCGGCCCTGACTTTGCTTTTGAACGGCCCGGCGTTCGCGGCCGACGAGGTCGGCGTTACTGCGACCGAGATCAAGATTGGGGGGGTGTTTCCGTTCAGCGGACCGGCGTCATCGATCGGTCTCGTCGGCAAGGGCCTTATCGCCTACATTCAATCGGTGAATGACCGCGGCGGCATCAACGGCCGCAAGATCAACTACATCGCCTATGACGACGCCTACAGCCCTCCGAAAGCGGTAGAGCACGTCCGCAAGCTCGTCGAGAGCGATGAGGTGGCGTTCATGTTCGGTCAGCTCGGCACGCCCGGCCTTTCGGCCACGGCAAAATACCTGAGAGCGAAAGGCGTACCGAGCATCGCGATCATCAGCGGCTCGTCCAAGTTCACCGACGTCGCCAGCTACCCGCTGACCACGACAGGTCTTGTCAGCTACGACACCGAAGGAAAAATCTACGCGAAATATCTGACCAGGACGCTGCCGAACGCCAAATATGCGATCCTCTATCAGAACGACGATCTCGGCAAGGATTACGTCAATGCCTTCAAGGCCTTTCTCGGCAAGGACTACGATCGAAAGGTCGTCAGCGCGTCCTATGAGGTCACCGAGCCGACCGTCGACTCGCAGATCACAAACCTGAAAAGCTCCGGTGCCGACGCCCTGGTGATCGCGGGAACGCCGAAATTCGCCGCGCAGGCGATCCGGCAGGCTTCTGTGATCGGCTGGAAGGCGACGGTGATCATCAACTTTCCATCCGGTTCGGTCGGGGGCACGCTCGCGCCGGCTGGCCTCGACAAATCAGTCGGCGTGATCGTCGGGACGATCAACAAGGACGTCGTGGATCCCACATGGAAAGACGATCCCGCCATGCAGACCTATCAGGCGTTTCTCGACAAGTACCTGGCCGGCGTCGATATCACCAACGGCAGCTATCTGACCGGCTATCAGCAAGGCATCCTGCTCGAGCAGATCCTGAAGCAATGCGGCGATGATCTATCCCGCAAGAACATTCTGGCGCAGGCCAAGAACCTCAAGGATTTCATCGTCCCAACCGCGCTGCCCGGGATCAAGGTGAACACCAGCGAATCCGAGAACATGATCTGGACGCAGATGCGCTTGCAACGATGGATCGGATCGACCTGGGAAGCCTTCGGCGAGGTGCTCGACGCCAGGTCCGAATGAACTCGCCCCAGCCAGATGCCGCATGAGCTGCGTCCCAAGCTTGCAATGCGTCGGTAGGCCGCCGCTGGGCATTACGGAATGCACGGCATGTGGTCGCCTTTCAGCAATTCGGGAGATCATTTTCGATGTCGACGACGGCACTGACGTTTGCCCCCCGCGAGGTTTCGATCGAGCGTCGCCCCGACGGTACGCTCATCTTGAGCTCGCCTCTTGAATGGACGCCGTGCGACTGGCGCATCACCGATTTTCTGCCGCGCTGGGCCAATGCCGTTCCGGATCGGATTTTCCTTGCGCAACGCAATGCGAAGGGAGGATGGGACGAGATCACCTATGGTGAGGCATGGTCGCAGGTTCAGGCGGTCGGCCAAGGCCTGATCGATATGGGCGCAAGGCCAGCCGACAAGCTGGCGGTCCTTTCCGGAAACTCCATCGAGAACGCCGTGATCTCGTTTGCGGCGATGTCGATCGGGGTCGTCCTGGCGCCGATCTCGCCGAACTACACCGTGATGCCGGGGGGCCTCGCACGTCTCAAGGACATCGCGGAAGTGCTGCGTCCGAGCTTTGTGTTCGTTCAAAGCGGACGCGACTTTTCCGCCGGCCGCGCCATTCCCGACTTGGCAGCCGCGACCTGGATCAGCGTCGATGGTGCGCCGGACACAGTGCCTTTTCAGGTTCTGGCCGCGCGAACCGGGCGCGAAGGATTCGAGCGCGCATCGCGGGAGGTGTCTTGTGACGCCGTCGCGAAAATTCTCTTCACGTCCGGTTCGACCGGCTTGCCCAAGGGCGTGCTCAACACCCACCGCATGATGGCAAGCTCTCTGCAAATGGGAAGTCTGCTGGTGTCTCCGCCCGATGCGCCGGTCCAGGTGGAGTGGCTGCCCTGGCACCATACGATGGGTAGCAATGTCATCCTTCACGGCATCCTCAGGAATAGCGGGACGCTCTATATCGATGATGGCCGGCCGCTGCCGCATCTCTTTCACAAGACGGTCGAGAATCTCAGGGAGATCTCGCCAACCGCCATGTTCAACGTGCCTGCCGGGTATAACCTCTTATGTGATGCAATCGAGAACGACCTCGACCTTGGTGCCAGCGTGTTCAAGCGGATGGACCGATTGAGCTATGCTGGCGCCGCAATTTCTCAGGACACTCTCGAGAAACTCTATCGATTGACATTTGCCGCCACCGGCCGGCGAATTCCGGTCATGTCGGGTTACGGCACGACCGAAACCGCGCCGACGATCAGCACGACGCATTGGGCAACGGATCAGCCCGGAGAGATCGGTCTTCCCGCGCCGGGGCTGCAGCTCAAGCTCATTCCGGTCTCCGATACCTACGAGGCCCGGGTCAAGGGCCCCAACGTTACGCCCGGCTATCTCGGACGGCCCGATCTGACGGAAAAGGCCTTCGACGAAGAAGGATTCTATCGCATTGGCGATACCGTCTCGTTTCTGGATCCGCAGAGACCGGAGCGGGGCCTTCGCTTTACCGGGAGAATTTCCGAGAACTTCAAGCTTGCGAATGGCACCTGGGTCTCAATCGGAAACATGCGTGCGGCAATCCTGGCCGCCACACGTGGCGTCTTGCTGGACATCGTTGTTGCGGGCGAAAATCGCGAGACGTGCGCGCTGCTGTGCTGGCTGAACCCGACCGAGGCAGGCCGGATATCCAAGACTGCAGCCGTTGATTTGAGCTGCGATCCTGTCGTGGTTCAGTTTCTGAAGGATCGCTTTCGGGAATACAACGAGGCAGTCGGAAGCAGCGAACGAGTCTGCGCCTTCTCCCTGCTGAAGGATCCGCCGTCGATGGCAGCAGGAGAAATCACCGACAAGGCCTATGTCAACCAGCGCGCGGTGCTCAAAGTTCGCGCCGAGCAGGTTGAACGTCTCTATGCGAACGAACCATGCCGGGACGTGGCGCGGGTGTAGGGCAGGGCAATCGCATTTGAAAGATCGCTTCGCTGCGACATTCAACGAGACGCCCGTCTTCGGCGGGCCGCCAGATCAGGACGGAGTGTGTGGCAGCAGGTTCAATGGGCGCCGACGCCGCTTTCCTCCTCGTATTGCCATCTCTGGCACGAGGCCCTCGATGTGCAGGCCTCAAGCGGCGCGCGAGCGTGCCTTTGTCTTTCGGACCTCCGGCGCCGCCGTCGCCGGGGTGCTGCGCGCACCCGGCCCAGGGTGAGTATGAACCTCCTTGGCCGACAGCGGCTCGCCGCATTCAGAGCACACCATGACCGGATCGAAGTCCTTTCCGCACTTGCGATGCTGGTGCAGCAAGGGCCGGCCGCGCTCGTCGACCATGTGGGTATCGCCCCAATGCACGATCGCCATCATGATCGGATAGAGGTCGAGGCCCTTCTGGGTCAGGATATATTCGTGGCGCTTGGGGGAGTCCTGGTAAGGAATGCGGCGCAGGATGCCCTGGCGAACCAGCTTCTTCAGCCGTTCGGCGAGCAAGTGCCGCGTGATCCCCAGCGCCGACTGAAATCCCTCGAAGCGGCGCGTGCGCAGGAAGCATTCGCGCAGGATCAGAAGAGTCCAGCGATCGCCGATCACGCCGATGGTTCGGGCCATCGAACATGGCTCTTCCTCGAGCTCTTTCCACTTCATTCACCCACTCCAATCGTCCCGGCATGGGCCGTCTCGAATCGCCACGGAGGCCGGCCCCGGGCTTCGCATTCTAGATAGGTACTGAATTCCAAACAATACCCCTCCCGGTAGGCCAAATCAGCAGAGTGCAAGTACGTTTGACAGTTCTATTTCAGAACTATATGCTTGACCGAACCTCGGGCTGGCGATCGGATCGCCGGTGACCGCCATTCGCTCTCCGGGAGAAGGCCCTGATGACCCTGAAGGTTGAATTCCAGTTCGATTTCGGCAGCCCGAACGCCTACCTGGCGGAAGTTGCCATTCCCGGCATCGAGCAGCGCACCGGCGTGAAGTTCGCGTATGTCCCGGTTCTGCTCGGCGGCATCTACAAGGCGACCGGCAACATGTCGCCGTTCGATTCGCTTCGCGGGATCAAAAACAAGCCGGAATACCAGGCGTTGGAGACCCAGCGGTTCATCCGCCGCCATAACATCACGAAGTTTCGCCAGAATCCATTCTTCCCGGTCAACACGCTGATGCTGATGCGTGGCGCCGTCGCCGCCCAGTTCGAGGGTATGTTCGAGCCCTACTTCCGCGCCGCCTATCATCATATGTGGGAAGAGCCCAAGAAGATGGATGATCCGGAAATCTTCCGGAGCGCGTTCGTGTCCTCGGGGATCGACATCGACCGGCTGATTGCGCGTGCGCAGCAGGATGACGTCAAGAAGAGGCTGATCGATCTGACCAATGACGCCGTCAGCCGCGGTGCATTTGGTTCACCGACATTCTTCGTCGGCAAGGAGATGTTCTTCGGCAAGGACCAGATCCGCGACGTCGAGGAGTCGATCCTCGAGCAGACCAGACAACCTGTTTCCAAGACGGCCTGACGGCCCGACTGTCCAGGTTGAGTGGCGAAAGCCACTCGGACCCAAAGCAAACGCAAATTCAGGGAGAATGCCCATGCCCGGCCCACTTCACGGCGTTCGAGTGCTCGATCTGACCGGCGTGGTGTCGGGTCCGTTCGCGACCATGTTTCTGGCGGACCAGGGCGCCGACGTGCTGAAGATCGAGCCAATCGGTGGCGACATCACCCGCCGCAGCCGTGCCACCATCGACAAGGAGGGCGAGTTCTCCGCACTGTTCATCTCGTCAAACCGTGGCAAGCGCTCGCTGTCGATCGACATCAAGAGCGCTGCCGGGCGCGAGGTGCTCGCCAAGCTGATCGCGCAGTCCGATGTCCTGGTGCAGAATTTCCGGCCAGGTACCATGGAACGCCTCGGTGTCGGGGTCGAGGAATTGCGCCAGCGCCATTCGCGCCTGATCTACGTCTCGATCAGCGGCGTCGGTGATAGCGGCCCCTACGTGAAGAAACGGGTCTATGATCCGATCATTCAGGGCTTGTCCGGCTTCGCCGACATCCAGTCGCAGCCGGTCACGAACCGCCCGCAGATGATCCGCACCATCGTATGCGACAAGACCACCGCGGTGTTCACCGCGCAGGCCGTGGCGGCTGCGCTCTATGCCCGTGAGAAGACGGGGCAGGGTGACCACATCCAAGTGGCGATGCTGGATACGATGATCTCCTACCTCTGGCCGGAAGGAATGATGCAGTACACGGTGGTCGGCGCCGAGGCAGCCGCCGCCGATCCGAATGATCGGCCGGACTTGGTGTTCAAGACCAGCGACGGCTACATCACCGCCGGTACCATCTCCGATTCCGAATGGCAGGGCTTTTGCCGTGCCTCCGGCGACCCCGAGCTCGCCAAGGATCCCCGCTTTGCGACGCCAGCGGCGCGCTCGGTCAATGCCACCGCGCGGATCAACAAGATGGCGGAATACATCAGCCAGCATACGACAGCCGAATGGCTGGAACGCCTCGACGCAGCGGATGTACCTTGCGCGCCGATCCTGCGTCGGGCCGAGATCATCCACAACAAACAGGTCCTCGCCCGCGGCATCATCGCCGAATTCGATCAGCCGAAGGTCGGCCGGGTGCGGCAGCCGAGGCCGGCAGCCCGCTTCGAGGTCAACCAGGCCGCGATCGGCGGGCCGGCCCCCCGGGTCGGCGAGCATTCGCGCGAGGTACTGCGCGATCTGGGCTACGACGACCGCGCCATCGACAAGATGATCGCCGAGCGCAGCGTGCGCGCGGCCGTATAGACGGGAGCGCGCACCGGCGATTGCTCTCAGACGGTTGCCGATACCGGCGTAATTGGCGCCACGGGCACATTCGCCGCCTGGGCTCTGCAATACGCGTCCCGCCCGTGAATGCGCTCAAGGTATGGGTGCGCATTGTCGCAAATGTCGACCCCATAAGTGATGGCCCAATCGAGGCACGTCGTGAGCAGGAGGTCGGCGCTGGTGAACTGGTCGCCCATCAGGAACTGGCGCCCGTCCATCAGCGCGACCTCCACATGCCGCAATTGTTGCCGGAAATATTGGCCGGCTTGGGCGACGACCTCGGGGGCGACGCCATAGATGTGTCCGAGCGCATCCGCCCGGTGACGGCGCATGACATAGAGGCTCGTCGAATCGAGCTCGGCCACGACAAAGAAGCACCATTCGAGCCACGCGGCATAGTCGCGGGTGGCTTCCGGAATCAGCGAGCGCTCCGGCGTGGAATACATGCGCGACAGGTACGCGACGATCGCGGCGCTTTCACCGATGCAGAAGTCGCCATCCTGCAACAGCGGAATCTTCTGGCGGGGATTGAGCCGGGTGTATTCAGCGGTCTTGGTTTCGCCTGTCCGTGGTCCGATCGGCTTGACCTTGTAGGACAAGCCGAGTTCGTGCATCGCCCAATGTGCACGAATGGTGCGGCTTGTTCCGGCACCCCACAGGGTGAGGTCGGGTGTCGTACTCATCACCACTTCTCCACCGACGGGCGAAGATCGAGTTCATGGGTCCAGCCGTCGCGGCTCTGCTGATGCGTGAACCAATAGGCTTCTGCGATAGAAGAGGTCTTCGTCAGGCTGTCCGGCGGGATCTCGCTTGCCTCGATCCCCTTCGCCGCTTTCATGCGCTGGTGGATGGCTTCGCTGTCGACACCGGCGTCGATGATGAGATGGACGACGTGGATGTTCTTCGGCCCAAGCTCGCGCGCCATGGCCTGAGCCACCGCGCGAAGCCCGAACTTCGCCGACGAAAACGCCGCAAACCCCTGGCCGCCGCGAATGCTGGCCGTCGCACCGGTAAAGAAAAGGGTGCCGTGCCCGCGCGGCAGCATGACGCGCGCGGCCTCGCGCCCGACGAGAAATCCGGCGTAGCAGGCCAGCTCCCAGGCCTTGAAAAACAGTTTTTCGGAGGTCTCCACGAGAGGCTTGTTGACGTTCGATCCGGCATTGAAAAGGCAGACCTCGATCGGTCCGATCTTCTTTTCGATATCGGAAAAGAGCTTCTGGACCTCGGCTTCCTGCCGCGCATCGACGCTGAAGGCATGGATGCGATGGCCGTCAGCCGTCAGCTCGTCCACCAGCGCCTGGGATTTGGTTGCGTCACGCCGACAGATGCAAACTGTGTAGCCGCCTTTGGCAAAGCGCCGGGCGACGGCGGCCCCGATCGCATCGCCCGCGCCCACCAGGATCGCCACGCCGGGACCTTCCATGATCGCTTCTCCCTATAAGTTCTTATTTGATACCTATAGCTAGCCGTTCGCAGCAATGTTGTAAACGACGTTCTGTAAGTCCAAAGAAAAGCGACAGCTACTCTGCCGTTCCGGCGCGAAATCGCCGGATGGCAATTTAGCAATTGACGAGTTCTAAAAAAGAACGTTAACTCCAATCCGAATAGGCCTTGACAAAGAACCGGGCCGATCGTTCGGGAGGTTGGCAGTGGCGGGCTCTTTCAGGCGCGGTCGATATCGCCGGCGACCGGGTGATCACGGTGCGCGGACAGCGCATTATGCGGGATGCTCCGGCACCGGCAGAGCAGCTTCAACAGATCTAACCTAATCCGGGAGACGACCCTTGCAGAAGAGAAACGCAACCGTGGCCGTGATTGGTGCCGGCGACTATATCGGCAGCGAGATCGCAAAGAAGTTTGCCTCCGAGGGCTTCACAGTGTTTGCGGGGCGCCGCAACGGCGCCAAGCTCGATCCGCTCGTCAAGGAGATAGAGGCGGCCGGCGGCGAAATCCACGCGCGTTCGCTCGACGCGCGCAAGGAGGAGGAGATCATTTCCTTCCTAGGAGACGCCGACAAACATGCGCCGCTCGAGGTCTGCATTTTCAACATCGGGGCCAACGTCAACTTCCCTATCCTGGAAACGACCGAGCGCGTCTTCCGCAAGGTCTGGGAGATGGCCTGCTATTCCGGCTTTCTCGCCGGCCGCGAAGCCGCGCGGCTGATGCTGCCTCGCGGCAAGGGCAACATCTTCTTTACCGGCGCCACGGCGAGCCTGCGCGGCGGCATCGGCTATGCCGCCTTCGCCAGTGCCAAGTTCGGTCTGCGGGCTGTTGCCCAAGCCGCGGCGCGCGAACTGGGGCCGAAGAACATTCACGTTGCGCATCTCATCATCGACTCCGGGGTCGACACCGAATGGGTGCGCCAGCGGCGGGTCGAGGCGCTCGGTCCGGACGCCCTCGACAATCCCGATCTCTTGATGCCGCCGTCGTCGGTCGCGGAATCCTATTGGCTGCTGTATCAGCAGCCGCGCAGCGCCTGGACCTTCGAGCTGGAGATCCGCCCCTTCGGTGAGAAGTGGTAGCGGAGACCGCTGCGATGGAGCTCAATCTTTCCAGTGAGGACGCTGCCTTTCGCGATGAGGTGCGCGCCTTCATCGCAGAGAATTATCCGGCGGAAATGCGCGTTCCGAATCCCGAGACCGATTTGACCAAGGAGCAATCGCTGCTCTGGCATCGCATTCTCTACAATAAGGGCTGGATCGCGCCGTTATGGCCCAAGAAGTATGGCGGTCCGGGCTGGTCGATCACGCAACGCTTCATCTTCGAGCAGGAGACCTCCCGGGCCGGAACGCTGCCGCCGCTCGCGTTCAGCGTGACCATGGTCGGGCCGGTGATCTACACGTTCGGCAACGAGGCGCAGAAGAGGCGCTTCCTGCCGCGGATTCTCTCCGGCGACGATTGGTGGTGCCAGGGCTATTCGGAGCCGGGCTCCGGCTCGGACCTTGCGACCGTCAGAACCAAGGCGGTGCGCGACGGCGACCACTACATCGTCAACGGCCACAAGACCTGGACCACGCTGGCGCAGCACGCCGACTGGATTTTCTGCCTGGTGCGGACCGACCCGAACGCGAAGCCGCAATCCGGCATCTCCTTCCTGCTGATCGACATGAAGTCGCCCGGCGTCACCGTGCGGCCGATCATCACGATCGACGGCAGCCACGAGGTCAACGACGTCTTCCTAGAGAACGTCCGCGTGCCGGTGGAGAACCTCGTCGGCGAGGAGAACAAAGGCTGGACTTACGCCAAGTTCCTGCTCGGCAACGAGCGGACCAGTATGGCGGGCATCGGACGGTCGACCCGTTACATCGGGAAGCTGAAGCAGATCGTGAAGGCCGAGATACCAGCGGACGATCCGGCACATCTCGAGTTTCTGCGGGACATCGCCCGCATCGAGCTCGATGTCCTGGCTCTGGAGGCGACCGAACTGCGCGTCGTCGGCCAGATGGCGCGCGGCATCGACCCGGGGCCGGCGGCGTCGCTGTTCAAGATCCGCGGCACCGAGATATTCCAGAACATCACCGAACTCACTCATCGCGCGATTGGCAATTACGGCCTTGCGATCCGCGAGCATCCGGTCAGCGCCAACCACTTCATGCCGGGCCCTGAGTACGCTCATACCGCGTCGGAGAAATATCTGAACGCGCGCAAGCTCAGCATCTACGGCGGATCGAACGAGATCCAGCGAAACATCATCGCCAAAGCAGTGCTCGGTCTTTAGGCGCGGGCATCGGGAGGATCGGATGGACATCCAGTTCACGGAAGAGCAGGACATGCTGCGATCCAGCGTCCAGCGTTTGCTGCGCGACCAATACGATTTCGACACGCGCCGCAAGATCGTGGCGAGCGAGCAAGGCTTCAGCCGGAAGCATTGGGAGGCCTTCGCGGAGCTCGGGCTGCTCGCGGCGCCGTTCTCCGAGGAGGTCGGCGGTCTCGGCGGTGGTCCTTTGTCGACCATGATCATCATGCATGAGTTCGGCCGGCACCTCGTCATCGAGCCTTTCGTCGAAACGGTGGTGCTGGCCGGCGGCCTGATCGAGCAGATTGGCACGCCGGAGCAGAAACAAGCCTTCATCCCCGGCATCATCGACGGCACAAAGACCTGGGCTCTGGCCTGGACGGAGAAGGAATCGCGCTTCGATCTTGGCAATGTCACGAGGACGGCGCGGCGCGAGGGCAATGACTACATCCTGAGCGGCGCGAAGACCATGGTGATCGCCGCGCCGTGGGCCGACGATCTGATCGTCTCGGCCCGGACCTCCGGCGATGACCGTGACCGTGGCGGCGTCAGCCTGTTCGTGGTCGATCGCCGGGCCGCCGGCGTCGATCTTCAGAGCTTCAAGACCATCGACGGCCGCCGCGCCGCCGAGATCAGCCTGCGCGAGGCTCGCGGGCAATTGCTCGGACCGGAAGGCGAGGGCGTTGCCGCGCTGGAGGCCTGCCGCGATCGCGCGATCGGCGCGCTCTGCGCGGAAGGCGTCGGTGCGATTGGCGAGCTGAATTCCGCCACACTGGAATATTCGAAGACCCGCAAGCAGTTCGGCACCACCATCGGCTCCTTCCAGGTGCTGCAGCATCGGATGGTCGACATGTTCATCGCGCATCAGGAGGCGCTCTCCCTGCTGCAACATCTCAACCTCAGCCTCGCTGCGGGCGATGTGGGACTCCCGCGGCTCGCCTCGGGCGCCAAGTCGAAGATCGGCTATGCCGGCAAGTTCGTCGCCGAGCAGGCGGTACAGCTTCATGGCGGCATGGGAATGACCGACGAGCTCAACGTCGGACATTATTTCAAGCGAATCTCCTCCATCAACATCCAGTTCGGCGATCCCGCGTTCCACGTGCTGCGCTACGCGCAGCTGGATGCAGCCGCGTAAACAGAGAGGCCAGCATGACGACTGAAGCAGTCATCGTTTCCACGGCTCGGACCGCCGTCGGCAAAGCCTATCGCGGCGCGCTCAACAACACGGACGGCCCCACCATGGCCGGGCATGTGATGGCCGAAGCGGTGAAGCGGGCCGGCATCGCGCCCGGCGAAGTCGAGGACGTGGTGATGGGCTGCGCGATGCAGCAAGGCACCATGGTGATGAACGTCGCCCGCAAGGGCGCGATCCGCGCTGGCCTGCCGGTCACCGTCGCCGGCACCACCATCGACCGCCAATGTGCGTCGGGGCTGCAGGCCATCGCAGTTGCAGCACGATCGGTCATGCTCGATGGCGTCGAAGTCGCGATCGGCGGCGGCATCGAGTCGATCAGTCTCGTGCAGAACGAGCACATGAACAAGTTCCACGCCGTCGACGATGAGCTGATGGCGATGAAGCCCGAAATGTACATGTCGATGCTCGAGACCGCCGAGATCGTCGCCGAGCGCTACAAGATCGGTCGCGACAAGCAGGATGAATATAGTCTCGAATGTCAACGGCGCGTCGGCGCTGCTTTGCAGGCCGGCCGCTTCAACGACGAAATCGTGCCATTCACGACCAGGATGGCGCTTGTCAACAAGGACACCAAGGAGGTCACCTACGAGGAGGTGACGCTGACAAAGGACGAAGGCCCACGCCCCGAGACCACGGCCGAGGGCCTGTCGAGGATCAAGCCGGTGTTCGAAGGCAAGACGATCAGCGCGGGCAATGCCAGCCAGCTTTCGGACGGTGCTTCGGCCTGCGTCATCATGAGCGACAGGATCGCGGCCAGGAAGGGCCTCAAGCCGCTCGGCATCTTCCGCGGCTTCGTCGCCGCTGGCGTCGAACCCGACGAGATGGGCGTCGGCCCGATCGTCGCGATCCCGCGCTTGCTCAAGCGCCATGACCTCAAGATCGACGACATCGATCTTTGGGAGCTGAACGAGGCTTACGCGGTGCAGGTGATTTATTGCCGCGACAAGCTCGGCATCGACCCGGACAAGCTCAACGTCAACGGCGGATCGATCGCGATCGGTCACCCCTACGGCATGACCGGAGCGCGGCTTACCGGCCACCTCCTTCTCGAGGGCCGGCGGCGCAAGGCAAAGTACGGCGTGGTGACCATGTGCATCGGCGGCGGCATGGGCGCGGCGGGACTGTTCGAAATCATTCACTGAGCGGAAAACGCGGGGAGGTCATTCGTGAAGACAGCGATCACTGAACTGTTCGGCATCGAACATCCGATCATCCAGGGTGGGATGCACTATGTCGGCTTTGCCGAACTCGCAGCCGCGGTGTCGAATGCCGGCGGGCTCGGAATCATCACCGGCCTGACGCAGCGGACGCCGGAACTGCTGGCCAAGGAGATCGCGCGCTGCCGCGACATGACGGATAAGCCATTCGGGGTGAACCTGACTTTCCTGCCCACCTTCAGCGCACCGCCCTATCCGGAATACATCGCTGCGATCAGAGAGGGCGGCGTCAAGATCGTCGAAACCGCCGGGCGCAGCCCCGAACAGTACATGCCGGCCTTGAAGGCGGGCGGCATCAAGGTGATCCACAAATGCACCTCGGTCCGACATTCGCTGAAGGCCGAGCAGATCGGCTGCGATGCCGTCAGCGTCGATGGCTTCGAATGCGGCGGCCATCCGGGCGAAGACGACATGCCCAACATGATCCTGTTGCCGCGTGCGGCCGAGGAACTGACGATACCGTTTGTTGCCTCCGGTGGCATGGCGGACGCGCGCAGCCTGGTTGCGGCGCTGGCAATGGGCGCCGCCGGCATGAACATGGGCACGCGCTTCATCGCCACCAAGGAGGCGCCGGTGCACGAGAACGTCAAGAATGCTTTGGTGCGGGCGTCGGAGCTCGATACAAGGCTGGTCATGCGGGCGCTCCGCAACACCGAGCGGGTCTTGAACAACAAGGGCGTCGAGCAGCTGCTCGGAGTCGAGCGGGAGAAAGGCAAGAGCCTCAAGATCGACGACATCCATGATCATGTGGCGGGCGTCTATCCCAAGGTGATGATCGAGGGCGATATGGACGCGGGCGCCTGGAGCTGCGGCATGGTCGTCGGGCTCATCCGCGACATTCCAACCGTGAAGGAGCTGGTCGACCGCATCATGGCGGATGCCGAGCGACTGATCAGGGGCAGGCTTACGGGATTTCTCGACGCCGACAGTGGGTCCGCGCTGAAGGTGGCGTGAAGCCGCGGCGAGCGGCTCGGCTTTTTGTGGATCGAGCAGCGCACTCCCACGAGTGCGTCTGATGAGTCTTGAAGTCGGTCATGTCGCAAAGAGACTTGGCCTGCCGCATCGATGCGAGCCAAGGTTCCTCGCGCTCAATTGACGTTGTCGCCGAACATGTTGCGAAAGGCCGTCGCCACCGCGGCGACGCCGCTCACGCCTTGCATCAGCGCGATCTCACCTTGCTGCTCATGGCGGAGGGCATGAGCCATGATGCGCAGGCGCGGATCGCCACGGCTATGCCACATCTGGTCCGCCATCTTCACCGCACCCCGATGATGCAACGTCATCATCTCGACAAAGAGGCGGGCGAACGCCTCGGGCGCGGCGATCCTGACTTGACGCATCTCGGCCGGCGTCAGAAAGCCCGGCATGGCGGAGCGCTCCTGCGCGGTGCAGTCCGGCATCTCCGTGTCGAACCAGCTCAGCCACCAGTTCTCGAAGATTGTTTTCTCGCCGGTCTGGCTTGCGATCATCAGCATCGCGAGCTTCTGCAAATGCGGGTCTTGCGCACGCTCGGTTGCGATCCGCGCAAGCTCGATGCCTTGCGCGTGGTGGGTGGTCATGTGCCGGATATAGGCTTGGTCGACATCCCTGTCGCGTCCCATCCACGGCAGCTCGTAGCCATGGCGGCCGAAAAAAGCGATCGTCCCGAGCAGTGCGATCACGACCAGGGCGCCGGTGATCCAGGCATTGGTGAATCGCAGATCGCGGGCGGGCGTATCGCCGTGGGCCCAGCGCAGCCGCGCGAACAGGGGATACATCACGGCCGACGAGCCGTGCACCAGAAGCCCGATCCAGTAGGGCTGCTGCAGCGTGAACAGGGGCTGCCAGAACGGAAAAAGCGGTACCAGCACGAACCATTCCATGCCTGAGGAAAACACCGCCCAGGGCAGCGCGAGCAGCAGGATCGTCAGCGGCCGCAAGTCCGCCGTCCAGCGTCCCAGCACGCCGAAGAAGACAACCGCCCAGGAAAAGTCCGCCCATTGATGGAACGCGATGCCGGTGACGACCGCGCTCCATGAGGGCTCGGCGCTGATCGCCCAGTCGCGCGCCGGAATGGTGGCGACAATCATCCAGTCGACCGCTGCATCGCGGCCGATCCGGGCGGCGAAGAGCTGGCTGACGATGGTCGAGAAGGTGCTGCTGATCAGGCCGAGCGCGATGGCCGCGGTCCAGCGCGAGCGGCGTCGCCTCCTGGTGACGTAAAGCGCCGGCTCGGACGGCGCGTTCACGTCAGCTGCTGGAGCTTCTTCAGCGGATTGAGCTCGCTCGGTTTGTCCTGTTCGTCGCGGCCGCGCTCCGCCTCGGCCTTGCCGTCGTCGTGGAGTTCCTGATCCCCGACGATCTCGCCGACGGCCTGTTTCGCCTTGCCGGCGATCCGCTGCTTAAGACCCTTCACCTTGCCCATTGCAGCCTCCAAGCTCACGCCGCCGCCCCGGCCCCCAAAGGGGGGAATGAGCGCCGGAGCTAGCGGTTTCGTCCAAAATGCGTCCGGCAGCACGGGGGGAGATGCCGGAGGCGTTGATCAGACTCCTCGGCGCGCCGATGGTTCCTCCGATCATCGCCGCGCGAGCTCGATGATCACGCCTTCATTGCCCCGAAGCAGGATCGATGCATCCGGCAATGCTTCGCACGGCCGGTCCAGGTGCGTCGACATCAGCAGGCGCCCGCGGCCCTGCCAGTGCCATCTTCGCGGCTCGGCGGCCATGTTGAGCGCGACCAGCACTTCGCTTGGGCCCGCCAGGCGCTTGAAGGCGAGCACGTCGTTTTGCGAGCGTAGCGGCGCGTGGCTGCCGTCGCGCAGACAGGCATGCTCGCGCCGTAACGCGATCAGCGCGCGAAACAGCGCCAGGAGGGAACGCTCGTCCCGTCTCTGCTGCGCCACGTTTGGCGCATCGCCGGGCCCGAGGGGCAGCCACGGGCTGCCCGTGGTGAATCCGCCGCTCTCGCCGTCATCCCAGCGCATCGGCGCGCGCTCGGGGTCGCGGCAAAGTCCATAGCCCGGCACGAGCTTCTCGAAGGAATCGTGAACGCGATCGGCCGGAATGGGAACGCGCTTGCGGCCGATCTCGTCGCCCATGAAGAAGAACGGCGTTCCACGCAGCGTCATCAACAGCATCGCGAGCACGCGCATCTGCGCCGCACCGATCTTGCTCGCGATCCGCTGCTTGTCATGCCCGCCGATCACCCACACCGGCCAAGCGCCCTTGGGAATGGCGTTGAGATAGGCGTCGATGGTCGCCTGGAGCGACAGCGCGTCCCATTGCGAGTCCAGCAGCGCAAAATTCAGCGGCAGGTGCAGGCGAGGTCGATCGTTGCCGTAGAAGTGGCCGATCCGGTCGATCTTGCCCTGAACTTCGCCGCACAACACCCGGTCCGGATAGCCATCGATCACCTCCCGGATGAATTCGATGCACGACATCGTCTCCGGCCGGTCGTCGGTAAATACGAGCGTATGGCGTTGTGGCGGCGGCCTGTCCTTGGCTTTCGGGTTCGGTGGATTGTCGCGCAAGAGATCGTCCTTGATCAGCACGGCGCTGGCATCGACGCGAAAGCCGTCGACGCCGCGGTCGAGCCAGAAGCGTATGACGTCGGCGATCGCTGCTCTCACGTCCGGATTGCGCCAGTTCAGGTCGGGCTGCTCGACCAGGAAGGAGTGGTAATAATATTGCCGCCGCGCCTCACACCATTCCCAGGCGCTGCCGCCGAAACGACTGAGCCAATTGTTCGGCGGCCCGCCATTCTCGGCCGGATCGGCCCAGACGTACCAATCGGATTTCGCGCTGTGGCGCGAACTGCTGCTCTCGACGAACCAGGCATGGTCGTCGGCGGTATGATTGGGGACAAGGTCGAGAATGACCCGGATGTCTTCCGCGTGCAGGGCACTGAGGAGGCGATCGAACGCGTCGAGCGTGCCGAAACTCGGGTCGATTGAACAATAATCGGAGATATCATAGCCGAAATCGCGAAAGGGGGTGCGGTAGATCGGCGTGAGCCACACCGCATCGACGCCGAGCCATTTCAGGTAGTCGAGCCGCGACATCAAGCCGGCGAGGTCGCCTTTGCCGTCGCCATTGGAATCCTGGAACGAGATCGGCGCGATTTCATAAACGACTGCGGATTGCCACCACGCGCGTTCGTCACGGGATTCGTTCATTGCCTCGATTCACCTCGTTACGGTTGGTCTCTCGCGCGAGCTCAGGATCGCTCGGGCATGGGGTGCGCGGCGATCTGCTTCGCGCCGCTTCTGGCGTTTTCCAGCCCCTTGGGGAAGCCGCTGCGGTTCGGATAGAGCTTGCGCCTTGCTTCGCGCGGCGGCCGCCGCGGCCTGGTGTCCTGCGCGGCGCGATAGTCGAGCATGGCGATGCCCCCGACCATCAGGAGGGCCAGCGCGATATTGCTTTTCTTGGGATTGTCGGATGTCAGTCCGGAGAGCAGCGCGGCGGCATCGAGGCCGTCGCCGCCGACGCGGGCCCAGAGGCCGGCGTTCTTGTCCACGGACAGCGACATGATCCCGGCAAGGATCTCCCGCACGCCGAAGGCGCGGACCAGCGTCTCATGGCCTTCCATGCCCAGCGTCGCGGTGATGCGCCGTGGCGCAAGGAATTCCACGGCGCCGAGACCGATACTGAACCAGCCGAGCGCGCGGGCGAGCTGGTCTTCCGGTCGCTTCAGGCTCGGCCCGCCCTCGAGGATTTTCGGATCACCCTTGGTGCGGACGATGTTGGAGAAGTGAAACATGGCGGACTTCCTCAGGGCTTCAGCACGACCTTGACGCAGGAGTCCCGCTTGTCGCGAAACACCTGGTACATCTCGGGGCCTTGGCTGAGCGGCACGGTATGGGTGATGACGAAGGACGGATCGATCTCGCCTTCCTCGATGCGGCGGAGCAGGTCGTCGGTCCAGCGATTGACGTGGGTCTGGCCGGTCCGCATCGTCAGCCCCTTGTTCATGAACGCGCCCATCGGCATCTTGTCAGAGAAGCCGCTATAGACGCCCGCGACCGAGATGATGCCGCCGGGACGGCAGACATAGATCATCTCGCGCAGCACGTGGGGCCGGTCGCTCTCCAGCATCACCATCTGCTTGGCGCGGTCGAGCAGCGTGTCCGGTTGCGAGGCCATCACATGCGCTTCCATGCCGGCGCAATCGATGCACTTCTCCGGTCCCTTGCCGTCGGTGAGTTCGTTCAGCCGTTCAACCACGCTCTCGGTCTCGAAATTGATCGTGGTGGCGCCGCCGGCTTCCGCCATGCTGAGCCGCTCGGGCAGGCAATCGATCGCAATCACCTGGTTGGCGCCGAGCAGGATGGCGCTGCGGATCGCCATCTGTCCGACCGGGCCGCAGCCCCAGATCGCGACAGTGTCGGTCGGCTCGATGTCGCACTGCACCGCGGCCTGCCAGCCGGTCGGGAAGATGTCGCTGAGGAACAACAGCTGCTCGTCGGGGATGCCGGGGGGAACCTTGATGTGCGTGGCATCGGCGTAGGGCACACGCAGATACTCGGCCTGCCCGCCGGGATAGCCGCCGGTCAGATGCGTGTAGCCGAACAGGCCGGCGCAGGAATGACCGAACACCTTTTCGGCCAGATGACGCTTGCGGTTGGTGGTCTCGCAGACGGAGAAATTGCCGCGCTTGCACTGGTCGCATTCGCCGCAAATGATGGTGAACGGCACGACGATGCGGTCGCCTTTCTTTAGCTTGCCGTCGACGCCGGAGCCGACCTCGACCACTTCACCCATGGTCTCGTGGCCCATGATGTCACCGGGCAGCATGCCTGGAATGAAATTGTGGAAGAGGTGCAGGTCCGAACCACAGATGGCGCAACTCGTGACCTTGATGATGGCGTCCCGCGGGTCCTGGATCTCCGGGTCGGTGACGCTGTCGCACCGGATGTCCTCCTTGCCATGCCATACCAGCGCCTTCATTTCCGTCCTCCGCCATCAATCACGTGGCATCTAAGTCCAGGAATGAACGATGGTTGCTATGCGACGCGCAAATTCCTCGCACTGCACGAGCCTGGGGCGGAAATTGGAACAGGGTGGTCGGTTGGGCGATTGGGCGTCATCATCCCAATCCGCGAGGATATGCCCTATGTCCGCCAATCAACTCGCCGTCGTCACCGGCGCCTCAACCGGTATTGGCCTGGAACTCGCCAGGTGCTGCGCCCAGGCAGGTTTCAATCTCGTCATCGCCGCGGACGAGCCTGCGATCGAGCGGGTGGCCGTCGATCTGCGTAGGCTCGGCGGTAGCGTGGAGCCGGTCGAGACCGATCTCGCCACCACTGAAGGTGTCGATAAGCTCTGCGCCGCGATTGCCGACCGGCCGATCGACGCGCTGCTGGCGAATGCCGGCATCGGCCTCGGCCGGGCCTTCCTCGATCAGGATTTCCAACGCATCAGGCGCGTCGTCGATACCAACATCACCGGCACGCTTGACCTGATCCATCGCGTCGGCAACGCGATGCTGCGCCGCAACTCCGGGCGCATTCTCATCACGGGCTCGGTCGCCGGCTTCACGCCCGGCAGCTTCCAGGCGGTGTACAACGCCTCCAAGGCTTTTCTCGACTCGTTCTCCTTCGCTCTGCGCGAAGAGCTGCGCGATAGCGGCGTCACCGTCACTTGCCTGATGCCCGGCGCCACCGACACCGAATTCTTCCGCCGCGCCGAAATGATGGACACCAAGGTCGGCACCGAGCAGAAGGATGGCGCCTACGAGGTGGCCAAGGCCGGCTTAGATGCAATGCTGCGGGGTGAGGCCGATATCGTCACCGGGTTGAAGAACAAGATCCAGACGACGGTCGCCAACATCACGCCGAACGAGATGCTGGCCAAGCAGCATCGGAAGATGGCCGAGCCGGGCACGGCAAAATCGTAGCGCGTGAGTGCACCAACTCTCGCGGCTCGCCGTAGACGGCGTCTGGTTCCTTCCGTTGTGCCGGCGAAAGCGCTGACCTTTGAGTAACCGGCGGGGCCGCCGACTGCAGAGGAGGACTGGCCTTGGTGAACATGGCCGCTGCATCATCATCGAAGACCGCCGTCTATGCCGCGCTTGCCGGCAATTTTCTCGTCGCGGTCACCAAGATCGGCGCCGCCATATGGACGGGAAGCTCGGCGATGACCAGCGAGGCCGTGCACTCGGTGGTCGATACCTCCAATGAGGTGCTGCTGCTCTATGGCTACCGTCGTGCCAGCCGTCCAGCAGACGAATCCCATCCGCTCGGATATGGGCGCGAATTGTATTTCTGGAGCTTCATCGTCGCCCTGCTGATCTTTGCGCTCGGTTCGGGCGTCTCGCTCTATCAGGGCGTCGTGCATGTCGTCGCGCCTGATCCGATCGAGGATCCCATCGTCAGCTTCATCGTGCTCGGGCTGTCGTTCCTGTTCGAGGGCGCCTCGTGGCTGGTCGCACTGCGGCGTTTCCGCTCGGACGCGACGCAGTTTGGCTACTATCAGGCCTTTGTCCGCAGCAAGGACCCGCCCGCCTTCATGGTGCTGCTCGAGGACAGTGCGGCGCTGGTCGGCATCGTCATTGCGGCCGCGGCAACGGCGGCGGCGGTATGGCTGGCGCAACCGGTGTGGGACGGCGTCGGCTCGATCCTGATCGGGATTCTCCTGGGAATCACGTCCGTCGGGCTCGCCCGCGAGAGCAAGAGTCTATTGATCGGCGAGCCGGCGCACCCTGAGCTTGCGCGATCGATCCTCGAGATCGCGCGGCGCTCGCCGGGTGTGCTACAAGCCAACGGGCTCCTGACGGTACAACTATCCCCTGACGAGATCGTCGCCGCCCTCAGCGTCGAGTTCGCCGACGAGAAGCGCGCCGACGATATCGAGCAATGCGTGATCTCGCTCGAGAGTGAAATCCGCAAGCATCATCCGAGCGTCGCGGCCCTGTTCATCAAGCCCCAGACGAACGCGCGCTTTCACGCCGTTCGGGCGAAACGCTGGAGCCGCAGGTCCTAGCCACCGGCGGCGTTTGCGGCGCCCGGCACCACCAAGCCAAAGAAAGCTCCGAGCCTTGGCAGATGTGATGCAGCGAGCGTATTGCAGCCGTTATGAAATTCTGCGGGCGCGAGCGTGCTGGCCGCGACAGGCCATCGCCGTCAGGGACTTGAGATCATCCCAGTCAAACAACACAGGTCCCCAACGGCCGCAGCCATTCTAACGCAAGGGATCTACATCAGTGTGCTTCGAGCGCAGAATCCCTGAGGGAAGCGGACGCGCTTTGCGACCGCCACGCGAATCCGCACAGCGGATCGGCCTGCACCACTATTGTCGCGCAGCGATGGCGGTCATCTCGAGCTTGACGCCCGAGCCGAGATCGGCGACGCCAATTGCGGCCCGCGCCGGCAGATGAGCTTCTGCAAAGTGCGCCTTCCAGGCCGCATTGAACTCGGCCTTCTCCTTCAGGTCGGTCATGTAAATGGTCACCTGCAAGATGTTGGTCAGATCGGATCCGACGGTCTTCAGCAGCTGCGCCAGTTGCCGGAGGACGTCGTTTGCCTGGCCCGACATATCGAGGCTCGTGTCCTCGGGAACGATTCCACCGATGTAAAGCACGCCATTGCGCTCGACCACTTCGTGGAGCAGACCTTCGTAAGGCGAGACGCGCTTGATCATGATGAGACCGTTGTGGCTTGAGGGGAGGGACGCATATCGCACAGGTTGAGGACCAATACGAGCCCCGTGCCGCGCTCGTGCTCCGCTCGATGCCTTGCCCTTCACACACGGGAGCCCGGCGTTTGCATCAGCCCGGATCTCGATGACATCGGGATGCGGATCGCTATACTGCCACCACATACCGGAACAAGGACGATCTAATGGACGACACGATTGGCTTCCCCGACCCCGGCCTCGACCTGTCCGACGGCTTCAAGCCGCATACTTCGCATTGGGGCGTGTTTTCCGCGCGTCAAGGCAAGGCCGGGCTCGAGGTGAGGGCCTATGCGGGGGATCCCGATCCGAACGGCATCATCGACAATTTTCCGGGCGCTCTGCGGCATCAGGTCCGCATCGCCCAGCCGGCGATCCGCCGCGGCTGGCTCGAGCGCGGTCCCGGCCCGGACGATCGCCGCGGCCGCGACGAATTTGTCTCCGTGAGCTGGGAGAAGGCGCTCGATCTGCTCGGTGACGAGCTGGCGCGTGTCCGCGACACGCACGGCCCCGGCGCCGTGTTCGGCGGCTCCTATGGCTGGTCGAGCGCGGGCCGCTTTCATCACGCCCAGAGCCAGGTGCATCGCTTCCTCAACATCGCGATGGGCGGCTATGTGCGCTCGGTCAACACCTATTCTTCCGGCGCGTCCTCGGTGCTGCTGCCGCAGATCCTGGCCGGATACGAGGATATCACCAAGCGCAACGTCACCTGGGAGCAGATCGCCTCTGACACCGAGATCGTGCTGGCCTTCGGCGGCATGGCGCTGAAGAATTCCATGGTCGCCGGCGGCTCGATCAGCAAGCATGTCGAGCGCGGCGCCATGGCAGCGGCACGCCGGCGCGGCTGCGAGTTCGTCCTGGTCAGCCCGCTGCGCGACGATCTTCCGGTCGAAGCCGGCGCCGAATGGCTGAGCTGCGTGCCCGGCACCGATACCGCGCTGATGCTCGGCATCGTCCACACGCTGGTGAGCGAAGGCTTGCACGATCAGGCCTTCCTCGATCGCTATACGGAGGGGTGGCCCGTCTTCCTGCGCTATCTCACCGGCGAGAGCGATGGGCAAGCGAAGCACGCCGAATGGGCCGCCCCGATCTGCGGCGTCGACGCCGACAATATCCGCGCGCTGGCGCGCCGGCTCGCCGGAAAGCGCGCACTCATCACCGTATCGCATTCGCTGCAGCGCGCCGAACATGGCGAGCAGCCAGTGTGGATGGGGCTGGTGCTGGCGGCAGCGCTCGGCCAGATCGGTCTGTCCGGCGGTGGCTATGCCTATTCGTTAGGTGCGATCGGCTATTACGGCCGCCGCGTCAACGACGTGCCAGGACCGACGCTGGGGCAGGGCCGCAACGGCGTTGCCGATTTCATTCCGGTCGCGCGCATCGCGGACATGCTGCTCCACCCGGGCGCTACCTACCGTTACAATGGCGAGACGCGCACCTATCCGGACATCCGCCTCGTCTACTGGGCCGGCGGCAATCCCTTCCATCACCACCAGGACATCAACCGTCTGCGCAAGGCGTTTGCGAAAGTCGACACGCTGGTCGTGCACGAGCTCGGCTGGACCGCGACGGCCCGGCATGCCGACATCGTGCTGCCCGCGACCATGACGCTGGAGCGCGAGGACATCGGCTATTCCACCAACGATCCCCTCATGGTCGCCATGCACCGGATCGCCGAGCCGTTTGGTCTTTCGCGCGACGACTATGAGATCTTCGCCGATCTCGCCGAGCGTCTCGGTGCGCGCGAACCTTTCACTGAAGGCCGCAGCTCGCGGCAGTGGCTCGAGCATCTGTATGAGCCGACCCGCGCCTCGCTGGCCAAGCGTGGCCTGGAGGCGCCGAGCTTCGATGAATTTTGGCAACGCGGCAGCCTGATCGTGCCGCAGCAGCCCGATGACGGCGGCAGGCTGCGCCGCTTCCGTGAGGATCCCACAGGTCACGCCTTGCCGACGCCGAGCGGCCGCATCGAGATCTTCTCGGCGAAGATCGCAGGCCATGGTGATGCGGATTGTCCCGGTCATCCGGTCTGGCTGGAGAAGACCGACACACCGAAGCCCGGTGCGCCGTGCTTCCTCGTCGCCAACCAGCCGGTGACGCGCCTGCATAGCCAGCTCGATTTCGGCGGCCATTCGCTGGCCGCCAAACACCGCGGCCGCGAGGTCGCGCGCATGAATCCGCGTGACGCTGATGCGCGCGGCATCAGGGATGGCGATATCATCCGCCTGTTCAACGACCGCGGCGCCTGCCTTGCCGCAGTTCACGTCACCGACGGCATCGCGCCCGGCGTGGTGCAACTGCCGACCGGCGCGTGGTATGACCCGATGGATCCCGAGGACGACGCGCCGCTCTGCGTGCACGGCAATCCGAACGTGCTCACCCGCGACATCGGCACCTCGTCCCTGGCGCAAGGTTGCACGGGGCAGTTGACAGCGGTCGAGGTGGAAAAGTTCACGGGCAATCTGCCACCGATCCGGGCGTTCGATCCGGTGTAGGGTATTCGTCGAAGCCCGGATGGAGCGCGAGCGTATTCCGGGACCGCTCGTCCAGCATCGGCCGCTCACGCCCGGGCGCGCGATGTCCGGTGCTGCTCCTTCGTGACGATGCCTGCCGACAGCGTGACCAGACCCATCAGCGCGGCGAGCAGCCAGAACGCCGTTGGCAGCCCACTGGCGCGAGCAACGAAGCCGACGCCGGCGGGACCGAGGAGGACGCCGGCATAGCCGGCAGTCGTGATCGCCGCGACGGCGAGGCCCGTTGGCATGGCTTTCTGCTTGGCCGCCCCGCGGAACAGCACCGGCACCAGATTCGATGCGCCGAGGCCGATGAGCAGGAAGCCGGCTATGGCAACCGCCGCAACGGGAGCCGTGAGCAGGACCACGAAGCCCGCGATGGCGATGAGGCTTCCCCACAACAGCGTGGCGCGGTCTCCGATGCGTGCGACGACGGCGTCGCCGCCGAGCCGCCCCACGGTCATCGCGATCGAGAACACCATATAGCCGGCGCCGCCTTGCGCCTCCGAGACGAGACCCGCGCCGATGACGAGCAGAGCTCCCCAATCGAGCATCGCGCCTTCGACGAGGAAGGTGATGGCGCCAAGCAGCGCGAGCAGGAGCACCGATCCGTGCGGCAGCACGAACAGAGGGCCGTCCTGCACCTGCGCTGAGCGGAGCAGGCGCGGCCAGGTCACCAACATCGCGATCAACATCAGGATAGAGCAGACCAGCGCGCAGGTGAGCGCGCCGAATTGCAGCGAGAGCAGTGCCGTCATCAGCGCAGAGCCGGCGAAACCGCCGATGCTGAACAGCGCGTGGAAGCCGGACATCAGCGGACTGGCTGCGGCGCGCTCCACCTCCACCGCATGGATGTTCATGGCGACGTCGATCGAGCCGAGCGCGGCCCCGAACGCAAAGAGCGCCAGCGCCAGCGCTGAGGGCGAGCTTGCGATCGCAAGCAGCGGCAACACCAGGGCGAGACCGAGCCCGCCCGCGATGATGATCGGTCTGCTGCCGTAGCGCGCACTCAGCACGCCGGTCAGAAGCATGGCGAGGACCGAGCCGATGCCGAGGCTGAGCAGCAGCAATCCGAGCATGCCGTCGTCGACGCCGAGGCGCGTCTTCGCGAACGGCACCAGCGGTGCCCAGCACGCAATGCCGAAGCCCGCGACGAGGAAGGCGAGCCGGGTCGCAAGGCGTGTTGCCGGCCGATCGGCAGAAAGCATGGGAACTCCGGGGGAGCATGGGCGGGCGGCCGACAAGCCCCAGGATTGCCGCGCCATTATGTCCGAGCGGTGCACGAATTGTCGCAGGCAGCTCGTGAAAAATGCAAGCGGGCGCCGGCGGGGGAGAGGCCCCATGGCCCCGCGCATCGGCTGGGCGAGGTGGGACTAGGCGCCCCAGCTGGTGAAATGTGGATGGATGTAAACAGACTAGCCAGGCCGGCGCGGGTCCGTGAGGCAAAACACCCGATCGTTTCCATATGTGTCGGCGTCAAGCCCTAAGGGAAAAAATATTTCGCTTTACCGAAATTCGGAAATGGCGTATGTGTCGCCCATCCCGGCTCATCCGAGAGGGGCGATCATGTGTCGTGATGATCGCGGAGCCGGGCTTGCGGTGGACGCGGCAGCGTCGGGCGCGAGAGGCCAGGGGCAGGGCGGATTGCTCTCCGTGAGCCCTTAAACTTCGCGCAGACGGACGGCGCTGTCAGGTTCGTCGCGCCAGCATGTCGATGGCAAGGTGCACAACGCCGTCGAACCCTGCGGCGCAGGCGAGCCGCGCGTACGGCAAAACCGTGTGGTCCTGGCCGTCGTTGCTACGGTCAAGCTCTTGCGGATGCGGCATTGGCGTCAACCGGCGCGGTGTCCGTGACTTCTACGAGGGCGAGGGAGGCCAGAACGAATTCGGCTCCCAGGAGAGCGCGGCATAAGCCGTCAAACCACTGCGCAGGGAAGGCCGTGTGTTGGGCTTCACCTGTATGCCGCTGTGCAGTTTTCTGCGTGTGCCTTTCGCACAGCGGACCGTGGGTGCCAGCCGGCATCCGGCCTTCCCTGCGCCCTCCCGGCTTTGAGGGTGGAGCGCCGAAGCAAAGCTCGGGCGAAATCCGCCGCGAGAATGCGAAGGCGTGTCTGCGACTACACGCGCTGTCTTCGCTCGGCCTTGGCCGGGCGATCCAGTACTCCGAGACCGTTGTGGATCAATCGACAGGCCGTGGCGTACTAAATTCCCCGCTTTCGCGGGGAGAAGCTCGTTCTAACCGCCGAGGATGCGCCGACAGGCATCGACGAACACCTGCGCGCCGGTGACGATGTCGGCATCGGCGGTATTCTCGGTCCAGTGGTGGCTGATGCCGCCGATCGATGGTACGAACAGCATCCCCGCGGGCATGATCGTTGCCAGCATCTGCGCATCGTGCCCGGCGCCGCTGGGCATGCGGACCGATCGCCCGCCGGCCAGGGCCTTGCTTGCGGCTTCGATCGCATCCTGAAAGCCGGCGTTCATCATGGCCGGCGCGCCGGTGCGCAGTTTCTCCACCGCGACGGTGCAGGGGCCCTTCGCATTGACCTCGTCCGCCATAGTCCGCAGCAACTGCTCCAACCGCGCGATGACCGCCGGGTCGTCGTCGCGCATCTGGAACAGCATTTCCGCGCCGCCAGGAATGATGCTGGGTGCGCCGGGATCGAGCGTGATGCGACCGGTGGTCCACACCGTGCGCGGTCCGCAGGCATCAGGGAAACGCTCGTCGATCGCGACGCAGAATTTGGCCAGCGCCAGGCCCGCATCCTTTCGCACGGCCATGCGCGTGGTGCCGGCGTGGTTCTGCTCGCCGACGAACTTGATCCGGTATTGCCAGATGCCGACGATGGAGGTCACGACGCCGATCGCGAGGCGGCCACTTTCGAGCGTGTCGCCCTGCTCGATATGGGCCTCCAGATATCCGACGTGCCGGCCGGGCGGGGCGGTGATGCGCGGACGTCCTGCGAGCCCCATGTCGGCGAGTGCGTCGCGCATGGTGCGGCCGCTGGTGCGGTCGCGGGCAGCATCGATGTCGGCCTCGGTCACCTGACCGACATAGGAGCGTGAGCCGAGGAAATGCCCAAAATGTCCTTCCTCGTCGCACCAGGCGGCGACCTCGACCGCGCCTTCGAACGAGGGATCGGCGTTGAGCACGCGTGCCGCCTCGAGCGCATAGACGACGCCGAGCGGACCGTCGAGCCAGCCGGCGTAGTTCTGGCTCTCAAGATGCGATCCCGCCAGCAGCTTCGGTCCCGGCTTCGCGCTGGTACCGAAGACGTTGCCGATGCCGTCGATGGCAGCGGAGAGGCCGGCGTCAGGCAGCTTCCGGATCAGCCAGTCCAGCGAAAGCTTGTGCGGCTCGGAGAAGGTCGGCTTGTGCACGCCGGTCTTGTAGGCGCCGATGGCGCGCAGCGCGTTGAGGTCGGCGAGGACGCGTTTCCCGTCGGCGCAGGGCGGAGTGTCAGGCATGTTCGGCAACCTTCAGCGCCTCGGTGCGAATCTCCTCGACCAGCCGCTCCTTGAGCTTGACGAATTCCGGCGTGGTCTTGATCTTGTAGGAGCGCGGATGCGGCAGCTCCACATGGATCTCGGCCTTGATCCGGCCCGGGCGCGCGCTCATGACGGCGACGCGGCTACCGAGGAAGATCGCCTCCTCGATGTCGTGGGTCACGAACAGCACCGTCTTCTGGTCGCGCTCCCAGATCCCCAGCAGCATCTCCTGCATCAAGGCGCGGGTCTGGTTGTCCAGCGCGCCGAACGGCTCGTCGAGCAGCAGGATCTTCGGATCGTTGGCGAGCGCGCGAGCGATCGCGGTGCGCTGCTGCATGCCGCCGGAGAGTTGCTTCGGCCAGTGGTTCTCGAAGCCGGACAGTCCGACCTGGCGGATGAAGGCATCGGCGATCCGTTTGCGCTCGTCTTGCGGCACGCCGCGCTCGCGCAGGCCGAAGGCGATGTTCTCGCGCACGGTCAGCCAGGGGAACAACGTGTAGGACTGGAACACCATGCCGCGATCTGCGCCAGGGCCGGCCACCTCGCGCCCGTCAAGCGTGACTCGCCCGCTGGTCGGGCGATCCAGGCCCGCGACGATGCGGAGCAGCGTGGACTTGCCGCAGCCCGATGGGCCGAGGATCGTAACGAAATCGTTGTTGCCGATGATGAGATTGGTCGGCTCCAGCGCCTTGGTCGGCGCGTTGCCGTGGCGTGCCGGGAAGGTGCGCGAAACCTGTTCGATCTTGAGCGTCGTCATGCGAGCTTCCATGGAAACAGCCAGGCATTGAACGCCTTGAACAGGAAGTCCGAGATCAAGCCAATCAATCCGATCGCGATGATGCCGAAGATGATCTGGCCGGTGTTGAGCAGCGCCTGACTGTCGGTGATCATGTGGCCGATGCCGGAGGACGAGCCGATCAGTTCGGCGACGATGACGTAGGTCCAGGCCCAGCCCAGCACCAGCCGCAGGATTTCCGCGATCTCGGGCGCGGAGGAAGGCAGCAGCACGCGGCGGATGATGCCGCGGTCGCTGGCCCCGAGTGTATAGGCCGCCTCGACCAGGTCACGGCGCGTCGCGCCGACGGTCACGGCGACCATCAGGATGACCTGGAACACCGAGCCGATGAAGATGACGAGCAGCTTCTGCAACTCGCCGATGCCGGCCCACAGGATCAGGAGCGGAATGAATGCGGAGGCAGGCAAGTAGCGCGCAAAGGAGACGAACGGTTCGAGGAACGCTTCGACCGGCTTGTAGGCGCCCATGAGCACGCCAAGCGGCACCGCGATGATCGCGGCGAGAGCGAAGCCGCCGACGACGCGCCAGATCGTCATGCCGATATCGTAGACGAAGCCCTGCTTGGCCAGCAGGTCATACCCTTCCTGCACCATGGTCAGCGGGTTGGCGAGGAAGGTCTTCGACACATGGCCGCCGAGCGTTGCCCACGACCAGAGGGCAACGAACAGCACGAAGAATGCAAGGCCGTACGCCATGCGTTGCTTCGATGTCACGGGATCCAGGGGACGCATCAAACTGTCTATCCGAATAGCCGATCATGCGCCGGTCCCGCGCTTCAGCGGAACCGGCAACTTGCAGAGGTTTACTTGATGAAGCTCGCGTCGAAGAGGTCCTCGACCTTCGGCGCGGCCTTGATGATGCCGATTTCGAGCAGGAGGTCGGCGGCCTCCTTGTTAAAAGTCAGGAAATCGCCGGCGAAGAACTTCTGGTTCGCGGCCTTGTCCTGCCAGCGCAGATATTTCGCCGAATTGCCGAACTGCTCGCCGGTCTGCTTCACATCGGCGCCCATGATCTCGTAGGCCTTGGCCTGATCCTTGGCGATCATGTCGAGCGCCTCGAAATAGCTGTCGGCGAGCGCCTTGGCGGCCTTGGGGTTCTCCGTTAGGAACTTCGGCGTGCAGCCAAAAGTGTCCATGACCATCGGGTAGTCGAGCGTGGTCGCGATGATCTTGCCCTTGTCCGGCGCGGCGCGCACGGTCGAAAGATAGGGTTCATAGGTCATCGCGGCATCGTTCTGGCCGGAGACGAAGGCCTGCGCAGCCGCAGCCGGCTCGAGGTTGACGACGGTGACGTCTTTCACCGACAGGCCATTTTTCTTGAGCATCCAGGCCAGCGCGAAATAAGGCGAGGTGCCGGGCGCGGAGGCCGCGACGGTCTTGCCCTTCAGGTCCTTGATCGAGGCCAGGTCGTTGCGGACGGCCATGCCGTCGGCGCCGTAGCTCTTGTCGAGCTGGAAGATCTGCTTGGTGGCGACCCCGTTGGCGTTCCAGGAAATCCAGGTCTCGACGGTCGTTGCCGCGCACTGGACGTCTCCGGAGGCGATCGCGAGGTGACGGTCCTTCTGCGGGATTTTCTTGATGGTGACGTCGAGGCCGTTCTTCTTGAAGATGCCGGCTTCCTTCGCCAGCGTCAGCGGCGCAAAGCCCGTCCATCCGGAGATGCCGATGCCGACCTTGATGTCGTCGGCGAGCACCGGAGTGGAGGCCGCGAGGGCAATGATTGTCACAAATACTTTCGAACTACGCATGATTGTCGTCCTCTTGCCGATCGATGGATTGACGTCGTGTTGATCCTTGTCGGTCCATTTGGACCGTTGCCCGAAGCATTGCACGAATTGTGCCGCCATTATTCTCTCAGCCTCCCTTGAATCGTGCGACAAGGCGGTGAGAGTCACCGGGATAGAGCAGGCGCACCGCGGTGATCGTGCGCGCGCTGCGCCAGGTATAGCGGTCGATCACGAGGCAGGGCGCGCCGACCGCGATGTCAAGTGCCTTCGCCGCGCGATGATCCGCAACAATGGCGCTGATGGTATGCTCGGCCTCGGTCCACGGGACATGGTGGAGTAGCCACGAGCCTGGCGGCTCGCGCGAGAAATCCGCGGTCGCAGCGTTCGGCACGGACGCAAGGTCGATCAGCCTGTCCTCGACGGCGAACGGCACGTTGTCGGCGCTATGCCGGCAGGCGATCGCGACCACCTTGCCGGACTTCTTGACGCCGAGGCGGGCGCGGTCAGCGGCGGTCGCTGTGCGCAGCTTGCGGCCGATCAGCTCGTAGCCGTAGCTGCGGCCGAGCGAGATGATCTCGGCACGGATGTCGGCGATCTTGAGCACGGCAGACTGATGCTGCGGCCGGCGCACGAAGGAGCCGGCGCGCCGCCGCCGTTCGATCAGGTCGGCTTGCGCCAGCTCCGACAGCGCCTTGTTCACCGTCATGCGCGAGCAGCCGTAGCGCGCGACCAGCTCGTGCTCGAAGGGGATGCGATGCCCGGGGGGCCATTCGCCGGTCAAGATGCACTTTTCGATATCGGCGCGGATTCGCTTGTAGAGCGTCGGCTTGTCGGCCGCATCGGTTGCGAGGCTCATGCGACGAGCCTCCGGACGGAGGCGTTGAAGCGCTCGCGGGCGGCTTGGCGCAGCTTGTGCCGGCCGCCCTCAACCACTTTGTCGCCGCCGGCCCAAACGCAATCGATTGCGCCGCTGCCGGCCGCAAAGATCCAGGCGTCGATGATGGCGTCGCGTGCGCGTCCCGCCAGAGATGGATGTGCCGTGTCGAGCGTGACGATGTCAGCGCGCGCTCCCGGCGCAAGGCCGACGGTCGTCTGCGCCAGCGCTTGTGCACCGCCCGCAAGCGCATGGTCGAACAGCGTGCGTCCGGTCGAGCGCCCGGCGCCGCTGGAGAGCACGTTACGCTGGCGATGCTTGAGGCGCTGGCCATATTCGAGCTGGCGTAACTCGTCGGCGACGCCGATCAGCACGTTGGAATCGGTGCCCACACCGAACGCGCCGCCGGCATCGAGGAATTCGCGTGCCGGAAAGATGCCGTCGCCGAGGCTTGCTTCGGTGATCGGACAGAGACCCGCGACCGCGCCGGTCTTGGCGAATGCGATGACTTCCTCATTCGTCGTGTGGGTGGCGTGGATGAGGCACCAGCTTTGATCGACCGGCGCGTGCTCCAGCAACCATTGCACAGGTCGCCGTCCCGACCATGCCAGGCAATCCTCGACTTCCTTCACCTGCTCGGCGGCGTGAATGTGCACCGGCCCGCCATCGGCAAGCGGAATGATCGACTTGAGCTCGTCAGGCGTCACCGCGCGCAGACTATGCGGCGCGATGCCGATATTGGCGCCCGGCAACCCGCTGATCGCCTTGCGCGAGGCGGCCATAAGGGCGGCGAACTGATCGACCGAGCAAATGAAGCGGCGTTGGCCTGCATGCGGCGGTGCGCCTCCAAATGAGCCGTGCGCATAAAAGCTCGGCAGCAGCGTCAGCGCAATGCCCGACGTTTCGGCAGCCTGTACGATGCGCGTGGCCACCTCGCCGACGTCGGCGTAGGGCGAGCCATCGCGATCATGATGCAGATAGTGGAATTCGCCGACGCGGGTGAAACCCTGCTCCAGCATCTCGATATAGAGCAGCGTTGCAACCGCCACGACGTCGTCCGGCGTCATCGCCAGCGCGAAGCGATACATCGTCTCGCGCCAGGTCCAGAAGGTGTCGGTGCTATCGCCGCGCAGCTCGGCGAGACCCGCCATGCCGCGCTGGAACGCGTGGCTGTGCAGGCTCGCCAATCCCGGAAGCGCGATTGCGTGGCGCTCGTCGCCGGCTACCGGGGCCACGCCCGGCGTCACCGCCGCGATCGCGCCGGCGGTGACGACCACCTGCACGTCATTGGCCCAGCCCGAGGGCAGGAGCGCGGAGGCGAAATGCAGTCGGGTCATGATTACACGCCGGCTGGACAGAACCGCCCCACGATTATATGTCTAGACATATAAGTCAAGCATCGCACGAAGGGGCCGTTGCATGGCAGAGCGCTTCGACCGGATCTGGCACAATGCCCGGCTCGCCACGATGCGGGCTGACCGTCCTGATCTTGGCGAGATCGAGCGGGGCGTCATCGCCACGCGCGGCGGCCGTATCGTCTATGCGGGCGCGCAGACCGATTTTCCGGCGGATGCCGATGCGGTGGAAAAGATCGATTGCGCGGGACGCTGGATCACGCCCGGTCTCATCGATTGCCACACCCATCTGGTCTATGGGGGCAACCGCGCGCACGAGTTCGAGCTGCGCCTGAAGGGTGCGAGCTACGAGGAGATCGCCCGCGCCGGCGGCGGCATCGTCTCGACGGTGGCTGCGACGCGGCAGGCGAGCGAGGTCGAGCTCGTCGCAGGCGCGCTGCCGCGGCTCGACGCCTTGATCGCCGAGGGCGCAACCACGGTCGAGATCAAGTCCGGCTATGGTCTCGATACCGAGACCGAGATGCGTCAGCTTGCCGCCGCGCGCAGCCTCTCTGGTCGGCGGCCGATTGCGATCCGCACCTCCTTCCTCGGCGCGCATGCACTGCCGCCGGAGGCGGAGGGCAACAAGGATCGTTACATCGATCTCGTGTGCCATGAGATGCTGCCCGTGATCGCAAAGGCGGGCCTTGCCGATGCCGTCGATGCCTTCATGGAAGGCATCGCGTTCTCCGCCGGGCAGACCGCGCGGGTGTTCGAGACAGCGAGGGGACTTGGACTGCCGGTCAAGCTCCATGCCGACCAGCTCTCGAATCTCGGAGGTGCTGCGCTTGCCGCGAAATTCTCCGCGCTCTCGGCCGATCATCTCGAGCACACCGATGAAGCCGGCGCCGTCGCGATGGCCAAGGCCGGAACGGTAGCGGTGCTGCTGCCCGGCGCCTTCTACTTCATCCGCGAGACGCAAAAGCCGCCGGTCGAGACGTTTCGCAAGCTTGGCGTCCACATGGCGCTGGCGACCGACTGCAATCCCGGCAGCTCACCGCTGACCTCGCTGCTGCTCGCGATGAACATGGGGGCGACTCTGTTCGGGATGACAGTGGCCGAATGCCTTGCCGGCGTGACGCGCGAGGGGGCGCGGGCGCTGGGCGTGCTGGATGAGAGCGGTACGTTAGAGGCCGGCAAATGGTGCGACCTCGCGATCTGGGACAGCGAGCGGCCGGCCGAGCTTGTCTACCGGATCGGCTTCAATCCGCTGCACGGGCGGGTATGGAGGGGGCAGTGACGGAGCGAGACACAGCGATCGCCGTCAGACCGGGGACGGTCAGTCTCGACGATCTCGGGCGTGTGCTCGATGGTGCGCCCGTCGTGCTCGATCCCTCGTTTTGGGCGCGCGTCGAAGCAGCGGCGGAGATCGTCGCAAGAGCCGCGCGCGCGGATGTCCCCGTCTACGGCATCAACACCGGCTTCGGGAAGCTTGCGTCGAAGCGCATTCCGCCGGATCAGACCGCGCTGCTCCAGCGCAACCTGATCGTCTCGCATTGCTGCGGCGTCGGCCCGGCGACACCCGAATCGATCGTGCGGCTGATGATGGCGCTGAAGATCGTCTCGCTCGGCCGCGGCGCCTCGGGCGTCCGCCGCGAGCTGATCGAGCAGCTGCAGGACATGTTGGCGCTGGGTGTCTATCCGCTGGTGCCGCAGCAGGGCTCCGTGGGCGCATCCGGCGATCTTGCACCACTTGCGCATATGACGGCCGTGATGATCGGCGAAGGGCAGGCGATCGTTGACGGGAAAATTGTATCTGGCGCCGAAGCGCTAAAGTCCGCCGGACTCGCGCCGCTGACGCTGGGGCCTAAGGAAGGGCTCGCGCTGATCAACGGGACGCAGTTCTCGACCGCCTACGCCATCTCGGGCGTGCTGCGCGCATTCCGCCTCGCTCGCGCCGCGCTCGTCACGGGGGCGCTGTCCGTCGATGCGGCGATGGCCTCGACCGCGCCGTTCCGCCCGGAAATCCAGGCGCTGCGCGGCCACGCCGGGCAGATCGCCGCGGCGGCGACGCTGACGGCGCTGCTCGACGGCAGCGACATCCGCCTGTCGCATCTCGAAGGTGACGAGCGCGTGCAGGATCCCTATTGCCTGCGGTGTCAGCCGCAGGTCGCGGGCGCAGTGCTCGACCTGATCACGCAGGCGGCGCGCACGCTGGTCATCGAGGCCAACGCCGTCACCGATAATCCGCTGGTACTGGTCGAGACGCGCGAGATCGTCTCCGGCGGAAATTTTCACGCCGAGCCGGTGGCCTTTGCCGCCGATGCGATTGCGCTCGCGCTGTCGGAGATCGGCGCGATCAGCGAGCGGCGCATCGCGACGCTGGTCGATCCTGCACTCAATTTCGGCCTGCCGCCGTTCCTGACGCCCGACCCCGGCATCAATTCCGGCTTCATGATCGCCGAGGTCACGGCGGCCGCGCTCTATGCCGAAAACAAGCAGCGGGCGCTCGCCTGCTCGATCGACTCGACCCCGACCAGTGCCAACCAGGAGGACCATGTCTCGATGGCCGCGCATGCCGCGCGGCGCCTGTCCGACATGGCCGACAATCTGGCCGCCATTCTCGGCATCGAGCTTCTGGTCGCCGCCCAAGGCATCACGCTTCGTGCGCCGCATGCGACCAGCGCGCCGCTCACTGCCGTCATTGCCGCGCTTCGTGAGCAAGTGCCCGCACTCGGTGCCGACCGCTACATGGCCGGCGATCTCGCCAAGGCAGCTGCACTGATCGAGGCCGACGCATTGCCGGCCATCGCGATTACCGCACTTCCATCCGATCCGTTTCCGAGACTTGATTAAGAGGTCCGCATGAACCGCCGACTGGACAATGACCGCACCATCCGCGCGCCCCGCGGCAGCGACATCAGCGCCAAGAGCTGGCTGACGGAAGCGCCCTTGCGCATGCTGATGAACAATCTCGATCCCGATGTGGCGGAGCGGCCGAGCGAGCTCGTCGTCTATGGCGGCATTGGCAGGGCCGCGCGCGACTGGGAGAGTTTTGATCGGATCACGGCAGCCTTGCGCAAGCTTGAAAACGACCAGACCTTGCTAATCCAGTCCGGAAAACCGGTCGGTGTCTTCCGTACCCATGCCGACGCACCGCGCGTGCTGATCGCGAACTCCAATATCGTGCCGCACTGGGCGACGCTCGATCATTTTAACGAGCTCGATCGGAAGGGCTTGATGATGTACGGCCAGATGACCGCGGGCTCCTGGATTTATATCGGCAGCCAGGGCATCGTGCAGGGCACCTACGAAACCTTTGTCGAGGTCGGCCGTCGCCACTATGGCGGCAGCCTCGCCGGCAAATGGATTCTCACCGCCGGCCTTGGCGGCATGGGCGGCGCGCAGCCGCTGGCCGCAACCATGGCCGGCGCCTCGATGCTCGCGGTCGAATGTCAGCCGAGCCGCATCGACATGCGGCTGCGCACCGGCTATCTCGATCGGCAGGCCGCAACGCTCGACGAAGCGCTTGCGATCATCGAAGAGGCGGGAAAGACCAAGAAGGCGGTCTCGGTCGGCCTGCTCGGTAATGCCGCCGAGATCTTCCCGGAGCTGGTGCGCCGCGGTGTCAAGCCCGACATCGTCACCGACCAGACCAGCGCGCACGACCCCGTCAATGGATACTTGCCGAAAGGCTGGACGCTGGCAGAGTGGGAGGCGAAGCGCGCGTCCGATCCCAAGTCGGTCGAGCGTGCCTCGAAGACGTCGATGGTCGAGCACGTCAAGGCCATGCTGGATTTCCACGCACAGGGCATTCCGACGCTCGACTACGGCAACAACATCCGCCAGATGGCGCAGGACATGGGCCTGAAGAATGCCTTCGATTTCCCGGGCTTCGTTCCCGCCTATATCCGTCCCCTGTTCTGCCGCGGCGTCGGGCCGTTCCGCTGGGCCGCACTCTCGGGCGATCCCGAGGACATCTTCAAGACGGATGCCAAGGTCAAGGCGCTGATGCCTGACGACAAGCATCTGCACAATTGGCTTGACATGGCCAAGGCGCGCATCAAGTTCCAGGGCCTGCCGGCGCGGATCTGCTGGGTCGGCCTTGGCGATCGCCATCGTCTGGGCCTTGCCTTCAACGAGATGGTGGCGCGCGGGGAATTGAAAGCGCCGATCGTGATCGGCCGCGATCACCTCGACAGCGGCTCGGTGGCAAGCCCGAACCGCGAAACCGAGGCGATGAAGGACGGGTCGGACGCGGTGTCGGATTGGCCCTTGCTCAACGCGCTGCTCAATTGCGCCAGCGGTGCGACCTGGGTCTCGTTGCATCACGGCGGCGGCGTCGGCATCGGCTATTCGCAACATGCCGGCATGGTGATCGTGGCCGACGGCACGCCGGAAGCCGCGAAGCGGATCGAGCGCGTGCTCTGGAACGATCCCGCCAGCGGCGTGATGCGCCATGCCGATGCAGGCTATGAGACCGCGATCGAGTGCGCCCACGCCAACGGCCTCGATCTGCCGAGCCTGGCCTAGCTGCGGTCAGATCGCGACCTTGGCTGCGGCTCCGTCGCGGCGCAGTCTCTGCTTCGCCGATCGCTGTGCAGGATGAGGCAACGGCAATGCTAGACGGCCGCTATTTCTTCTCCAGTGCCGCGGTCTGTTTGGCCAGCTGCTTGTCGAAATCCTCGGAAAGGCCGGTGATGTAGGTCGCCAGCTCCCCCGGCCTGACGAACGGGTTCGGCGCACCGTCCTTCATCTGCGCGCGCTTGGCCTGCATGCCGTAGACCTCCGGATGCGGCCCGAGCAGCACGTCGATCTTCATCGCCTTGGCCTTGGCGAATGTCGCGCGATAATCATCGACGATCCCGGGATAAGTCGGTTGACCGACCAGCCTGTTCAGCGCGACCGTCCCGCTACAGAAGAACAGCACCTCGCGGTCCTCCTTGCCGTCCTTGACACTCATCTCCCAGCTCGTGCAGCCCGGCGAATGGCCGGACGTTGCATGCGCCGTCAGCGTGACGTCGCCCAGTGTGACCTTGTCGCCTTCCTTCACCGTGCGGTCAACCTTCACCGCGGGGAAGGCGAGGTCCTGGTTCTTCTCGTCGCCGGGATAGTAGCCGCCTTCGAGCAGCGGCTTGTCGCGCTCACCGGCCACGAGCTGCGCGCCGGTTTCCTTCTTGATCTCGGCAAAACCCCCGGTGTGGTCGAGATGCGCATGCGTGTTGAGGATGTATTTGATGTCTGAAACCTTGAAGCCGAGTTTGGCGATGTTGTCCTTGATCATGCCGGTTGACTGGGGCATCGCCGTGTCCATCAGGATCAGGCCCTGCGGGGTCTTGATGACGTAGACGGCGATGCCTTCGGTCCCGACATAGTAGATGTTGCCGATGAGCTGAAACGGCTCGAATGGCGCTGTCCACTTCTGCATGACCGCGGCCAGGAAATCCTTGATGGTCTGCGCCTGCGCGTCAGTTGCGAACAATGCCAGCGCGCACAGCGCGGCCGCGAGCCTCTTCATAGTCTGCCTCCCATTAGTGTTCTTGTCGTCTTGATCGAGCGCGGAAATCGTGTGGCTCGACCGGTGCGCAAGTTACGTCGTGACCGGTGTCGCGGGCAACTGCTTCGTGTCTGGAAAGTTTGATGTGCCGCGCGGCAACAGCGCCAGGCCGGCCGAAAGCTACACAAGAGCCTAGCGCCCGATCGTCACGCCGGCGGTCGCGCGCATGGCGCCCCGGAGGCTCGTCGCGTTCATGTCGTCGAGGACCTGCCGCGTCAGCACGGTGGTCTGGCCGGGCGTGTTGAGGATCGTCTCGCTGCGCGAGGACGAGAGCCGATCGGCCTTGTAGGGTGTGGCTGGACCGGCGGCGGGAGCAGCGGTATGACGCGGCCATTTCCCGGCCGCGAGAGCGGGCTGCGAGATGCAGAAGGCGGCGAGCAGGACCACAGACAATGACCTTGCGCGCATATGCGATCTCCCATGTCGGGACATCAACCTAGCACATCGCCGGCGGCCGCAGAAGAAAGGATCAGGCGAGAGCGGCCTGGCGCTCCCGCACCGGCTCGCGGGCCCGATCGTGTTTCCCAGGCTCTGCGAGCCGGGTGAAGCTGCGCTGGCTCGCATGCGCAGGCGCCTCGACGATGACGCCCTCGCAGACGATTTGTCCGCCGAGCACCTTGAATTCCAGCTTGTCGTAGCGCGGCATCGTCTCGCCGGTCGCGGGTGGCAGCAGTCCGACACTGCCCTGGATGTTGAGCGTGGCATCGCCGGTGCCGTGCAGGCGCGGATTCCACATCCTGATCCCGGTCTCGGCCCAGCGCTGCCGGATCAGCGCGGCACGATCGGTGGGCTCTGCGGGTCTAGCGCGAACTTTCCGTGCGCTGCGAATCTCCGGAGAAGCAGACACGACAGCGGGAGCCGGCTCGATATTCGTGATGGCGCCGAGCGAATAGGCAGAGGGAACCTCCGTAGCGACGGCTGTGGCGAGCGGCGGATCGTTTGCGGCGGCCGGCGCGATCTCGACGCTGCCATGTGGGGCGCTGTCGGAGCTGGTTTCAGGCACGTCCGCAGCAACGCTGATGGTATCGACGACAACGGCGGCAATTTGATCGGCGACGGCCGCGGAAGCGCTGGGCGAGGATTTGTCGCTGGTGAGAGGGGTCTCGACCTCGGCAGACGAAAGCGAAACCTTCGCTGCGACGACGGGTTCAACCGCGGCCGGGACTTCAGAGCACGACTCGCTGACGATGACGAGATCAGGAACCAAAACCGGATCGTGCTCCACGTCGGCCGATGAAGCAGAAGCGTCCTCGACGGCCGGGAATGTCGAGACCGCCTCGGCTCCTGTCAGCGTCTCCGGAGATGAAGCGTCTTCCACACCGATTCCGGTCGACGGGCTCTCCGCATCGACAGAGACAGCCGTCTCATTCTGGGCTACCGGAGCCGTGACCGCGAGGTCAGAATTGTCATGCAAAGGCTCCGCGCTGACCGCGCTGACGTCGGTGACGCGAGCCGGAGCGCCTTCCGCAATGTCGATGATGGCGGCTGGGCTATCTGCGGTCCCCGGTGCAACGTCAACGCTGCCGCTGTGCGGCGGGGGCCGAAGCCGGGTGAACGCCCAATTCACCGCAGGGATGCGGCGCAGCAACGATATCAGTCTCGAAAGCACTGGAGTTGTCCAAGAGGTACCCGGCGTGAGGCTATCGCTGATTCGCCAGCAATGTAAAAAACTGCCCCGGCCCTCGCACCGATGTCAATCGAGGCGGGACCAATTGCAGAACATCGGCGCACCAGCACAGGAGGCGGAAACCGCCAGTGCCTTTCTTTGTAATTGTGATCTCAAAGCTCGCGCTATTGCTGATTTCACTGAACAGCGCGAGCAGTCATTGGCATAGCTGTAGCAATCGGCACCAGCCGGGGCGCGGCGTAGCAGTGAACTCCCGGGGAATCTTCAGGCTAGGCGAAGTTGCAACGTCCTCTCTTGGCTATCGCCCGGAGCCGGAGCCTGCACCGCCGCCGGAGCCAGCGCCGCCACCGGCCTGGCTGCCCATGTTATTCGTATTGGTGCCACCTGCGGATGGCTGTTGTGTGCCCTTGCTGTCGGTGGCCTCGTTCTGCATGTTCGACGAACGGCCCGTCGTCATGCCCTTGGTCGCAGGCCCCCGCGACGAGGGACCGACGTCGCCCTGGCCGGATGCGCCTGGAGCGGGTTGTGTCTGCGCGAATGCGCCCCCGGTCGCCAGCGCCATGACGCACGCGGATGTCAAAATGATCTTCTTCATCGCAGTCTCCTTGCCTTTCACCTCGAAGACAACATGCCGGTGCTGACGACGTTCCTGGACGATGGCTTGTTGGCGTCCGCCTCGGATCAATTCGCGTTGCACCCAAATTTTACGGTTCCCGTCTCGTCAGTTCGTGGCTATTCAGGAACCCCGTTGCTTGTTGAGGATACGTATGAGGAAGATCGCCGCCATCGGAGCGCTTCTGCTCTGGTCCACCATCGCATCCGCGCAGGATCGCACCATCACCGTGGCCTCGACGACGTCGACGGAACAGTCGGGGCTGTTCGGCTATTTGCTGCCACTGTTCTCGAAGGCTTCCGGGATCGACGTGAAGGTCGTTGCCGTCGGCACCGGCCAGGCGCTGGACATCGGGCGGCGCGGCGACGCCGATGTGGTGTTCGTTCATGACAGGGTTGCCGAAGACAAGTTCATGTCCGAGGGGCAGGGCGTGAAGCGCTTCGACGTCATGTACAACGACTTCGTCATCGTCGGTCCCAAGAGCGATCCGGCGCAGATCGCCGGCAGCAAGGACGTCACTGATGCACTGCGCAAGATCGCGGCGGCGAAGGCGCCGTTCATCTCGCGCGGTGACAAGTCCGGCACGCACGCGGCCGAGCTGAGGCTATGGAAGGAGGCAGGCGTCGATCTCAGTGCGGCCAAGGACGGCTGGTATCGGGAGATCGGCCAAGGCATGGGACCGGCGCTGAACATGGCGTCGTCGTCGAATGCCTACCTTGTGTCGGACCGCGGCACCTGGCTCTCGTTCAAGAACCGGGGTGAGCTCGCCATCCTGACCGAGGGCGACAAGCGGCTATTCAACCAGTATGGCGTCATGCTGGTGAATCCGGCCTTGCATCCAAACGTCAAGGTGAAGGATGGGCAGGCCTTCATCGACTGGCTCATCTCATCGAAGGGGCAGGACGCGATCGCAGGCTACAAGGTGGGCGGCGAGCAGCTATTTTTCCCCAACGCGTCCCACTAGCAGGAACGCAATGGTCGACACGGCGACGCTGAGCGCAAGCAGGATCAGTCCGAGCCCCAGTGCCAGCGGCAGGTCGCCCTTGCTGGTCTCCAGCGCGATCGCCGTTGTCATCGTGCGGGTGAAGCCCCGGATATTGCCGCCGACGATGATGATGGCGCCGACTTCCGCGATGGCGCGGCCGAAGGCCGCGAGAAAGGCGGTGAGTAGCGAGGTCCGTCCCAGCGCGAACAGGAGTGCCATGCTGCGCAGGGCCGACAGTCCGTCGATCCGCGCCAGATCGCCATACTCCGCCCACAGCAGGCTGGCCGGCCGGTGCACCAGTGCCACCACGATCGGCGTCGCGAGCAGCGTCTGCGCAATCACCATGGCAGTTGGCGTGAACAGCAAGCCGGCGGCCCCAAGCGGGCCGGACCGCGACAGCAGGAGGTAGAGCGCGAGCCCGACCACGACCGGCGGAAGACCGAGCAGGGCATTGGTCAGAATGATGATGACCTGACGTCCGCGGAAGCGTGTGATCGCAAGCAGGGCCCCGAATGGGGCACCGATCAGCAACGCGACGATGCTGGCGGTCAGGCTGACACGAACCGACAAGGCGACGATGCCGAGCAGTTCGGCGTCGATTTCGCCGATCAGCGTGAAGGCGGCAGCGATGGATTGCGCGAAATCGTTCATCCGGCCGGACGCTGTTGCGCCGGCCTGGTGCCGCTGATCCCGATCACGTCCATCGCGAACCCCTTCGTCCTCAGCAGCCTGCCTTCGGCCCGCGTCGGCGGCGGGCCGGGTCCTCCACGCACATGCTCGGATGGCAATCGCACGCTGCACTTGCCACAATCAAGAGGTCGCAATCCAGGGGTGGGGGTAAGCTCTGGATAAATATGCCTTCACTAAACCCGTCAGGGCCGCAGGGCGCGGAATCCGGCACTTCGGGCAGGAAAAGCCCAAACCCCCGGCGGCCGTGGACGGCTTTATTCCGCCCGTGGATGCTGTAAGGAGGGGTAGAGTCGGGTCGCACACGCCGCTCGGCAGTGCTAGACCCTCGTGCAGGAACAGATCGGGCCGGAGCGATGCTGGTAGGCCCCAAGCATGAAGGACACAACGCAATGATCCAAACCGTTGGCATCATCGGGGCAGGGACCATGGGGAACGGCATCGCGCAGGTCTGCGCGGCGGCCGGGCTCTCGGTCGTGATGGTCGATATTTCTGATGCTGCGGTGAACCGCGGACTTTCGACCGTCGGCGGCAGCCTTGAGCGGCTGGTCAAGAAGGAGAAGATGTCGGCGGCCGATCGCGAGGCGACGCTCAAGCGCATCACCGGCACCACGGACCGGTCGAAGCTGTCGGATTGCGACCTCGTCATCGAGGCGGCGACCGAGAACGAGGAGCTCAAGGTCAAGATCCTGAAGGATCTCTGCGCGACGCTGTCGTCGCGCACGCTGGTCGCGACCAACACCTCCTCGATCTCGATCACCAAGCTCGCCGCGGCGACCGACCGCCCCGACCGATTCATCGGCATGCACTTCTTCAACCCGGTGCCGGTGATGGCCCTGCTGGAGCTGATCCGGGGCTTGCAGACCTCCGACGACACCCACGCCAAGGCGCTCGATTTCGCCAAGCGCGTCGGCAAGGTGGCGATCACGGCGAAGAACAGCCCGGGCTTCGCCGTCAACCGCATCCTCTGTCCGATGATCAACGAGGCGATCTTCGCGCTTCAGGAAGGGATCGCGACGGCGGAAGAGATCGACGCTGGCATGAAGCTTGGCTGCAACCATCCGATCGGGCCGCTCGCGCTGGCCGATCTCGTCGGCCTCGACACCATGCTTTCGGTGATGGAGGTCTTTTACAAAGGCTTCAACGACCCTAAATATCGGCCAGCCCCGCTGCTGAAAGAGATGGTCGATGCCGGTCATCTCGGCCGCAAGACCGGGCAGGGATTCTACACCTATAGCGCCTGATGAAGGCATCAGCGGCGGACCTTCAGCGTCCGCCGCCGGATCCCGCAATTTGCGCTGCGACAAAGACGCCGCGCGCAATTGGCCCGACAATGTCGAACGGGCGGCTCGCGGGCACAACGGCACGGATAACGAAGGACATGTCGGATCGACTGAAGGCCGAGCGCGACGCGGCGGCTGCGCGGCGGAACCTGCTGACCGAGGATGCGATCGAGCGCACCGGGATCACCGAGGAGATGATCGGGGAACTCGTCACCCGTTTCTATGGACGGGTGCGCGAGGACGCACTGCTCGGTCCGGTTTTTGCGATCGTCCAGAACTGGGACGAGCATCTCGCCAAGCTCACCGATTTCTGGTCATCGGTCGTTCTGATGAGCGGCCGCTATCGTGGTTCGCCGATGCGGGCGCATCTGCCGCTGAGCCTGAGTGGCGACCACTTCGACCGTTGGCTCGACCTGTTCGAACAGACTGCGCGCGAGATCTGCCCGCCGGCGGCGGCCGCGCTCTTCATAGACAAGGCACGGCGCATCGCCGACAGTTTCGAAATGGCGTCGGCGACGGTCGCAGGGCGTATCGCATCGCCCCGCCACGTGCTCCGGTCCTAGAGCGATCTGCTCCGCGTTTGCGCTCCGCAACGAAGAGCGCAGCGCACCAATGCCAGCATCATCGGTCTGATCTGCAAAATCATCATACAGATCGCGCGGTGTGACGTTGAAATCGCGAAAATCCCTTTGAATGGGCTGATGATCGCGCAATCAAAGCGAGCAAAGCCATATTGATGCACTGCGGTGCCAATTCTTCGCCTTGTTTTTGGCTGAGTTCCAGCGCCTGCTAGTAAACATGTCGCGCGCACCGTCCACCGCCTGTTCCTCACCCTCCGAACCCATTGCGGAACCTAAAGCCGACGCGGGCATCGAGCAAACGCGGCGAACGCTGCTGCTTGGCGCGCTCGCGACCACCGCGTGTCTCGGCTGTTCCCGAGCGGCGCGCGCAGGTGAAGATCCACCTGGTTCGGACGAGCGGCCCCAGAAGGGCGATGTGCTCGTTTTCTCCGAAGGCGACAAGGAGGGAAAACTCATTACTGCGGCCGATGTGCCGGCCGGCGGGCCTCCGGTCCATGCCTGGCCGAAGGATCCCAACACGTCGGTGGTGCGGAGCGCCTCGCGCCTCAACGAAATCCTGATCATCAAACTCGATCCCGCCGAGCTCGACGAGAAGACTCGTGCGCGTGCCGTCGACGGCATCATCGCCTATTCGGCGATCTGCTCGCATGCGGGCTGTCCCGTCACCGCCTGGGTGAAGAGCGATGCCGGCGACAAGGAGGTGTTCAAGTGCATGTGTCACAACTCCGAATTCGATCCCCGCGAGGGCGCGCAGGTCGTGTTCGGACCGGCGCCGCGACGGCTTGCGGCGCTGCCGCTGGCGCTCGTTGACGGTTCGCTCAGCGTCGCCGGCAATTTCATCGGAAAGGTAGGAGGCGCGCAGCCGGGATGACGGACAGTGCGGGCCGTGCCCGCGTCAGGAGAGGCCGCATCCGCCGATGGGCGGACGACGGGACGAACGACAAGAATTCACAACAAGAATTCAAATGGCTGAAAAGGGGAACGTCCATGACCAGGAAGCAATGGTTACTGTCCGGATTCGTCGCCTTCACGTGTCTTGCCTCGACCGCCGCTGTATCAGGCCCGATCGAGAATTATTCTCCGGTCACCGCGCAACGGCTGGAAAATCCTGAACCCGGCAACTGGATGCTCTACCGGCGCACCTATGACGGGCACGGCTACAGTCCGCTCGACCAGATCAACGCCTCGAATGTGAAAAACCTCACGCCGGTCTGGACCTTCGCTACGGGCGTGGTCGAAGGCCACGAGGCGCCGCCGATCGTCAACAACGGCGTGATGTTCGTGGCGACCCCGATGGGCCAGGTGATCGCGCTGAACGCGAAGACCGGCGACGAATACTGGCGCTACAAGCGGCAACTCCCCGACGATTTGTTCCAGCTGCATCCGACCAGCCGCGGCGTCGGCCTATGGGAGGACAAGCTCTATCTCGCTACCACCGACGACCACGTCGTCGCGCTCGACGCCAAGACCGGCAAGGTGGTGTGGGACACCAAGGTGCAGGATTACAAGAAGGGCCAGTACATGACCCTGATGCCGCTGATCGTCGAAGGCAAGGTCATCGTCGGCGGCTCCGGCGGCGAGTTCGGTGTGCGCGGCTATGTCGCCGCCTACGATGCCAAGGACGGCAAGGAGCTGTGGCGGACCTACACCATTCCCGGGGAAGGCGAGCCTGGTCACGACACTTGGCAGGGGGACGACTGGAAAAACGGCGGCGGCTCGGCCTGGATGACCGGCAATTACGACAAGGAGACCAAGACGATCTACTGGGGTGTGGGCAATGCCGCGCCATGGCCTGGCGAAACCCATCCCGGCGACAATCTCTACACCTCCTCGGTGCTCGCGCTCGATCCCAACACCGGCAAGATCAAGACCTATCACCAGTACCACCAGAATGATTCCTGGGATTGGGACGAGGTCGAGGCGCCAATGCTGATCGACCTGCAGCGTGATGGCCGCAACATCAAGAGCCTGGTCCATCCGGGACGCGACGCGATCTTCTGGGTGCTCGAGCGCACGCCGACCAAGATCAACTACGTCGCCGGCTGGCCGTTCGTCTCCACCGATGTCTGGAAGGGCATCGAACCGGAGAGCGGCAAGCCGATCGTAGATCCCGCGCACAAGCCGGTGATCGGCAAGCGCGTGGAGTTCTGCCCCTCACTGTGGGGCGGCAAGGATTGGCCGTCGGCGGCCTATAGCCAGAAGACTGGCCTCGTCTACGTGCCTGCCAACGAGAATTTCTGCGGCGGCTTCACCGGCGAGAAGGTCGCGCTGAAGCCTGGCGAGCTCTGGCTCGGCACCAAGCCGGAGGATATCGGCCTCAAGACGAAGCCCGGCGCGGATCATTTCGGCGAGCTCCAGGCCTGGGATCCTGCGACGGGCAAGAAGGTGTGGCAGCACAACTTCCCGAAGTCGCAGCTGTTCGGCTCGGTGACGGCGACCGCAGGCGATCTCGTCTTCGTCGGCGGCACCAACGACCGTAACTTCCGCGCCTTCCACGCCAAGACCGGCGAATTGTTGTGGGAGCAGAAGACCAACTCCGGCATCATGGGCATGCCGGTCTCCTATGAGATCGACGGCACACAGTACATCGCGATCCAGTCCGGATGGGGTGTGGACGCTCAGCGCATCCAGGATGCGCTTGCGACCAATAACATCGGAATCGAAGCCAACGTGCCGCAGGGCGGCGTGATCTGGGTGTTCGCGCTCAAGAAATAGCTCCGCGGGCGGATCGAAAAAGCGGAGGCAGCAGGGGGGTGGCGAATGCGGCGGACGGCAACGTCCGCCGCATTTTTGTATCTTCCTTCTCCCCTTGTGGGAGAAGGTGGCGCGCGCATTGCGCGCGCCGGCATGAGGGGTTCTATTCACGCGCACTCATCGCGAGATTGGCGTGGAGACAAACCCCTCACCCAAGCGAGATCGTGATGGCCAGCGTCGCTGCCCTCCGCAAGGGGTCCATGCGCAGCCGTCAGATAAGACTACTTCCCCTCGCGCTCGACCTTGTCCTTCTCCTTCTGGTTCATCTCCCGAACCTTCGGATCAGGATTGTGTTGCCCGGTGGTCTGGGTGGTCGAGGCGGGCGGGGCGTTGGCGTTGGGAAGCGAGTTCTGGTCCGGCGTGGTGGGGCGCGTCGCTGTTGTCGGCGGGCTGGTGCTGCTCTGGGCGAATGCGCCGGCGCTCGTCAAAAGAAAGGCGCCCGACAGCGAGACTGCGAGCGCCTTTGAGATATTGGTCATCGATCTGCTCCTGTCAGATCGATGGCAACGGTGTGAGCCGTATTGCGTTCCCCGCTAGGCCTCCAATTGCTTGCCGATCGGAAGCGAGCGGATACGTTTTCCCGTCGCGGCGAAAATCGCATTGATCAGCGCCGGCGCGAACGGCGGAACGCCGGGTTCGCCGACGCCGCTGGGCGGCGTGTCGGGTCCGGGCGGCACGATGTGGACGTTTGTCACTGCGGGAGCTTCGTCGATCCTGACGAGTTGGAAGTCGTCAAAGTTCTTCTGCTGGACCTTGCCGTCCTTGAAGGTGATCTCGCCATATTTGGCAAGGCTCAGCCCCATGATCGCTGCGCCCTCGATCTGCGAGGCGATGCGCTCGGGGTTGACATAGGTGCCACAATCAATCGCCGTGTCCACCCTTGGCACCGTCAGTTTGCCCTTGTCGTCGACCGCGACCTCGACGATCGTCGCGATGTAGCTGACGAAGCTGCGGTGCGCGGCGATGCCCAGGCCGTGGCCCTTCGGGACCTGACGGCCCCATTCGCCCTTCTCGGCGACCAGCTCGACCACCTTGCGCAGGCGCGCGGTGTCGATCGGGTAGCTGTCCTGAGGCTCGCCGTAGTTCCAAAGGTCTTTCACCTCGGGCTTGACGATGCGCGGGCTGCCAATCAGCGCGAGCAGGGTCTCCTTCTGGTCGCGGCCGGTCGCCTGCGCGATCTCGCCGACCATCGATTGCACCGCGAAGGCACGCGGGATGTTCGAGACCGAGCGGAACCAGCCGATGCGGGTATGCGCGGCCGCCTCCGGGTTTTCGCAGGAGATGTTGGCGATCTCGAATGGCATGTCGACTAGGCCCATGCCGATTTCGAACGGCGCCTGGTGCACGGTGCCGGCGGCAAAGGTCGAGGCGATGCTGGGTGCCACGCTGCGGTGGCGCCAGGCGATCACCTTGCCGCTCTTGTCGAGGCCGGCCTCGATCCGCTCGACCGAGACGGTGTGCAGGAAGCCGTTATGGATGTCATCCTCGCGCGTCCACTGCACCTTGACCGGTGCACCGAGCTCCTTGGAGAGCAGCGCGGCCTCGAGCGCAAAGTCGCATTTCGATTTGCGTCCGAACCCGCCGCCGAGCAGCGTGACATTGACCGTCACGTTCTGCTCGGGAATGTCGAGCGTCTTGGCGACGTCCTCGCGGGTGCCGCCGGGGCTCTGCACCGGCGCCCAGATCTCCGCCTTGTCGCCCTTGACGTCGGCGACCGCCACCGGCGGCTCCATGGCGACATGAGCGAGATGGGGGATGTAGTACTCGCCGACAATGACCTTGTCAGCGCTCTTCAAGGCGGCGTCCGCATCGCCCTCCTTGCGCAGGACGAGGCCGGGCTTGCGCGACGCCTCCTCGAGCTCCTTGCGGTAGGCGACGGAGTCGTATTTGCCGTTGGGACCGTCGTCCCACACGAGCTTGAGCGCGTCGCGGCCCTTGATCGCGGCGCCGGTGTTGCGCGCGATCACGGCGACGCCGCCGAGCGGCTGGAACTTCGACGGCCACGGCCAGCCGCGCACCTGCATCACCTTTTCGACGCCGGGGACCTTCAGCGCCGCGTCGGGATCGAACGAGACCAGCTTGCCGCCGGTCACCGGCGGGCGGGCGATCACAGCATATTTCATGCCGGGCAGCCGCACGTCGGCACCATAAACTGCCTTGCCGGTGGTGATGTCGTGGAGATCGACGATGCCGATCTGACCCTTGCCGAGATAGCGGAAATCCTTGGGGTCCTTCAGCTTGAGACCTTCGATGCTCGGCACCGACTCCTTGGCGGCATCGGCGGCGAGCTCCCCGAAGCCGAGCTTGCGGCCGCTGGCGCTGTGGACGATCTCGTGATTGACGGCCTTCACCTCGGTTGCCGGTACGCCCCAGCGCTTCGCCGCGGCCTGCTCCAGCATGGTGCGAGCGGAGGCGCCGATCTGACGCATCGGGACCAAATAATGCCGCGTGCTGCGCGAGCCGTCGGTGTCCTGGTTGCCGTACTTGACCTCGTCGCCATGAGCCTGCTGCACCTTGACCCTGGTCCAATCGGCTTCCATCTCCTCGGCCACGATCAACGGGAGGCTGGTGCGCACGCCAGTGCCCATTTCCGCACGGTGCCCGACGATGGTGACGATGCCGTCCGGCGCGACCGAAACGAACACGCGCGGATCGACCACGACGCCATGCGGCATCTTTCCGGCACCGGTTTCATAGGCGAAGGCCTGGCGCGACATCACGGGGGCGGCAAGCACGAAGCCGCCGGTGACGCCGAGGCCCTTCAGAATGCTGCGGCGCGAGACCTTCTCGACCCTGACGTGCTTTTCGAAGCCGCGAAGCTTGCGGGAATTGTCGATGAAATTCATGTCACACTCCCGTCGATGCGAGATGGACGGCGTTCTCGATGCGCTGGTAGCAGCCGCAGCGGCAGATGTTGCCGGACATCGCCTCGCGGATCTGGTCGTGCGAGGGCTTTGGGTTGTCCATCAACAGTGCCGCGGCCTGCATAATCTGGCCGGCCTGGCAGAAGCCGCATTGGGGCACGTTGAGCTGGCGCCAGGCCTTCTGCACCGGGTGATCGCCGTTGGTGTGCAGTCCCTCGATCGTCGTGACCTCGCGTCCGGCGACGTCGTTGACCGACGTGATGCAGGCGCGGACGGCCTCCTTGTCGACGATGACGGTGCACGCGCCGCATAGGGCCTGGCCGCAGCCGTATTTGGTGCCGGTCAGTCCGGCTTCGTCACGCAGGAACCAGAGTAGCGGGAGATCCGGGTCGCCGTCCCAGCTCTGTTCCTGGCCGTTGATCTTCACCTTGATCATGATCGTCCCTCGCTCTTCATAAGCATGTTCAATTCAAAACCCATTGACGCCGCCGGAGCGCAATGCCGGTTGCGTCGTGCCGCCGCATCCCGGCCCGTCATCCCGCACGGGCAGATCCCAGCGGGCGGCAGGAATACGAATCGCAATGTCCGGATGTGCTCGATACCTCCCGTTTTGTTCTTAATTGATTGCATTTCGCGCGGCATCGTGACGACGCGATCGTAGCAGAGGTCGCGCCGGCCCGGCGTTCACAGCCGAGTGTTCTCACCGGGAAAAGATTGCATCGATGGTTTGTCAAAAGCAGGGCGCGGCTTGATGCCGCGCGCTCGAACGCGGCGCAACCAAAAAAAGCTTCGTCCGCCAGAAGACTGTACGGACGAAGCAGGGTGCCTCAGTCGAGGGAGGGAGAAACGCAAGTACCGCGAACTTCAAACAGGAAGCCGGCGGCCCTGCGCAGTCATTCAGAGACCAGGACTGAGGAGCTGATGGCCCTCACATACGCGTGGTGCAGAAGCGGCGGGATCGCCGTGATGGTGCCGGAACGGGACCGGCCGGCCCGCTGGCGTTGGTGGACGCCAGCGAACCGACAGAAGTCTGGGCGAAGGCGCGGCGGCCTGCTCAGGCGCCTTGCTTAGGCGGCTTTGGCTTTCGCCACGTGGGTCGCGATCGCGTCCATCAGTGCCGGCGACAGGCAGTCATAGGGCTCCAGTCCGATCTCCTTCAGCCGCGAACGGATGCCCGCCATCTGCTCCGGCTTCACGCCCGATTCGATCACCGAGGAGACGAAGGCGGCGAATTGCGGCGCCTGTGAGCCCTCCTCCTGGAACAGCTCGGGATGGATGAAGTCCAGGCCGTAGAACGGATGGCCCTTGTTCTCGATCCGGCCGTACATGTGGGTGCCGCAGGCCTTGCAGGCATAGCGCTGGATCACCGCGGAGGGATCGACGATCTGGAGCTTGTCGCCGTTCTCGAGCACGGTGACGTTCTGGCGCGGCACCACGGCGACGACCGAGAAGGTCGCGCCCTGCGGCTTCCAGCATTTGGTGCAGCCACAGGCGTGGTTGTGCGCGACGTCGCCCTTGATGCCGACCTTCACCGGCTGGTCCTTGCATTTGCAGACCAGCGTGCCGCCGGCGAAGTTGCCGCTGCCTTGCTTGATGCCGTTGTCAATCAATGGATGGAGTGCAACAGTCATGGGTCGATCCTCCTGGGGTGATGGCTGTGAGCTAGAACACGACGACGGAACGGATGGATTTGCCCTCATGCATGAGGTCAAAACCTTTGTTGATCTCTTCGAGCTTGAGCGTGTGGGTGATCATCGGGTCGATCTGGATTTTTCCGTTCATGTACCAGTCGACGATCTTCGGCACGTCGGTGCGGCCGCGCGCGCCGCCGAAAGCGGTGCCGCGCCAGTTGCGCCCGGTGACGAGCTGGAACGGGCGGGTGGCAATCTCCTTGCCCGCTTCGGCGACGCCGATGATGATCGAGGTACCCCAGCCGCGATGGCAGGCTTCCAGTGCCTGGCGCATCACCGTGGTGTTGCCGGTGCAGTCGAAGGTGTAGTCGGCGCCGCCGTCGGTGAGACCGACGAGGTGCTGGACGATGTCGCCGGTGACCTTCTTCGGGTTGACGAAGTGGGTCATGCCGAAGCGGCGGCCCCAATCTTCCTTGGAGTCGTTGATGTCGACACCGATGATCTTGTCGGCGCCGGCCATCTTGGCACCCTGAATCACGTTGAGGCCGATACCACCGAGGCCGAACACGACCACGTTGGCGCCCGGCTCGACTTTCGCAGTGTTGACGACGGCACCGACGCCGGTGGTCACACCGCAGCCGATGTAGCAGCTCTTGTCGAACGGCGCGTCCTCGCGAATCTTGGCGACGGCGATCTCGGGCAGCACGGTGAAGTTCGAGAAGGTCGAGCAGCCCATGTAATGGTAGATCGGCTTGCCCTTGTAGGAGAAGCGGCTGGTGCCATCGGGCATCACGCCCTTGCCCTGGGTCGCGCGGATCGCGGTGCAGAGATTGGTCTTCTGGCTGAGGCAGCTTTTGCACTGCCGGCATTCCGGCGTGTAGAGCGGGATGACGTGGTCGCCCGGCTTCACCGAGGTCACGCCGGGACCGATCTCGCGTATGATGCCGGCGCCCTCATGGCCCAGGATCGACGGGAAGATTCCTTCGCTGTCGAAGCCGTCGAGCGTGTAGGCGTCTGTATGGCAGATGCCGGTAGCCTTGATCTCGACCAGGACTTCGCCGGCCTTTGGTCCCTCCAGGTCGACTTCGACGATCTCGAGCGGCTTCTTGGCTTCGAAAGCGACGGCGGCACGTGTCTTCATCGTAAACTCCTCAAATCCTCGTAGGACGCCAGGAAGTCGTCTTGGCAATCCTGGCAACGTTCATTTCTTGCCCATGCAGGCATCTTCCGCCTTGGTGTAGGCGTCCGTTTTCTCTTCCTTCTTGGCGGGACGCTGGCGGCCCCATGCTTCGGTGGAGCGGGCGCGCAGATAGACGTAGAGATCGTCCATGTAGCAAGCGACGTTCGGGTTGTCGCCGAAGGCCGGCATGACGTTCTCCTGCGCCGTCGAGATGTTCTTGCGGCCGGAGGCGATCACGCCGAGAAAGTCGCCATAGCTCATCGACTTGACGGAATCCTTCAGCGCCGGTGCGTAGGTGGATCCCATCCCGTCCGGTCCGTGGCACACGTGGCAGTCTGAATGATAGCGGCGGTATCCAGAATAGGTGAACCAGTCCACGGTGCCGTCGGCTGAAATCTTGTAAGTCGGGTTTCCTTCTTTATCGAGCCACTTCCCGTCGTCTTCCTTCTTCACCGCGGTCGGGTCGCCCGGACCTTCCGCGACCGCAGCTCCTCCGGACGCAACGAAGATCGTCACAGCAATGACAGAGCAGATTTTACGCAAGAGATTGTCCTCGAAGGCGTTCGGTGGAGACGAGCCGGCGCGTGGAGTTGATCCACGCGCCGGAGCGATGCTGAGTGGGCCTAGTTCGGCAGCGAGAACACGGTCAGCGTGCCGCCGAGCGCCGTGTAGTTGCTGAGAGCCGCGTAGCCACCCACGGCGCCGAGACCGGCGGTCGGATCGGTCAGACCTGCCGCCAGGCCGATGCCGGCCCAGCCACCCACGCCGGAGAGCACGGCAACGTACTGCTTGCCATTGTTCTCATAGGTGGTGACGTTGCCGATGATGCCGGAGGGAGTTTTGAACTTGTAGAGCTCCTTGCCGGTCTTGGCATCGACCGCCTTCAGGTAGCCTTCGAGCGTGCCGTAGAACACCACGCCGCCGGCGGTTGCGAGTGCGCCCGACCAGACCGAGAACTGCTCCTTGTTCGACCAGACGATCTTGCCGGTCTTGCCGTCCCAGGCGATGAAGTTGCCCATGTGGCTTTCACCCTGCGGCGGATACATCGAGAGCGTCGCACCCACATAGGGCTGGCCCGCGGTGTAGCTCACCTTGAACGGTTCGTAGTCCATGCAGACGTGGTTCGTCGGAACGTAGAACAGCTGCGTGTCGGGCGAGTAAGCTGCCGGCTGCTCGTCCTTGGTGCCGAGCGCGGCCGGGCAGATGCCCTTCACGTTGACGTCCTCGCCCGCCTTGTCGGTCGAAGCTGCGTCGAGCACCTTCGGGCGGCCATAGGTCGGCGAGCTCTTGTTCATGTCGACGCCGGAGGTCCAGTTCACCTTCGGATCGTACTTTTCGGCGACCAGCAGTTCGCCGTTCTCTCGGTCCATGGTGTAGGCGAGACCGTTGCGGTCGAAATGGGTCAGGAGCTTGCGAGGCTGCCCATTGATCTGCTGATCCGTGAGGATCATCTCGTTGACGCCGTCATAGTCCCACTCGTCGTGGGGCGTCATCTGATAGACCCACTTGGCCATACCGGTGTCCGCGTCGCGCGCGAAAATGGTCATGGACCATTTGTTGTCGCCCGGACGCTGCTTCGGATTCCAGGTCGAGGGGTTGCCCGACCCGTAATAGACCATGTTCAGAGCGGGATCGTAGGAGATCCAGCCCCAGGTGCAGCCGCCGCCGATCTTCCACTGATCGCCTTGCCAGGTCTTCAAGCTGGAGTCAGCTCCGACCGGTTTGCCCAGCGACGTCGTCTTGGCCGGATCGAACTTGATCTGGTCATCCGGACCTTCGCTATAAGCGCGCCAGACCTGCTTGCCGCTCTTGAGATCGTAAGCGGTGACGTGGCACTGCACGCCGAACTCGCCGCCGGAGATGCCGACCAGGACCTTGTCCTTGACCACCAGCGCAGCCGATGTGCCGGTCTCGCCCTTCGCAGGATTGCCGTTGGTCGCCGACCAAGCCACCTGGCCGGTCTTGGCGTCGAGCGCGACGAGATTGGTGTCGGCCTGATGCAGGATGATCTTGCCGTCGCCGTAAGATAGGCCGCGATTGACGGTGTCGCAGCACATCACGGGGATGACGTTCGGATCCTGCTTCGGCTCGTACTTCCACACGATCTTGTTCTCGTTCGAAAGGTCAATAGCGTAGACCTTGTTCGGGAACGGGGTGTGGACGTACATCATGTTGCCGATGATCAGCGGCCCGCCTTCATGGCCACGCAGCACGCCCGTCGAGAAGGTCCAGGCCACCTGGAGCTTGCCGACGTTCTGTGCGTTGATCTGGTTCAGCTTGGAATAGCGGGTATTGGCATAATCGCCCGCGGGCATCACCCAGTCTTTCGGGTTCTGCGACATCTTGATCAGCTCGTCATTGGCTGAGGCGCTGCCGACGGCGAGAGCCGCCGCGGAGCCAAGATAGGTCGCCAGTAGCACCTTGCGCATAGTTAATCCTCCGTTGGTCGTTTATTGTTTCCGAAGCATTGCTCAATCACCGGGCTTTTCGTCCGGCGTCTGCTCGTGCAGGGCGGTCACGATCGAGACCAGAAACGATGCTGTACTGTTTCCTCCTCCTGATGAGAGCCACGGGTCCGCGTGCAGGAGCGGCCCGTTCTTGTTGTTCCTGCCGCAATCCCTAACGACTTCGTCAACGGGAAACTTGCCCAAGAGAGAAGCCGGTTTGCTCGACAGCGCACGGGCGCGAAGATTTTGATTTTGCAGTAGCGAATTCAGCGGTTTCCGCGCGGGCCCGCGCCGCCGTCTGCGCCTAGGTTCCCCTTGACGGCGCTGCAACTAAGGCGGAGGATTAAGTTTCAAAGGTGGCAATGGAACGGAGGCGCAGTTCCAAAAGACCGCCCAAGTTTGAGGTAAACGTCACGCAATCACGGCTGAGGGCTCCGCAGCGCTGGTCGCGATTCGCGTCGAATCTCCGGATCAAACCAGTGGCTGGATTAATGTCCGACACAATTCACACGCTCTCGACGACCGGGCTGACGCCGAAGCGGCAGATCCAGAGCTGGATCGATGGTCTGACGAGCCTGTGCGGCCATTTCGACGTCGATCCGCTGGAGGCGTCCTCGCTTGAAGGTCGGATCGACTACACCACCGTCTCGCGCCTGAAGCTCTGCCAGATCGAGGTGAGCCAGCATCGCATCGCGCACACGCTGGCGCGTGCCAAGGCCAATGAACACCCCTACATCAAGATCCATTTCCAGACCTACGGCGTGTCGTATTTCGAGCAAGAAGGCCGCCACATCGAAATCAACCCTGGCGACATCATCGCCTACGACGTCTCCTGCCCGCATTCGATCATCAGCCCGGCCTTCACGCGTCACGACGTGGTGATCGTGCCCAAGGCACTGCTGCGCGACCGCGGCTTTCCCTCGCAGCGGATGCCGGCGTGCAAATTATCGGCGAAGACCGGGACGGGGCGGATCGCCCATGATTTCGTTCACGCGACTTTCGACGAGGCGGCAAAGCTGTCGGCGAACAGCGCGGTCGGCGTTGCAGATTCACTGATCGACCTCCTGCTGCTGCCGCTGCGCGAGGCCGACACGATGTTGGACCGTGTCGGGCCCGAGGCGATGTATGTGCGGGCTCAGTTCTTCATTCGCGAGCATCTGCGCGATCCGGATCTGTGCATCGACCAGATCTCGGCCGAGCTCGGCTGCTCCAAGCGCTATCTGCACATGCTGTTCTCCGAGCGCGGCACCACGGTGAGCGACTACATCTGGCAGGCCCGCCTGCAGAACTGCCGTCAGGAGCTCGAGGCCCACGCCGGCAAGACCATCACGGACGTTGCGTTCTCCTGGGGCTTCTCCAGCTCATCGCATTTCAGCCGCGTGTTCCGGAAATACTTTGGCGTGGTGCCGTCCTCGATCCACAAGGCGCAGCAGGGCACCGCGAGTTCGGGCGAGCATTAGGCGCGCTGCGGCCCCGTCGCCGGCAATGTTGTGCCGGCCGTGAGGCGACGTCTGTCAAGCCGACACGGCGATATAGGGAATGCTGGCCAAGAGAACGGCAAGCAGCACCGCGTTCGCCAGCATTCCGCTCCAATGCAGCCGGCGCAGCCGACGCGGGGCCTCGGTATCGCCGGCTTCCGTCGCGCTGAGCTGGTCGTCCATGCGTTGCAGGAACCTGCGGCGTCCCCAGATCGCCAAGGCTGCAAGCAGACCAACGCCCGCCGCGGCGACCAGGCGACCGTCGAGCAGGAAGGCTATCGTTCCGATGATTCCGGCAACACGCATCACCAGAAAGTGGGCATTGAACATTCCGCGCAGCAGCTGCGCGACGGGCGCAATATCCAGCTTCACCAGCAGGAAGGCGGGCGAAGCCAACGTGAAATAGCCCGTCGGAAAGAGCAGGATGATCATGACGGCTACGGCGACGCCATCCGGTGTCATGGGATCGGCCCTTCTCGTTCGCGCCGGCGAGCTGGCGCCGCACAATCATAGCGCGAAAGTGTATTTCCGACACTAGGCTTTGGTCGGACGCCAGCGCCATGAGCGCGACCGCGCCTTGCCTCCCATTCAGGCCGGCTCGAGGCCGAGCGACTTTGCGCTCTCGATCCAGACCGGCAATTCGCGCTGATACAGCGCATTGGTTTCCTTGAATCCGAGGGCCGGTTCGAGCACGAAGGTCGCGAGAACCTCCTTCACCTTCGGATCGTTGTTGGCCGCGACGCAGAGCTCGGCCAGCCGGTCGACGACCGGCTGCGGCGTCGCCTTCGGCACCGACCAGCCGGTGAAGCCGCTCACGGTGAAGAATTTCGACGTCGCGCCCTGATCGGGGAGCGTCTTCACGGTCGGGATCGCGTCGACCTTCTTCGAATGCACCGCGAACACGGTGCCGCGGTCGCTTTGCAGGACCGATTGCGCCGCCGTATAGCTGCCCATCGCGGCCTCGAGCGTGCCTTCCAGCATGCCGGTCCACATCGGGGCTTCGCCGCGGTAGTGCACCGGCTCGATGGAGAGACCGTATTGCTTGTTGAGCTCGTTGATCGTCATGTGCGGGGCCGATCCCGCGCTGTAGGTGCCGAAATTCACCTTGCCGCTCTTGCGCGCGAAGGCGACGAAATCCTCCAGCGTCTTGATGCCGGTTTTGGGGTTCGCGACCAGCAACAGGCCGGCGCCGGGAATCACGCTGATGAGGGTCAGATCCCTGTCCATGTCGTAGCCGGGATTCTTCATCACCACCCGGTTCATGATGTAGGTTGTCGAGATCGAGCATAGCACGGTGTGGCCGTCGGGCTCGGCGCGGGCGACCTCCGCCGTGCCGATTGCGCCGGAGGCGCCGGGCTTGTTCTCGATGACGACGGTCTTGCCGATCTGCCTGGCGATGAATTCGCCATAGGCGCGCGCCAGCAGATCGGTCTGTCCACCGGCGGGATAGCTGCAAATCATGCGTATCTGCCGCGACGGCCATGCAGCTTGGGCCGAGGCGCCGCGCGAGATGAGAGGCATCGCGAGTGCGCTGGCGCCGGCGGCGACGAAGTGGCGGCGATCGAGCTTTGCGGACATGATTCCCTCCAGCAATTTCATTGAGGGTACTGCATCGGATCGTCTCTGCCATCCGCGACAGCCGAGACAGATTGGCGCATTGGTCGCATCACCAGTCGTTCCTGATGCGAGCGCGGCTCGCCGGCCTGGAATCCATCGGGCTGCACTGCCGAGAGATGGATTGCGGGCCCGCCGTTCGGACGCCGGAATAACGGGCAATCACCGCTGAATGATCTTCATCCAGACATCGCCGAGGATCGCAGGCTCGCGCGGCGGCAGATAGGTGAGGCCGGCCTGCTTGCCGAATTCGGCGATCTTGCCTTCGGCAGCAAGCTGGCCAAGCGCGGTGTCGACGGCCTCGATCAGCGCGGGATTGTTGGCAAGCCCGACATAGCCGCGATTGACGCCAATAGGATAATAGTAGCCGGATGCGGTGAGCCCCGTATCGGGGTGCGCGGCGCGATGGGCGTCGAAGCGTGCAAGGTCGATCAGCGTCGCGTCATGATCGCCGCGCTGGAGCGCGCCGAGCAGGTCGTCGCGGCCGGGTACGAGATGGGTGATGTTGTCGATCAAGCGCCCCTTGTCGAAGGTCATCAGGATGGCATCGCCGAGCGAGCCGCTTTCGATGACCAGGCGAAGCCCGACGAGATCGCCGATGTCGCCGATCTTGCGGCCCTTCGCCTTCGGCCCGAGCACCACCGTCATCGGCGAATAGAGGTAAGGCCGGCTCGGCGCGAGCACGCCGAGCGCGACGCGGCGGCGCCGGTCGTCACGCGTGGCGCCGGCGAAATCCGGCAGGCGCGCCGTCTTCATGCCGGGCTTGACGAGCGAGTCCTGCGTCAGTGCGTAGCCGCCGACCAGTGCGCAGCGCCCGTCCGAGAGCAGCGCATTGGCCTCGAGCTGTGGGCTGGAATCCTCATCGAGCTTGCTCTCGAACCATTGGATCGTCAGCGGTCGTCCCAGCCGTTCCGCGATCGCCTGCGCCAGCAGCACGTCGAAGCCCGCATCGGGCTTGCCCTTTTGATGCACCGAGAGCGGCGGCCGGTCCTCGTCGAGACAGACCTTCAGCGGATCCTCCGCCGCGTGCGCGACCGTAGGCACCGCCGCGAGGATCGCGGCAACGCTCCACGCGGCGAGCCGACCCCTCATGGCTTCCTCCGGCTCGAGATGAAGGCCCAGAGGTCTCCGATCTGGTCGTCGCTAAGGATGTCGCCCCAGGGCGGCATCTTGTTGTTCTTGCCATTCTTCACCGTGGTGACGAAGCGCGTCTTGTCGTCGGGAATGGCCCGCAGGTCCGGCGTAATAGTGCCGGAGTTCATCAGGTTCGGGCCGTGGCAGTGCGAGCATTTTTCGGCATAGGTCGACTTGCCGTGGTCGATCTGCGCCTGCAGCGGATTGCCGGTTGCATCGTCCGCGGCGCGAACGGTCGCCGCAAGCGCGACCGTCAACACCGCGACGGCGGCGAACATCGCCGCCGTCTTGTGAGATATCTGCTTCAGCATCGTGTCGTGGTTATTGCTTGACCGCAAAAACCCACAGCGAGCCGCCGGGCGGAATCTGCGCCAGTCGTTCGTCGCCGGAAAACAGCGAGTAGACGCCGCCATAGCCGCTTGTCACTGCGACGTACTGCACGCCGTCCTGCTGCCAGGTCACCGGCTGCCCCTCGATGCCGGAGCCGGTCTGGAACTGCCAGAGCTTCTTGCCGGTGTCGGCATCGAAGGCCTCGAACTCGCCGGTCAGCGCGCCCGTGAACACGACGCCGCCTGCGGTCGACAGCACGCCGGAGAAGCGCGGGATGTCGACAGGTGCCTCCCACTTCGCCTTGCCGGTCAGGGGATCGATCGCCTTGAGATGACCGCGCGGGCCGTCTCCGTACTCCCAGAGATCGGTCAGATCCATGCCGAGATACCATTCGCCCTGCTTGAAGGTGACGGGCTCGGTCTTGTACCTGCCGCCGAAGGCGAGCGTGTTGGCATAGGCCAGGCCGGTCTGCGGATTGAACGACATCGGCTCCCAGTTCTTGCCGCCGAGGATCGACGGATAGACGGTGACCTTCTTGCCGTCGCGCGCGTCCTTCGAAATGTCGGTCTCGATCGGACGTCCGGTCTTCATATCGATTCCGGTGGCCCAGTTGACCTTCACGTAGGGGTTGGCCGCGAGCAGCTTGCCGTTGGTGCGGTCGAGCACGTAGAAGAAGCCGTTGCGGTTGGCGTCCATCAGCACCTTGGTCGGCTTGCCCTCGACGTTCATGTCGGCGAGCACCATCTCGGCCACGCTGTCATAGTCGAACGGATTATTCGGCGAGAACTGGTAGTGCCACTTGATCTTGCCGGTCTTCGCATCCATCGCCAGCACGGAGCAGGTGTAGAGATTGTCGCCGGGGCGGACCGCCGAATTGAACGGGCCGGGATTGCCGATGCCCCAATAAACGGTGTTCAGCTCGGGATCGTAGGACCCGGTGATCCAGGTCGAGCCGCCGCCGAGCTTCCAGGTGTCGCCCTTCCAAGTGTCGCCGCCGGGCTCGTCAGGGGAAGGGATCGAATGGGTGCGCCAGAGATGCTTGCCCGTCGCCGGATCCCAGCCGTCGATGAAGCCGCGCGTGCCGAATTCGGCGCCTGAGATGCCGGTGATGACGACGCCGTCGGCGACCAGCGGAGCCACCGTCATCGAATAGCCTTCCTTGATGTCGGCAGCCTTCTGCCGCCACAACTCCTTGCCGGTCTTGGCGTCCAGCGCGATCACGTTGGCGTCGAGGGTGGTGCGGTATACCTTGCTGTCGTAGAGCGCGGCGCCGCGATTGATGATGCCGCAGCAGACGATGCGCGGCGTCTCGGCGGGATACTCGACCTTGGTTTTCCAGATCTGCTTGCCGGTCTTGGCGTCCACCGCCATGGTCGCATTGTGCGAGGTCACGTAGATCACGCCCTGGTACACCAGCGGCTGCGATTCCTCGCTGCGATCATCGTTGAAAGAGTAGTTCCAGACCGGGACGAGGTTCTTGACGGTGTCCTTATTGATCTGGTTCAGCGTCGAGAAACGCTGCAGATTGTAGCCCATTCCGTAATTGAGAACATTCGATGTATCGGTCGCGCCCTTGACCAGTTGCTCGGTGGTCTGTGCGCTTGCACAAGTCGATGCAAGCATGACGAGGCTCGCGGCCATCGCAAAGCGTTTCATCCGTTCCTCCCAATGTGCGCGCCTTTTGACGCTGCAGGTGCAACACTCCGCCCGAATACAAAACGCGTCAATACGAAAGTCGCAAGTCCGGCGCCGATATGCTGGCGCCGGATGCCGGTGACCTGACGGAGACCTGACAGCCCAGCACCCACTTGTGCGCAGGCGCTGGAAAAATTCCGCGACGCGAAGCGTTGGGCCGCAAGCGGGCCGGGTCGGCGCGGCCCGCTTCCACGAGTCGTGGCGCGCGCAGGTTGCAATTTCCGGCTTGAACAGGGTCCCATTTGTGGACTTATCTCATTTCGATCCCGCTCGAATTGAGGTTCTCAGGAGGTTTCGATGATGTCACATCACTCAGTCGCGCTTGCGCTCACGATTGCATTGCTGTCCGGTCCGGCCCTCGCGGCATCCGGCAACGCGGTCAAGATGTTCGATACCGACAATGACGGAACGCTCGATCTCGCCGAGGTGAAGAAGGCGGCCAGCGCATTGTTCGCCAAGCTCGACCCCGATCACGACGGCACGCTCGACGCCCGCGAGTTGCGGGGACGGTTGTCGGCGAAAGAACTCGCCGCTGCCGATCCTGATCGCGATGGGACGCTTACGCTCGACGAATACCTGTCCGTGGTGGAGCAGCGCTTCAATGCGGCCAATCCGGACAAGGACGGGACGCTCGATGCGAAAGAGCTGAACGCGCGGGCCGGCCGCGCGCTGCTGCGGCTGCTGCGCTGAGGTCCGCCCCGGCAGGAGCTTAATTCCGATCGGAAGCCCGGAACATCGGGCTATTCGGCCTGTTCTCTTCGCGATGTCCTGCTCCGCGCCGGGGCAGCGCGGCGGGAGAAGAGGAGAAGCAGATGAACACGAAACGTTCCGTTTTTGCTGCCTGCGCGATCCTGACGTTGAGCGCGGGTGTCGCCATGGCCGGCCCGTGCAACACAGGCAGCGCCAGCACTGACAAGGATGCCGGTTCCGGTCCAGTCACCGTGGGCTCGGCGCAGTCGCAGAGTTCGTCCAGCGAAACGGGTCAGCATCCGCCGACCAGCACGATGAATCGTGCCAGCGGCGGCGCAGCTGCCTCGTCCGAAGATGCGCAGCGGCAGATGCAGAGCCAGCCAACTGCGGCGGAGCGGGCGGAAGGTGCTAAGCCCAACACGCAAACGGCAGGTAAGGACTGCTGACGACGCGGCACTGTTGGTGTCGATTCGAGGCGCGGTGTGTCGCGCAGGGCGATGTCCCCAAGATCTGTAATTGACCAAGAGAGAACTGGCTTTGCCCGAGAGAGAAATGCCGCCGCGAAGAATCGACAGAGACGCATCCGAACACCGATTCGGCGCTTGAACTACAGGGGACCCAGCCCTAGGTTTTGCCCCGCGCGATGTCGCGCTCAATACCTTGGGAGACCCCGAATGGCTTGGAAAGCTCCGAAGATCGTGGAAGTGCCGGTCGGCATGGAAATCAACATGTACGCCTGCGCTTCGCGCAAGTAAGACTGACGACCTGCCGCGGCTTCGATGGCAAACGCCGTCGAAGCCGTGGTAGTGTCAGGAATGCGCGCGAGAGCCAATCCCTTCTGGACCATAGCTGCCTGCACAGTCGCGCTTCTACCTGTATGCGTCAGCGCCGAAGAAGGCTTTGATACCGAGCACATCTTCGGCTTCATGATCGGCTCCGATGTCGGCAGCGTCGGCGAGCGCGAATTCCAGAGCGAGACGACGGGACGATTTGGCAAGGGCGGTGGGACCTATCGCGCGCTCACGCAGGAGGTCGAGATCGAGGTGGTGCCGCTGCCGAACTTGCGTATTGAGGTCGGCGGTACCGCCAGCTTGCACGACATCACCGGCGTCCCCGACATCGACGATCGCCGCCAGTTCAACTTCCAGGGCGCCTCGCTCGATTTGCGTTATCGTCTGCTCGACCGCGCGCATGCGCCGTTCGGCCTGACTGTCGCCGCCGAGCTCCATGGCGACCGCATCGACGAGACCAGCGGCGCGAAGGGACGGATGTACGGCACCGATTTCACGCTTGCGTTCGACCGCGAGCTCGTTCCGAACTTCGCCATCGCCGCGCTCAATCTGATCTATCAGCCGGAATGGGCGCGCTTCGAGATGGCCGGACTGTCCGAGAAGAGCTCGACGATCGGGGCGGCGTTTGCCGGCATGGTGCGCGTGCGGCCCAACGTGCTGCTCGGCGGGGAGATGCGCTATTTCCGGCAATACGACGGCATCGGCCTCGGCGAGTTTTCGGGCCACGCCCTGTTCGTCGGCCCCACCGCCTATTTTCAGCTCTCCGAGCGCTCGCGGCTGACGTTGAGCTGGAGCATGCAGGCCTGGGGACGTCCAGCCGGATCATCCGCCAATCTCGACCTCGTCAATTTCGAGCGTCACCAGGCGAGGGTTGTGTTCGGCGTTAACTTTTAACGCGCCCATGTTCCCCTCTGTCCGCCCGGGCGGAGAGGGAAAGCAGCCCCATTTTCTCTCACGCCGGATTGAAACTTCCCGCTCCTTGGCACGTAACCTTTCGTGCTAGTCTCCATCGCCCCTTTGCGAGAGGATCCCGGCATGAACCCGATTGACCTGGTGGTGACTGTGTGTGCGGTGCTCTCGCCCGCGACCTGCGAGGAGCAGCATCTGGTGTTCAACTATTCCGGGTCGCCACGGCAATGCGCGATGGCTGCGCCGCCCTATATCGCGCAATGGGTCGGCGAGCATCCGAAGTGGCATGCGGTGCGATGGCGCTGCGAATATCCGCACCCGAACGACAAGGCGTAAGCCGGCCTCGCTATTTGGAGCAGTCCTTCAGATCCTTGTCGGCGATCGAGAACACCGCATCCGCCCTGATCTCGATGTCGCGGACGATGCACTGCCGTGAATTGGCATAGCTGACCTTGGCATCATAGCGGCCCGGCTCGACGCCAGTGATGCGCAGCCGCTCGTCGTGGTCGACCTCCTTGTCCTTGTCGTTCAAGCATTGGTTCGGACCCCAGTCGGTCCTGCCGGCGGGAGCGAGCTGGAAGCCGGAGATCGTCTCCGTTGTGAGATTCCAGAGCCGGATGCCCTTGCCTTTGGTCTGCGCGAGCGCCGCGCCCGGCATCGCGACCAACAGGATGCCGATCGCAATCAGGTGACGTCGCATCGTGAACCCTCCCTGGGCGGTCCTTGTTCGGCTCAGTTGACCACGAGTGTTCATTTCGATTCAAGCTGCAGCGCCGTAAGCTCGGCCTTGATCCTGCCGAGATCGGTTTCGCTGCGCTCCGCTCGCGGGATCGCGATCGGCACCTCCTGCACGATGCGCGCCGGCCTGGGCGACAGGAAGAGCAGTCGGTCGCCGAGCCGGATCGCATCGTCGATGCTATGGGTGACGAGCAGCGTCATCACCGGACGGCTCGCCACCAGCGTTGCGATCTCGTCGCGCAGGCGGCCGGCGAGCGCGTCGTCGAGCGAGGCGAGGGGCTCGTCGAGCACCAGCAGATCGGGCTCGACCGCGAAGGCGCGGGCCAGCGCCACGCGCCGGGCAAGGCCCAGCGACAACTCGCCGGGGAAATGGTCGCGATGCGCCTGAAGCTCCAGGATCCTGAAAAGCTCGGATAATTTGGCCTCGGTCACACCGGGCGCAGCCAAGCGCACGTTCTGCTCGACCGAGCGCCACGGCAGCAGCCGCGGCTCCTGGAACACCATGCCGATCCGCGCCTTCGGCGGCCGCGCGATGCGACCCTGAAATTCATGATCGAGCCCGAGGATGATGCGCAGCATCGTGCTCTTGCCGCAGCCGGAGGGGCCGATCAGCACGCCGACCTCGCCGGATTGAAGCGCGAATTTGACCGGCGCCAGCACCTCGTGCGTTCCGCCCGCGGCACTCCTGAACGTCTTGCCTGTGATCTCGACCTCAAGCCGCACGGGGCCGCCACCGTGTTGCGCGGGCTTCGAACGGCTGCACCAGCAAGGTTTCGATGACGAGCACAACGGCGGCGAAGGTCAGCGAATAGGCGAGCAGCCGCGGCGTGTCGAATAGCTGGAAAGCGACGCCGATCTCGAAGCCGACGCCATTCGGGCGGCCCAAAAGCTCGGCGACCAGCACGATCTTCCATACCAGAGACAATCCGGAGCGCGCGGAGGCTGCGATATAGGGCGCAAGTTGCGGCAGCACGACGTGGCGGAAGGCGCGCCAGCGCGGCATCGCGAACACGCTCGCCATCTCGTCGAGCGAGCGGTCGAGCGCGCGGGTGCCCTCGCGCAAGGTGACGATGGCGGTCGGCAGCTTGTTGATGGCGATCGCTGCGATCGCGGCGGCTTCAGTCAGGCCAGCCCAGATATAGGCCAGCACAATCACGACCAAGGCCGGCAAATTGAGCAGCAAGATCAGCCAGGGATCGCCGAGCCGGTCGGCAAGCTTCACCCGTCCCATCAGATAGCCGATGGCGCTGCCGAGCGACATTGCCAGCACGAAGGCGAGTGTGACGCGGGCCAGCGTGACGCCGAGATGCAGGAACAATGCGCCGCTCGCGGCTTCCGCGATCATCACCTCGAGCACGGCAGGCGGGGAGGGCAGCTTTGCGCCGCCGACGAACAGCGCGGCGATCCACCAGATTGCGAGGAACAGGACAGACGAGACAAGACGCAGCACCTCAGTCTCCGGGGACTGCGTGATAGAAGGTGCCGGGATCGAGCTCGGCCGCGGGCCCGACGAGATCGCGGCCACCGATCTCGGCGAGCACGCGGTAGAGCACGCGCGCATCCGCCTCCTCGTCGGCAACGCTCCGGCGCGGGATGCCGTCGCGATAGCGGTCGCGGTAGGTCTTGAGCAGGACCGGATCGGCGGTACCGGTGAGCGGCGCGATCTTGTCCCAGGCCGCGTCCGAGGTCACCAGCAGCTCTTTGGCCTTTCGGGTCATTGCGATGAAGCGCGCGATGGCGTCACGATGGCTTGCCGCCCAGCTCTCGTCGAAGACATAGCCGACCGCGGCGACCGGGCCCTTGGCGCCGAGTTTTGGCAGGATGTCCTCGATGCCGGCGAGGCGGCGAAAGCCCTTGGCCTCGAGCTGCGCGCAGAAATTCCAGAAATTGAGGCTCGCATCCATCTCGCCGTCGAGCGCCTTGGCGGCGATCAGGGGTGGTGCGCCATAGACGATGATCGCCGCAGACTTCAGGTCGATGCCATCCTGCCTCATGCGGGCCTGGAGCAGCAGCCAGCTCTTGTCGATCGCTCCGCCGGCGATCGCGAGCTTGCGTCCCCTGAGGTCGGCGAGCGTCTTGATCGGAGAAGCCGCCGGCACCATCACCGCGCCGAGCGCGCTGGAATAGGGATAGAAAGTGAGCTTGGCGCCGAGCGCGCGCTCGCGCGACACCCACAGCCAGTCCGACAGGATGATATCGGCGCCGCCTGCGCGCATCGCGATCTTGCCCGCTTCCGTGCTCGCGAGCTCGGTGACCTCCAGCGAGAGGTCGGCCTCCTTGTCCAGACCGTTCGCGCGGATCGCGGCCAGCTCCCAGGAGAATGTTCCGGTTTTCTGCACCGCAAGGCGGATGATCTCGGCGGCGCGGCCGGGTACGGCCAGCGTCGACGCCAGTGTCACTGCGAGCACCAATGTTCGACCGAGTACTCTTATCACACCACGTGCTCTCATCACCTTGTGAGCCGCTTCCTCTGACGGAGTGCTTTTCAGGACAATACGCATAGCATAGCTTTGGTCGCAACCAGCGGGAGGATGCGTATGAAACTGGCGGGACAGCTACGACCGATTGTCGCCTCATTGACGGTATTGACGGTGACCGCGTGCGCGGCGCAGGCCGAGGACGCCAATGATTACCCGACATCGGCGCGCGCGGAGTACGTCTATGGCTGCATGAAGGCCAATGGCGAGACGCGGTCAGCGATCGAGCAATGTTCGTGTTCGATCGACGTAGTCGCCTCGATCGTGCCCTATGAGCGCTACGTGACAGCAGAGACCGCGCTCAGCATGTCGCAGGTGCGTGGCAATCTCGGCGTTCAGTTCCGCACCTCGGAGCAGGCGAACTCGGCCGTGAATGATCTCCGGCGCGCGCAGGCTGAAGCCGAGGTGAGGTGTTTTTGAGTTGTGCGGCGATGTCACCCTCCCCTGGAGGGCTACCGTATTCACACATCTCTGTCGGAGCCATTCGCCGATTAAGCCCAAAAAGTGAGTCATCCGAGTCACTTGTCTCGATTCTGCAGCGCGTGAGCGTCCAAACCTGGCTTTTGCTAACTCATTGAAGATGATTCCATTTTCGAGATGTGTGAATCTGGTAGCCCTTGGAGGGGGAGGGTCGATCGCGCGCAGCGCGAGCCGGGTGCGGTGATCTCTCCACTCGGGCACTGTTGGGTGTGGAGAGACCGTCACCCCACCCCGTCTCACATTCCGCTGCGCTCCATGTGAGCCGACCCACGGGCGAGCTACGCTCGTCTCGGACCCCTCCAGGGGAGGGTGCTCCTCGCCTTACGTCCCCGGCTTCTCCACGTCCCACTCATTGCGGAACACGTGCCCGTCCGTGTCCTTCGCCTCCGCGCGAAAGCGCTTGGCGCCGTTGGAGACGTAGGTGAAGCGCAGATTGGGATCTTCCGAGATCGAGATACCGCCTTCCATCGACAGCACCGGGCTGTCGTCCTGCGTCAGCTTGAGCTGGTTGATGAAGAAGGCCGGGATATAGAGCTGCGTGACCTGGTCCATCTGCAGGCCCGAATTGTTGGGGTGGCCGATCATGATCTGCGCCTCGCGGACGCGGCTCGCCCGCGCGTCCTCGCGCGCGAATTGCCGGTAGTGCATCTGGCCGAGACGGTTCTTGGCCTCCTCGACGTTCTTTGCCGCCGGCGCAGAGCAACCGCCAGAGGCCTTGACATAGACCTTGGAGACATAGAGCTGGCCGTCGCTGAGCTCGGCGACCGCATGCACGTCGGTGTAATTGTTGACGCGCACGCGCGTCGAGATCTCCGTGACATTGGCATCCGGTCCGAGTTCGAACTTCGCCGCCATCGGAGCGGGATTGCGGTCGATCACCAGCGTGATCGAACGGATGCGGCGCCCATCGCCGGGCGACAGCTTGCTGCGCAGCGTGACCGGCACGATGGCCGCATCCTCGGCACGATAGGGCATTTCGATGCCGATGACGGTGCTGCCGTCGTTCATCGGACGGTTACTGAAGATGTCCTGCACCAGGCCCGGCCAGGGGTCGTCGGCCTCTTCCGCCTGTACCGGCATCGCGAATGCGATGCCAAGCAGTACGGCGGTCAAGGCCAGGCGGCGTGTGCATCCCAACATGGTCATGGTCCTGCGGGCGTTTCGCCCATCGTAGCGCGCCCGCTACTCCCATTCAATTTCTGAAAATGCTGCGGTTGCGTTGCGGGCGTTGTAGTCCTCGAATAACGCCCAGCGCGGCCGTTCCGACCCGGCGGCCTTGTCGGCGGCGGTTCGGATCGGCTCGCCCTTCTTGTTCAGGGCGCGGACGTCGGACAGCAGCGTTGACAGGTAGCGCCGCTCATCGGTCAGTGCGGCAGGCCAGTCGCTCACGGGGCCGTGACCAGGAACGACGCGTAGCGCCGGAACGGCCTCCAATCCCTTCAACGTGTCTAGCCAGCCGCGGATGCTGCCGTCCATGACCGGAATGTGGCGGAGAAACACGAGATCGCCTGCGAACAAGGTTTTGGTCGTCTCATCGAACACAGTCAGATCATTGTCGCTGTGCGCGGCCGGCCAGGCCCGCAGGGTCAGCCGGCGCGACCCGAGATCGAGCGTCGTCGTGTCCGAAACGAGCAGGGTAGGGGCAATGATCTTCACGGGATCCATCAGCTCATTGCCCATGATGCGGCGGAAATTGTCGAGATAGAAAGGCCCGCGCGTCGCGAGCGCCTGGGGAAGCTTGTGATGGCCGACGAAGATGGTGTTTCCATCGGCGAAGGCCGCATTGCCGAAAACATGATCGGGATGGCCGTGGGTGTTGATGACGTAGCGGATCGGCTTGGGCGTCTTCGCCCGCACGGCCGCCAGCAGCGCCTTGCCTTCGCGGTAGCTCCCGCCGGTATCGATCACAGCCACCGCATCCCCGCCCACGATGAAGCCGACGTTGGCGATGTCGCCCTCGTTTTCGCGGGTCATCAGGGCGATGGTCCCGGAGTGTACGAAGATTCCCGGCGCGACTTCGCTCACAGGCAATTCGGATGCTCCGGCGCGTGCTAGCGTGACGGACCCCAGCAGGAACAGGACTGCGATCGTTGAAGCGATGTGAGACACTTTTCCGCCTCAGTTCAGAGTGTTTGCTGCGTTGCGCTGCAACAAAGCAAAACCAACACAAAGCTGGCAAACATGGCGCGTCATGCGTTGCATGGATAACATTCAAACAAAACGAGGAGGAAGCGCGATGACGGAGGCCGGACGACATCGTCGCTGGTTGTTTTCACTGTGGATCCTGCTGGCGTCCTGCGCGTTCGGCGATGCTGCGATCGCGCAGACCAACGAGACCGGCGATCTCTCCTTCGAATTGGTCGATCCGAAGGTGCTGCGCGTCTGCGCCGACCCGCGCAATTTGCCGTTCTCGAACGAGAAGGGCGAGGGGTTCGAGAACAAGCTCGCCGAGTTCTTGGCGGACAAGCTCCAGAAGAAGCTCGACTACGTCTTCTTCCCGCAGGCCACCGGCTTCGTGCGCATGACGCTGGGTGCGCATCGCTGCGACGTTATCATGGGCTTCCCGCAGGGCGACGACCTCGTTCAGGGCACCAATCCCTATTACCGCACGACCTATGCGCTGGTCGCCAAGGCCGGCAGCGGACTCGAGGACGTCGATACGCTGGAGGACGCGCGGCTGAAGGGCAAGCATGTCGGCATCGTCGCTGGCACGCCGCCGGCGACCAACATGGCGATAGCCGGTCTGATGGGCGATGCAAAGCCCTATCCGCTGATGATCGACACCCGCTTCGACAATTCGGCGCAGGCCATGATCGACGACCTCGCCGCCGGCAAGATCGACGCTGGCGTGCTATGGGGCCCGATGGCCGGCTATTATGCGAAAAAGGCCGGCGCTTCGCTTCACGTTACGCCATTGGTCAAAGAAACCACCGGGCCGAAGCTGGTCTATCGCATCGGCATGGGCGTGCGCCCGGCCGATCAGAACTGGAAGCGGCAGCTCAACAAGCTGATCCAGGAGAACCAGGGCGAGATCAACAAGATCCTGCTCGACTTCGGCGTACCTCTTTTGGATGAGAACGATCGGCCGCTCGGCGCGGAGACGGCCAAGAAGACGCCATGAAACGGCATCTTGCCGTTGCGCTGCTCGCCACTATTCTGACAGGGCCGGCATTGCCGCAGCAGCAGGAGCCGTTCGAGCCTGAAGGCTACCGCACCGACAATTACCGCGCGCCGGTGCCCGCGACGCTCGCCGGCGCCCGCGTGCTGACGACGGCGGAAGCCGAGGCGATCTGGCGGGCGAAGAGCGGAGCCTTCGTCGACGTGATGCCGCGGCCGCCGAAGCCGAAGAATCTTCCCGCAGGCACCGTGTGGCGAGATGCACCGCGCAGGAACATTCCCGGCAGCCTGTGGCTGCCGGACACCGGCTACGGCGCGTTGCCGCCGGCCGTGGACGATTACCTGCAGCGCGGCCTCGCGCGTGCCTCGCGCGGCGACAAGGCCGCGCTACTCGTGATCTATTGCCTGGCCGATTGCTGGATGTCCTGGAACGCCGCCAAACGCGCGCTGGCGTATGGCTACTCCAACATCGCCTGGTACCCTGACGGCACCGACGGCTGGGAGGGCGCAAAACTCCCGACCGAGGACGCGCAGCCGGAGCCGCGCCCGGAGCAGTAACGACAGACAATTATGCCGGGACTTGTCCCGCCTGCGCGGCCGAAGCGAAGCGGGCTTCGGCGTGGCGCCGGGACATCCACGTTCTTCGTTCCGCGTGGCTTAGACGTGGATGGCCGGGACAAGCCCGCCCATGACGCTGTGTCGCACCTTGGAGAAGTGAAGGCGAAGACCGCACCTACTGCTTCTGCAACTTCGTCAGCGTGCCCGTGCCGTTGGTCTCGGTGGCGGTATAGGTCACCCTATCGCCGGCATGAACGGCATCGAGCATCGCGGCGTCCTTTGCCTTGTACTCCTGGAGCGCGCCGGCGCTGCCTGAGCTGGCGCCGACCGTGCCCTTCTGCGTCTGCTGGATCGAGATAGTGCCGTTGAGCCGATCGATCCGCGTGATCATTCCGGTCAGATCGTCGGCAAAGGCGCTGGATGCGAACATGGTGATGACCGCAACGCTCGCGAAGATGAATTTCGTTGTTCCCATCGAGGCCTCCCGATGTCTTGGATTGGATGTCCTGGATTGACTTCGACAAGACATCCTAGAGCGATTTGGTTCCGCCAGATAGCGCGGCGGAAGGTTAATGATCGCGGCGATGTCGCGGGAACTTTGGTGAGCTGTCAGCGAGCCTGACGCTATTCCATTTCCTGCTGGATCACGCGCCCGAGCGCGAACAGGCGCTGGTCGATCGTGGTCGGAACCTCGCAGACGAATCGCACCACTTTGTGACGATCCTCGAAGATACGGGTCTTCCAGATCAGTTCGTTGCTGAGCGCCTCGATCTTGGCATCGTCGCGGGGCGTTACGCCCTGGAGCGCCTGGAGCGCCAGCGTTTCCTCGCGGATCTTGTCGGCGGCTTCGCGCTGCTTGCGGCTGACGCGTTCGAGCCCATTCATCACCTGGGAGCGCTGGGCGTTAAGCGTGTCGAACAGGCCGGCGAACAGCAGCTTGGCGTTCGCCGTCTTGTCCGACGCGGAGGCGGCCAGAAACTCCTTAACCAACTTCTCGGCCTCGTCGAGCGGCGTCTTGCGCGCCGACAGCTTTGCGACCAGCGCGCTGACCTTGGCATCGTCCTTCCATTTGTTCTGCACGTCGTCGAGCGGCGGGCCGGCCCAGACGGCCGCGAGCGAAATCTCCGGCACCTTGGCTTGGGTGCAGGGCCAGTCGGGATAGCGCGGATCGGCCGCGCGCACGGCCGTGCCCGACAGCACAATCGCCATGACCGCCAGGACCAGAACCCTCATCCTTCGCCTCCTGCAGGCCCCCGTCGCGCCAGCCCGCGTGACGGATCATAGGCGAAAATCGCACCAATCATGAACACGATTGTGCAGATTGCGACCACCGCCAGCGAGACCCAGTTGATCTGTCCGTACAGCGCAAATCGTATCAGCTCGACCGCATGAGTGAACGGATTGGCCTCGCAGAGGTAATACAGATAAGGGCTGCCCTCCTGGACCCGCCAGAGCGGGTAGAGCGCGGAGGAGGCGAAGAACATCGGGAAAATGACAAAATTCATCACTCCGGCGAAGTTTTCCAGCTGCTTGATGCCGGAGGAGATCAGCATGCCGAGTGAGCCCAGCATCAGGCCGGACAGGATCAGCGCCGGCAGGACGGTGAGATAGCCCGAGGGTGGCGGCGTGATGTCCCAAAACCAGGCGATCAAGAGGAACGCATAGACCTGGAGCAGCGACACCGCGGTGCCCGCCAGCAGCTTGCAGAACAAGAGGAAGCCGCGCGGCAGCGGACTGACCAGCAGCGTACGCATGTTGCCCATCTCGCGGTCATAGACCATCGACAGCGAGGACTGCATGCCGTTGAAGAGCTGGATCATCGCCATCAAGCCGGGCGCGATATAGACCTCGTAGAGGATGTAAGTCTCGTAGGGCGGGACGATGGAGATGCCGAGCACCTGACGGAAGCCGGCGGCGAAGATGAACAGCCACACCAATGGCCGCACCAGCGCCGAGACGAAGCGCTCGCGCTGATGCAGGAAGCGCAGGCCTTCGCGCCAGACGATGCCGGTGAGGCAGGTCATGTACTCCGCGAACGAGAAGCCGCGCGGCGCCTCGCGGGTTGTGATGCTGCTCATGCGATGCCTCCCGGCATCGCTTGCGCGCCGGTCAGGCGCATGAAGGCGGTGTTGACGTCCTGCGCACCGACTTCCGTGACGACGCGGCTCATCGGCCCCTGCGCCAGCACCTTGCCCTGGTGCAGCACCACGAGATCGTCATTGGGCATGACCTCGTCGAACAGATGCGTCGCCCAGAGCACGCCGATGCCTTGCTCGGTCACGAGCTGGCGGACATGGCCGATGATATCGGCGCGCGCCTTGACATCGAGGCCGACGGTCGGCTCGTCCAGCAACAGCAGCCGCGGCCGGTGCAGCAGTGCCCGTGCGATCTCCAGTCGCCGCATCTGCCCGCCCGAGAGATCGCGCACCTTGCTGCCGGCGCGCTCGGAGAGTCCGATGCGCCCGAGCAGCTCGGCGCTACGTGAAGCCGCCTCACGCCGGCTGATGCCGTGAAGCGCGGCGTGATAGAGCAGGTTCTGCGTCAGCGAGAGGTCGAGATCGAGCGTACGCGGCTGGAACACGACACCGAGCAGCCGCAGCGCCTCGCCTGGAGTTTTGCTGATGTCGTAACCGAAGATGGCGACACGGCCAGCCTGGATGCCGAACAGGCGCGTGATCAGCGAGAACAGCGTGCTCTTGCCGGCACCGTTGAGGCCGAGCAGCGCGGTGAAGCTCGCGGGCTGCACGTTGAATGAGACGTCGGTCAGCGCCCGCCGCGGCCCGTAAGAATGGCTGACGCTGTCGATCGATAGCGCCGGCACTGCGGCCAATTCCAGCCTCGGCGTCTCACGCGGTTCGGCGATGGGGGCAGGGCTGGTCATGGCGCGATCGTGATGCCCCAGGGCAGTTCGCCCACCTGAATGGTCTTGATCACCTTTTGCGCGGCGACGTCGATGACGGAGACGTCATTCGACACGCCGTTGGTGGTGAGCAGGTATTTTTCATCCGGCGTGAACGCCATGTGCCAGACCCGCTGCCCCACCAGCAAATATTTCAGCACCTTGCGGGTCGCGACGTCGACCACGGCGATGCGGTTGGCGGGGCCGAGCGCGATGAAGGCGGTCTTGTCGTCCTTGGTCATGCCGATGCCGACCGGCTGGATCGCCTCTTTCCGCAAGCCCGGGATCTCGAAGGTGACCTTGCCGATCACCTCATGCTTGTTGGGATCGATGATCGAGACGGTGCCGCCGATCTCGGAGGAGACCCACACTTCCGAGCTGTCATGCTTGAATTCGGCAAAGCGCGGCCGCGCATCGACCAGCACGTTGGCGACGATCTGGCGCGACGATGTGTCGATGAAATGCGCCATGTTGGTCGTCTCGGACGTGTTGATCAGCGTCTTGCCATCGGGGCTGATGGTCATGCCCTCGGGCTCGACGCCGACCTGGATGTCGCCGAGCCGGGCGCGCTTCTCGAGGTCGATCACGGTCACCGTGTTGTCGTTCTCGTTGGCGACGTAGAGGATTTTCCCCGCGGCATCCTGGGCGAACAATTCCGGGTCGGGCCCGGAGGGCAAGCTGTCCACCACGCTTTGCGTCTTGGCGTCGATCACCTGGATGGTGTCGTCGTCGCCGACCGCGACCATCACGAACTTGCCGTCACGGGTGAAATCGATGCCGCGTGGACGCTGGCCGACCTTGATGGTCTTGGTCACGGTCCAGCTGTCGGTGTCGATCACAGACACCGTGTTGCTTTTCTCGTTCGAGACATAGGCGATGAACGCATGCGCGGGCGCGGTGGCAAGCGCTAGTCCGGCAAACAGCGAGAGGGACAACATCAGCGTATGCAAGGGACGTTGCTCTTCGATGCGCTGAGGTTGTGCGCGGGCTGCCTTCACCTCCCCCGCTTGCGGGGGAGGCCGTATCGCATCGACAGATGCGATGCGGGAGAGGGCTCGCTCCTTTTGGGGAGTCTTCCTTACTGAGACACCCTCTCCCCAACCTTCCCCCGCAGGCGGGGGAGGGGGCGCAGCGTCGTCGCAGTGGAGGATCGAACTCATCTCAAATTGCTCACTTCAGCTTGCATTTGCTCTCCGGACGGTCGTAGCCGAGCGTGTCGAGCTCGGAGACCTGGTGCAGGAATCCCTCCTGCGGCGAGACCGACACCACCATGCGGCCGTCGACCAGCAGGATCGGCTGGCGAAGCTGGAGATTCCAGTCGCGCAGGGTGAGCCGCGTCCCCTTGAAGGCGGCGACCGAGAAATCCGGGCCCTTGATGAAATCGGCGACTTTCTTGACCTCGCCGGAATTGGTGCGCGAGGTGGCTTCGCCGATCATGCGCACCGCGGTCCAGGCCTGCATGTCGAGCGCGGTCATGCGCCGCGAGTTCAGCTTGACGAAGCGGTTCTGCATCTGGATCGCGCCCCATTGATCCTGCGCCGCGTCCCAGCTGCGCGGCACGAGACCGGCCGAGCCCGCGACGGGCCGCGGATCCCAGGTGCGATAGGGAAGGTACGCGCCGAACACCTCGCTCTCGTCGGCGACAACGAGCACGTCATAGGCCGGCGCCTGTTGCGTGAACACCGGCATCTGGCGCTGGATCAGCGTCACGCCCGAGTCGGTGCGCCGCGCGCCGCCTTTGTCTTCAAACGTGCGCTCCTGCACGATCTTGGCGCCGAACCGCGTCGCGGTGCGCCTGAGCGCATCGGCGAACAGCTTGTCCTCCTCATGCGAGCCGACCACGAGCAGCCAGCGCTTCCACTGCTTCCACACCAGATATTGGCCGAGCGCATCCGCCAGCATCGCGCGCGTCGGTGCGGTGTGGATGACGTTGGCGCGGCAATCGGCCTCGCGCAGCCGCTCGTCGATTGCGCCTGCATTGAACAGCAGCGTGCCGCGATCGCGCAGGGCGTCCGAGACTTTCAGCAGCGCATCGGCCGGCAGGTCCGCGATGATGAAGCCGTTCTTCTCGGCGAGCGCGGTCGCAGCCTGCACCACGTCCTCGCCTTCCCCGATGCGGCGCTCCTCCAGCGTGAAACGCTGGTTGAGGAATTTCCCCGTGGTGTTGTTGTCCTCGATGGCGAGGCGGGCGCCGGCGATGCCGTCATTCTCCGCGGGCTGCTCGACCAGCGACAGCGTCGATCTGGTGCCGGCGACGCCGAGATAGCCGACGCCGATCATGACAGGGTCGGCCGCGAGCGCACTCGCCGCGGCAACACCCAAGCCGATCAGGCCGACCAACCATCGGATCATGTTTCCTCCAGGCGTTCCCCCCGGCTTGACCGCTGGTGGAGAATTGTCTCTGCTAAAGCATGACCAATTTGTCAGGGCATGCAACCCCGCATTTCGTCCTCGCAGGCGCGGGGACTGGAATCACGATCGTGCGAGCGCTGCTATGTCTCGCCGCACTACTGTTGACGGGATCGGCCGCGTTCGCCGATCCGCCGAAACTCGCGGTGTTCGATTTCGAGCTGATCGACACCAGCCTGCCCGGCGAGTTCTACGGCTCGAAGCTTGAAGAGGCGCGGCTGGAGCGCATCGGCGAGCAGCTGCGCAAGGAACTGGCTGACTCAGGCAAGTTCCAGCTGCTCGACATCGCGCCAATCAGGGATGCCGCCCGTCACGCCAACCTGCAGGCCTGCGGCGGCTGCGACCTTAAGCTCGCCGGGCAGCTCGGCGCCGACTTAGAAATCACCGGCATGGTGCAGAAGGTCTCGAACCTGATCATCAATCTGAACATCTATCTGCGCGACGTGAAGACCGGCAACGTGATCACGGTCGCCAGCGCCGACATGCGCGGCAACAGCGACGAAGCCTGGACGCGCACGATGAGCTATCTGATCCGCAACCGGTTGCTGGCACCGAATTACGGCAAGCCGGGGTAGGGGCTCTTACCCTCCCCTGGGAGGGGAGGGTTGATCGCGCGGAGCGCGAGCGGGGTGGGGTGACAGTCTCTCCCTTGAGGCGGTGCCCGAGTGGAGAGATCACCCCACCCCGCTTCACCTCTCGCTTCGCTCGACGCGAGGCGACCCTCCCCTCCAGGGGAGGCAAGAAGGATCACGCCGTCAATCTTTCCGCGTGCCAGTGCAGATGATCGCTCATGAAGGTCGAGATGAAATAATAGCTGTGGTCATAGCCTGCCTGACGCCGCAGCGTCAGCGGGATACTCGCCTTGGTGCAGGCGGCTTCGAGCAGTTCCGGCTTGAGCTGCTCTTTCAGGAAATTGTCGGCCTCGCCGATATCGACCAGGAAGCCCGAAAACTTCGCGCCGTCCTCGATTAGCGCCACCGTGTCGTGGCTGCGCCAGGCGTCCTTGTTCGGCCCGAGATAGCCGGTCAGCGCCTTGATGCCCCAGGGCACGAGCGAGGGCGCCACGATCGGGGCGAAAGCGCTTGACGCGCGAAAACGGTGCGGATTGCGCAGAGCCACCGTCAGCGCACCGTGGCCGCCCATCGAATGGCCCATCACTGATTGCCGCTTGGCGTCGACCGGAAAATTCGCCGCCACCAGCTTCGGCAGCTCGTCGGTCACGTAGCTCCACATGCGATAGTTGCGGGAGAACGGCTCTTGCGTCGCGTCGACGTAGAAGCCGGCGCCCAGGCCGAAATCGTAGGCGTTGTTGGCATCACCCGGCACGTCGGTCCCGCGCGGACTGGTATCGGGCGCGACGAAGATCAGGCCGAGCTCGGCGCAGGCTTTGCGGAATTCGCCCTTTTCGGTGACGTTGGCATGCGTGCAGGTGAGCCCGGAGAGATACCAGACCACGGGCAGCTTGGCGCCGTCCGCGTGCGGTGGAATATAGACCGAGAACGTCATGTCCGATCCGGTCGTCTGGCTTGCGTGGCGATAGACGCCCTGGACGCCGCCATAGGATTTGTTCGTCGAGACAGTCTGTATCGTCATGCAAAGCTCCATGGCATCTCGCCACATCAAGATTGCAACGCTTGTGTGACCGAAATTGTGGCGATGTCAGGCAACGCCGCTGTCGATCGCCAGCCGCACCAGCTCGACCGAGGTCTTCACGCCCAGCTTCTGGCGCATGATCGAGGACGTATTGGCCACCGTCTTGTAGGACGATTGCACCAGCCAGGCGATCTCGGACAGACTTTTTCCGGCGCTGAGCAGCCGCAGGATCTCCATCTCGCGTGCGTTCAGCTTCGACAGCGGGCTTTGCGCCAGCGCCGGTCCCGCAAAGGCAATGCTGCGCGCGATCGCGCTCGGGAGGTACGTGCCGCCGCTGCCGACGGCGCGGATCGCCTCGACGAGGTCGTCGGGGTCGCCGGTTTTGGAGACGTAGCCCTTGGCGCCGCATTCGATCGCGCGCGCGGCGAAGGCGGGATCGTCGTTCATGCTGAACATGATGATGCGGGCCTCGGGCGCGCGCTCGAGGATGCGGCGCGCGAGCTCGAAGCCGGACACGGTCGGCAGGTTGATGTCGATGATGCAGAGGTCGGGGCGTTCGACGATGAACACGCACTCGCCGTCTTCGGCGTCGGCAGCCTCCAAAATCTCGATCTCGCCCGCGTCGGCCAGCACGGCACGGCAGCCGGAGGCGACGATGGGATGATCGTCGACGATCAGAATGCGCATAGGCGTTCCCCGCGACAGCGCGTTCTCCCTGATAGAAACTGCCTGTTCTGCGCCGCATGAGGCCGACCAGGCAAGACGCGCGCGTCTCATGTCGCCTCATGCAACCCGGCCGGGATTGCTGTACGCTTCCGATTAGATATCCGCCGCTTCGCCTCTGTCAACGTCATCGGAGAGGCGGGGCAGAACCTTCGCGGGGCACGAGCGATACCAATGTGGCAAAATCTTTCCTTGCGCGGGCGCATCAACCTGTTGCTGGCGTTGCTATTGGCGCTGGGGCTGGCCGTCAATATCGGCCGCCAGATCGCGGAGGCGGGGCCGCGCGTGCAGGCCGAGGACCAGAGCGTGATCCGGCTCGCACGCGAGTTCATCGAGATGATCGTGGCGGACCTGAACGAGGCGCCCGATCCGGACGCCCGGCTGAACCAGATTGCGCGTGATCTCAGTCGCCTGCGCCATGTCAGCATCGCGCTCCATGACGCCGGCGGAAATCCGCTTACGCCGCCCCGGGCCGATGCCGACGCCGACACGCGCGGGCCGCCGGCTTGGTTCGTCAGCCTGGTTCATCCCGAGCAGACCGCCGTCAGTGTGCCCGGCTCGATCCATGGCAAGCCCGGCTCGCTCGTGATCACCTCGCATCCGAACGACGAGATTGCCGAGATCTGGGACAGCATCGTGACCCAGCTCGAGGTCGGCTCGGTCATCGCGGTGGTGCTGTTCCTGGTGATGATGAATGTGGTCGGCCGGGCTCTGGCGCCGCTCCAGTCGTTGGCCGAGACGATGTCCGAGATCGAGGGCGGGCATTATGACGCGCGGGTCACGCCAGGCGGTGCGCCCGAGCTCGGCGCGATCTGCGGCAAGCTCAATCATCTCGCAGCAGCGCTCGGCGAGGCAGTCGAGGACAAGCGGCGCCTTGCCGAGCGTGCGGTGTCGCTCCAGGACGTCGAGCGCAAGGAGATCGCGCGCGAGCTGCATGACGAGTTCGGACCGTATCTGTTCTCGCTCCGCGCTCATGCCAGCGCGCTGGCGAAGCTGGCGGACGGACGGGCGCCGAGTGCGGAGGCGGTGCGAAAGCACGGCAGCGCCTTGCTGGAGCAGATCAACGCGCTCCAGCAGTTCACCCGCCGCGTGCTGGAGCGCCTCCGGCCCGTCGGCCTCGCCGAGCTTGGCCTGCGCCAGGCGCTCGAATCGCTATCGCGGCTATGGCGGGAGTCGCATCCCGAGGTCACCATCGAGACCTCGATCTCGCCGGCGCTGGGCGCGACCGGCGAGACTGCCGACCTCACCATCTACCGCATCGTGCAAGAGGCGCTCACCAACGTGTTCCGCCATGCCGGCGCGACCGCGGTCAACGTTGTCATCGAGCCGGCCGGGCAGCACGGGCGCGACGGCCGCGTCTGCGCCCGGGTACGGGTCAGCGATAATGGCCGCGGCATGGAGCCGGGTCAGAAGCTCGGCTTCGGTCTCGTCGGCATGCGCGAGCGGATCCTGGCGCTGGGCGGCACCCTCAATGTCGTCTCTGGCGAGAACGGTTTGACGGTGGAGGCGCTGGTTCCCACGGCGGCTGCCTGATCGCGCCCGAAACGATCGGGAAAAATTCCCGATTTCATCGGGAAAACGAGCGCGGATATCGTCCGATCTTTTGTGGCTGGCGCGCTCATTGCGGCCGAATACACTCATCTCGACCGAACGGCGGAAAATCACGACAGCCGGTCGTCACGGATGGGAAGGCGGGGATGGGCAAGGGTCTCTGGTTCAAGCGTCGTTTATTGATGGCTTCGATCTCGACGGGGCTGGTGTCCGGGTTGTTCGCGCACCCTGCCGCGGCCGCGCAGGACGAAGAGACCAACGTTCAGAACCTGCCACCGGTCGAGGTGACCGCGCCAGCGTCGGCGACGAGGCGCACGACGCCGTCGCGACCGGTCGCACGCGTCGGAACGCCCGGGTCCGCCAGCCCCAGGACGCGCATTTACGTCTATCCGACCGCGCCGGGCACCGGCAGAGGTCTTGATGTTGACAAGGTCCCGTCGGCGATCAATGCCGTTGATGCCAGCCAGATCAAGCGCACCGGCTCCCTGAACGTCACCGACGCGCTGCGCGACAACATCGCCGGCGTCAACATCAGCGAAGTCACCGGCAATCCGTTTCAGCCCGACGTCGAATTCCGCGGCTTCGTCGCTTCGCCCGTGACCGGCACGCCGCAAGGCCTTGCGGTGTACCAGAACGGCGTCCGCATCAACGAAGCCTTCTCCGACGCCGTCAATTGGGACCTTATTCCCACCGCCGCGATCAGGTCGGTGACGCTGGTGACCAACAATCCCGCCTTCGGTCTCAATGCGCTGGGCGGTGCCATCAACCTGCAAATGAAGGACGGCTTCACCTATCAGGGTGCGGAGCTCGATGTCATGGGGGGCTCGTTCGGTCGCATCCAGGGCTCGGCGCAATGGGGCAAGCAGGTCGACAAGAATTACGCCGTCTACGGCGCGCTCGAAGGCCTGCACGACAACGGCTTTCGCAACTTCTCCCGATCGGACGTGCGGCGCTTCTACGGCGATGTCGGCTACAAGGCGGGCGACAGCGAATTCCACGCCAACATGGGAGTGGCCAAAAACGATTTCGGCGCCAGCGCCACCGTTCCCGCCGAGTTGCTCGAAAAATATTGGGGCGCGACCTACACTACACCGCAGATCACCTCGAATCGCGTTGGTTATCTCAACCTGATCGGAAAGGTCGATGCGACGCCGACCTGGACGCTCGAAGGTACCGCGCATGTGCGCCGCTACGAGCAGAAGATCGTCGACGGAAACCCGACCGATGCGCAGGAGTGCGGTGTAGATCCGACGCTGCTGTGCTTCGGCGATGACACCACGCCCGCAAACGGCGTGAACGGCGTGCAGCTTGCCAATCCGTTTGCGCCGGGAACGATCCTTGGCGAGATCGACCGGGGCACGATCCGTTCGACCAGCTTCGGCGTTTCGGGACAGGCCACCAACACCGATCAGCTGTTCGGGCACGACAATCGCTTCGTGATGGGTGCAACCTATGACGCCGGTGTCACGCGCTACAACGCCACCGCCGAGATCGGCTCGATTGCAGAAAATTACGTCGTCAGCGGCAGCGGTGTCTTCCTGGGGCCGACCGGCTTACCAGATCCCGTTGCCGGTCCTGTCTCGCTGCGGACCATCAACCAATATAACGGCCTCTACGCGATGGACACGTTCAACGTCACGGATGCCTTCGCCATCACCGGCGGCGGTCGCTTCAACGTGGCGCGCATCACGCTGGAAGATCAGCTCGGCACTGCGCTCAACGGCGATCACACCTTCACCCGCTTCAACCCGGTGATCGGCGGCACCTACAAGATCACCCCCGAGCTGACCGCCTATGCCGGCTATTCCGAGGCCAACCGCGTGCCGACGCCGCTCGAACTCGGCTGCTCCGATCCAGCCCGTCCCTGCCTGATCGCAGCGTTTCTCGTCTCCGATCCGCCGCTGAAGCAGGTCGTGTCGAAGACCGTGGAAGCGGGCCTGCGCGGCACCAAGGAGCTGAACATCGGCACGCTCGGATGGAAGATCGGCGGCTTCCGAGCCACCAATCATGAGGACATCCTTGCGGTACCCGCCGTCGGGCGCACAGGCTTCGGTTATTTTTCCAATGTCGGCCGGACGCGGCGGCAGGGACTCGAAGCCGAAGTCAACATCAAGTCTCCGGCGCTCCAGTTCCAGGCGAGCTACGCCTTCGTCGACGCGCGCTTCCTTGACCCGCTCGAACTCGGCTCGGAAAGCCCGTTTGCCGATCCGGCCACCGAGACCATCCGGGTCTTGCCCGGCAACCAGATCCCCGCGGTCCCGCGCCATCGCGTCAAGGTCGGCGTCGATTACTCTGTGACCGACGTCTGGAAGGTCGGCGGCAACGCGCTGTTCGTCTCCAACCAGTATCTGGTCGGCGATGAGTCCAACCAATACGCGAAGCTGCCGTCCTATACGGTCTTTAACCTCCACACCTCCTATCAGGTCGCAAAGAACGTCCAGCTCTACGGCCGCATCGACAACGTCTTCGACAAGCGTTACGCGACCTACGGACAGTTCTTCGACCGCGAGGCCGTGCCCAATTTCACCAATGGCGGCGCAGAATTCACCGACCCGCGCTCGCTCAGCCCGGCAAGGCCGCGGGCGTTCTATGCGGGCATGCGGGTGACGTTCTAGGCGTGCTCGATGCACTGCCTTCCGCTACGGCCTGAGGAGGACTCGCACCGCCACTGCGGCTCTCCGGGAATTGGCGGAGGAATACCGGCGCTGTGCCGACAGCCAAGAGAAGAGAGGCCAAGCTCTGCAGCCTGAAAACGGCGAGCGGACAAACTAAATGGGACGCGTTCCGAGATCGGTGCTAGACACGGGGATGATAAAATTCCTTATGATTGCGCTGGTCACCACAGTTCCGGTCCTTGCTCAAGTCAGCTCCACTCAAAACCCGCCCTTTACCGATCGCGAACAGGTTAAGCATGACCGCGCGAAAGCGGCCGAGGCCGAAAAGAGCGCACCCACAGCGCGGCCCTGGGATCGAGACGCGGACGGCAAGCGCCCGTGGGATCAAAAGCCCTCGAAGCCCTGACAGAACGATGTCGCGCCCGGCGCCATGCGCTCGAACTCCGTTCGATGCTTCTGGAGATACCTGATGGCCTGCTTCCGCGTGTTGAATGTCGTCGCGAGCGGGCACATCTGCCGATTTGCGCCGGAAGCGAGAAAGAAAGTGATGGTTCCGTGATCTGGCGGGATTCTAGGCACGACCTGCACTTTCCGGCATGTGATCGGCCCCTTTAAGTTTCGGTGGCGTTGAAGGCGACTATCGCGCCGGCTTCCTCGAACGCTTCTTGGGTGCCGGCAAAGCTATTCGAACAGCTTCATCGGCCGCTTCCTTGGCCTCGCGCACCTCGCGGAGCCGCGCCATGTTCTTGCGAATCTCGATAGCCTGTCTTTCGGCGTCCGCCAATGCGCGCGCTCCCTCTTCGGCGGCCAGCTGCTTACGATTTAGACGCGCGATGCCTTCGGGTGACAGGTCTGCCGATTTCTTGGCGCTCATTGCTCACCCGGCCTGGCAAACGACAAAACCCGCTCAATCCGAAGATCGAGCGGGCAGGGGGGCCGTTTCAGTACATCCGTGAAACGGCGCCACGATATCAAGCCAGCGAGAGGTTCTCAGCGCTGACTTTTCCTCGCATCTTGTCGGTCTTGACCTCGAAATTGACCTTTTGGCCTTCTCCGAGGCCCGCCAGACCGGCGCGTTCGACGGCGCTGATGTGAACGAACACATCGTTGCTACCATCGTTCGGCTGAATGAAACCGAAGCCCTTTTGGCCGTTGAACCACTTCACAGTACCTGTCGTCATGTTCTTCTCCAAAGCGCGCGAACGCGTTCCGCGCGACAATCACGCGGTTATCTTCAACTTCGTCGATGTCTTTGGAAAAGGAGCCCGCGGGGCGCATTCAACAAGGCACAGCGGCTAATCGAACAAGGTCAATATACATCACATTCCCGATTTCGCAAGGACGCAAGCCAATTTGTTTCTGCGAGGCTCCTCGGGTGTTCCGATCGCAGCACTTCGCGTGTGTCTGCCGGCCTGCAAGCAAGACGTTAGCGATTGACAGCACAGCACGACAGTGGTCACGTTGGTGTCACCAAGCTGCATCGCTGTGACAAGCAGATCGGCTCGTCCGAAGTCGCGACGAATGTCGCCGCTATCCTCAAAAATCGCCATGAAGCGCCTGCGCAATTGGCTGCCCTGCAGGACGTGTCGCATTCGCAGCCCCCAGCAAGGATGATCAATTGCACGTACTTGTCAGAGACAACAACGTTGACCAGGCGCTCCGCGTTCTCAAGAAGAAGATGCAACGCGAGGGCGTCTTCCGGGAAATGAAACAGCGACGTTCCTACGAAAAGCCGTCGGAGCGAAAGACTCGCGAGAAATCCGAGGCCATCCGCCGGGCCCGCAAGCTCGCTCGCAAGCAGGCGATCAGGGAGGGCTTGCTGCCCGCGCCGCCCAAGAAGAAGCCCTTCGAGCGCAAGGCGCCACTGCCGGAGATCAAGGCGCGCGCGGAGTAGAAAGATCCTCGTTCCGGAGATTCCGCAGCAACGGCATGTCCGGTCTCATAACATGATGGTGGCGTCACCTGTGACGCCGCCGGTCGCGGTGCTGTCGTTGCTTATGACCTGAAATCGATGCCTCGCAGCACAATGCCTGGCGGCGTGCCCTCGAACTCCGTCGCACGATATTTGCTCGCCGCGCATGCTTCGATGCGATCCCGCAATCGGCTGAATTGGGCCTCCCGCTGCTCGGGTTTGACTTGCGGGCCGCGCTCGAGGTCGTCCATCGCAGAGGTCGAGATCGCGCAAGGAATCTCCCGGGCACCGTCATGCATCGAGAACCGGACGATCATTCGGTCGTATTCGTGGCCGATAAAGCGGCCGCTGGTCAGTGTCATGGCTTGCTCCGTTAACCTGATTGCGGCATGTCGAGAATGCAGGGCGGCCGTCGTTCGCCTCAGACCTCGCCCGACAGCCGGGCGAAATCGTCGAACAGTGCTGCCACTAGCGCGCGATGGCGCGTATCCTCGGAAGGCAGACTCGCAGCATAGAGGTTGAGCAGATGGCGCGCCTTCACTGCCGCCTCCGGCCAGGACGCGGCTGGCACCGTCATCATGCGGTTTTCGAGATCGGCTTCACGCTCGCGGAGCTCGCGGAGATGCGCCTCCACGTCAGCCAACGCACGGCGCAGGTCGGTTGCCTTCTGCGCGGCCATGCCGCGATGCTTGTCGAGATCGACCGGCCGGTCAGTCATTGGTGATGCTCGCGTCCGCGGCTTGTGCGTTCGCAAGATCGATCGAGCCGATCGACAGCATCTCCGTGGCGCCGCAAGCGCCTTCGGCGGGCACCGTGATCATTGTGGCAATGCGGCGATAGGCCGAGAAGGTCAGGCCCTCGATCGTCTCCTCGTCTGTGACGACCTCATAGGCGCCGGCCGGCAAGGTGCGCTCGATGCCGCGGATGCGGAACGGATGCTTGAACTTGACGGTTTCTCGCCGCGAACGGATGGTCATGCACGCCTGCCTTTCGCAAGTGAAGCCCCAACCGATGCCGGCTGTCGCAACCATGCGCCCTTCGCATGGCAATAGCCAGCACTATCGTGACCAGCCGGCAAATGAAGATGTCGCGGCGGAGCCGTCGCGCGCGCGGCATTTAACGCTCGCTATTGGCTCGGCGCGGGCGTAGCCTCGCCACCATCACCGCACATCTCAACGGCTTCGACCGGTGACTGAGGGTCACGTGTGCTCCCGCCGAAGGCCTCGCAGGAGCATTCGATGTCGCGTGTTCGCATCTCGGAATGGATCGTGCCGCCGGTGATCGTTCCGTTGTTTTTGCTGCTTCTCGTATGCGGAGCCGCCGTCCTCAATGGCTAGGACAACCCGCGTGCCATATCTGGTCAGCGGAACCAACGAATACGGCAGCTCCAATCTCGGCCGCGGCAGTGCAACGGTCGCGCTGCGGCTTGCGCGAAGACTGCTGCGCGAAGGCTACATGGACGTTAGGGTCTGCACTCCGCGCGGGCGGGTGCTGCAGTCGAACGAACTCGACGAACTCAAACCACCAAAGGAGAGCGACATGGCGAAAGGCCAGCAACGCGGCAATCGCGAAGCCAAGAAGCCGAAGAAGGAAAAGGCCAAGGTGATCGCTGCGGCGCCGAACCGCAAGGAAGCCGCTTGGCAGCCGGATTTCGGGACCGTGAAAAAGAAGTAGCGAGGAACGAGGCCGAAGGGACGGGCGAGCGCTCGAGGCGCCGCTCGAATTGACTCTCCTAATTAACTCGCAACTTCTGATGTCGCCTGTTCCCCGTAGCGGGCGGCGCGTCGGGGTTCCCATGTCCGCTTTTCCCAAGCGACCTGGCTTGAACAAGATCGGCCCCTGAATTCCTCGCCGCGTATTGTCTTTAACCAAACAGAAACCATCGCGAATGATCCGAAAATTTTAACGAAACTCCCCGGCCGGTTCTGCGTCGGTTCGTCGGAGGGCCCGGCTGATGACAGAGCACCAGTTGCGAGAGCAGGAATTCAAGATCGCACGCTATCGGCGCCTGGAGCGGGAAGTGACAGATCCGCTCGCCGCATGTCTGCTTCACAGCATCATCGAGGAGCTCGAGGCCGAGTTGCGGAGGGACCAACCGGATTGGCACGGGCCGCGCGAGTAACGCTTTCTTAGCACTAATGCTGCGGACTATCCGCTCAGGAGTACCAGGCGGAGATGGCTCCCATGCTGAAGGACGGCACCTACGCGGCTTGGTACAAGACGCCGCTCGACCAGGGCACCGGGATCGTCCATGTCGCAGACGGACAAATCTGGGGCCGCGACAGCCTGATGACGTATCATGGCTCCTGTCACGTCGATGGCGATCGCTTCACCGCCACGGTATCGACCAAGCGCCATACCGACGGCCGCGCAACGGTGTTCGGCAACGACGATGAGCTCACGCTGCAATCGAAGGAAGCTGCCCCGGCAAGATCGCGAGTTACACGGCGACAGCGATACAAGTCCCGGGAATGATCCTCCAGGGCACGCTCATCCTGACTGAACAGCAGCCACCGGCACCTGAACGAGCCGGGCAGATGCCGGAGTTCAATCCCGACAAGCTGCCGAAGTTGCCGAAGCGCTCGCGCTGAGCGCGTGCGCCATCGCGACGAAACCGCTCGTCGAAGCCTTGCCACCTAACGCCCTGCAAACTTCAGAATGGCGACGCAGAATCCCCCCGCGCGCGCCAACCAGCAGGGGGACGTTTCACGCGGAATGCGGCGACGTTCTGAGTCAGTTGGCTGCTCCAGCGAGGCGAGGGAGATCATTTTTCCTCCCTCCAACCCCGGGCGAGTATCGCCGCTTGTTGCAAGGTGATGCTTCGGACCAGCGGATCCGCATGACGGTGCACGAGTTGCCAATCCGTGCCATCCTTGCGGTAGACTTCAGTAACGCGCAGCGACCAGTCTTGAGCCGCCAACCCGCCCACCTCGGCCCGCTGGTGTTCGACCATGACGAGAACGACGAGCTCGTTCGATGCATAGGTTTGCAAAACCTCGAGTTCGGTTTCGCCTTCCCTGAAGTATCGCGATAGGTCAGCCAAGCGCTTCGGGCTGGCGTCGAATCCGCGACTTGCAGGACCGCCGAAGGGCTGCATCAGCGTGAAATCCGGCGCAATGCGGACAAGCTGGAACCAGCGATCCATGTCGCCACGCATGAAGGCGGCATTCTTCTCGCGGGCGCGTTCGATGAGGCTGGCTATCACGTCGTTCCCGGCGGCCGCATCGGCCGAAAGCTGAGCGGACAGAGGAAGCGCAGCCGTAGCGGCCATCATCGAGCGCCGGGACATCGCCTCCGGCGAGCCTGGCGATTTGTTCAGCCCGGGCGGTCTCTTGGTCATTTCAGGACTCCTGATCGAACGACGAGCGAGCCCAATCCATGCGACCTTGATCTTGATGAATCCAGCGATATGATTTCAGCAATATGCTGAAGAAAATTGATCTATCCAGGATTGATCTGAATCTCCTCGTGCTCTTCCGCGTCGTTCTGGAAGAACGTCATGTCGCGCGCGCAGCCGCTCGGCTGAGCCTGACGCCGTCGGCTGTCAGCCATGCGCTTGGCCGGCTCCGGCTTCTGCTGAACGATCCGCTGTTCCTGCGGACACCGAAGGGCGTCGTTCCAACGGCGCGGGCGTTGGAGCTTGGGGAGCCGGTGGCCGAGATCATCGCGCGTGTCGAACAGCTGATCGGGTCGGCTGCGCCGTTCGACCCTGTGAAAAGCAGCCGTCGGTTCACGATTGGCGCCCCCGACGCCGTCCTGGTCTCCACAACCGTTCCGCTCTTGCGTTCGATCGCGACTGCGGCACCTCACATTGACATCGGGCTGATCCATCTGATGCCTGCGCCGCGCGGCGGCGCGATCGGAGAGCCCTGGCACCAAAGTCTCGACATGCTCGAAACACGCGAGCTCGATATCGCAATGCTGCCGCTGCCGGCGGTATCATCGCGTTTCGAGGCACGCAGGCTCTATGAGGAGGAGTTCGTGCTGGCCATGCGCAGGGGACATCCCTTGGCAACAGCGCCACCCCGTGCTGCATTCTCGCGATCACAGCACCTGCTGGTGTCTCTCAGCGGTGAACCGCGTGGTTTCGTCGACGAGATGTTGGCAAAGCGTGGCCTCGAACGCCGCATCGCCCTGACGGTCCCGAATTTCATGATGGCGCTTGTCCAGCTTTCTGGGTCTGATCTGATCGCAGCGTTGCCGCGCCGACTGGTGGAGCACCATGCCGGCCGCTTCGGCTTGGTGTTTGTCGAACTGCCTTTCGCGCGCAAACCGGATACGATCCGGGCCATCGCAACCAAGGCAGCGATGAGAGACGCCGGCATCGCCTGGCTGATGCAGGTTGTGGTTGGTTCAGTCGGAACAACCCGGCCCTAAAATCGCCGGCCCTGAACACGAGAGGTGTTCAGCCGACGCAGGAAAATGGACGACATCGTGCCTGCTGCGTCATCTAGGCTTGCCGGATCTGGGTCCTCCCGCATGCGCTTCTCAAACGGCCCGGAACTGTTCATTGTGCCGGGCCCAAATGAAGAAAGCGGAGCAGCATCAATGTCGGACCCCGTCTCGCGTCGCCAGTTTGCCAAGCTGGCGGGATTGTCCGCAGCCGGAGTTGCGAGTCCGCTTGAAGCCCTCGAGGTCAAGCCGGTATCGCCGCCGCGCAGCGGAAACGGCTTCCCCGCAGGCTTCCTCTGGGGCACGGCGACCTCGTCCTATCAGGTCGAGGGTGCGGTCAACGAGGATGGGCGAGGGGCCTCGATCTGGGACAAGTTTGTCCGCATCCCCGGCAAGATTGAGGACGGCACCAATGGCGACCGCGCCAACGAGCATTATCAACGCTACAAGGAGGATGTCGCGCTCATCAAAGAGCTCGGCTGCAAGGCCTATCGCTTCTCAGTGGCCTGGCCGCGGGTGTTTCCGGACGGCGACGGCAAGCCCAATCTGAAGGGGCTCGACTTCTACAACCGCCTGATCGACGAGCTCCTCAAGAACGGCATCGAGCCGTGGCTGACACTGTATCATTGGGACCTGCCGCAATCGCTCCAGGACCGTTTCGGCGGCTGGCGCTCGACCGAGACCTGCAAGATTTTCGGCGACTATGCGGCCTATGTCGCCAAGCATCTCACCGACCGGGTCAAGAACGTGTTCACGCTGAACGAGAGCGGCCGCTTCGTCTATTTTGGCTACGGCATCGGCATCGACGCGCCGGGCTTGACGCTGCCGCAGGCCGAGGTCAACCAGATCAGGCACAACAGTGCGCTCGCGCACGGGCTCGCCGTGCAGGCGGTGCGCGCCGATGGCCGCCGCGGCACCCGCGTAGGGCCGGCCGAGAACATCGATGCCTGTGCGCCCGCGATCGACACGCCGGAGAACGTCCGCGCCGCGGGAATCGCGCTACGCGAGATGAATGCCGGCTATCTCAACGTCATCATGACGGGCAAGTATACCGACGCCTTCCTGAAATTCGCCGGGCCCAACGCGCCGAAATACACCGATGCGGAGCTGAAGATCATCTCCTCGCCGGTCGATTTCCTCGGCCTCAACATCTACGCGCCGCAGAATTATGTGGTGGCTTCCGACCAGGGTGCCGGCTTCATGCCGCTGCCGATCCCGAAATCGTTCCCGCACATGAACTCGGACTGGCTGCGCGTCGGTCCCGAGACGATCTACTGGGTCCCGAAGCTGGCTGCGAAGATCTGGAAGACCGACGCGATCTATATCAGCGAGAACGGCACCTCCAGCGATGACGTCGTCACGGCCGACGGCAAGATCTACGACACCGATCGCATCATGTATCTGCGCAACTATCTCGCCCAGCTCCAGCGCGCCACCACTGAGGGTGTGCCGGTGCGCGGCTACTTCCTCTGGAGCCTGATGGATAATTTCGAATGGGTGTACGGGCTGAACAAGCGCTTCGGCCTCTACCACGTTAATTTCGACACCCAGGTCCGCACCCCAAAGCTCAGCGCCAGCTTCTACCGCAACGTGATCGCGAACAACGCGGCGGGTGTGTGAGCGCCTTCTTCCCCCCTAGATCCATGACGTCGCTGAGGCTTTCGCGCCCGATCGCTCAGATCGCATGCCCCTAGCCCGATTTTACGCGTAGCGGAAAATCCGGGTGAGGGGTGCACACGCCACGCATTGACTCACCTGTCCCCCTAATTCACAACGCCTCTCAACACCCATAAACAAGAGGACAACGCCAATGGTTGACGCGCTCATCATCGATGCCTGCCGCACCCCGCGGGGCGTCGGCAAGGCCGGCAAGGGAGCACTCTCGGGCATTCATCCGCAGCAACTGGGTGCAACCGTGCTGCGCGCGCTTGCCGACCGCACCGGCATCGATACCGCCGATGTCGACGACATCGTCTGGGGCTGCAGCGCGCAGGTCGCGACGCAAGGCGGCGATCTCGGGCGGATGTCGGCGCTGGATGCCGGCTATGACGTGCGCGCGAGCGCGGTGACGCTCGACCGCTTCTGCGGCTCCGGCATCACCAGCGTCAACATGGCCGCCAGCTCGATCATGGCGGGCGCCGAAGACCTCGTCATCGCCGGCGGCTGCGAGATGATGTCGATGGAGGGGCGGCGCGGCTTTGGTCCGATGATGATGGACAGCGGCAATCTTCGCCTGCGCGCGCGGCACCCGCAGTCGCATCAGGGCGTCTGCGCTGATGCCATCGCGACGCTGGAGGGTATCACGCGGCAGGACGTCGACGCGCTCGGGCTCGAGAGCCAGAAACGGGCAGCGCATGCGATCGCGAACGGCCACTTCAAGAAGAGCCTCGTGCCCGTCCACCGCGAGGACGGCTGCCTTGCGCTCGACCATGAAGAATATCCGCGCCCGCAGACCACGATGGAGGGGCTGAGCAGCCTGAAGCCGGCGTTCTCCGCCGTCGCCGACTATGCGCTCGACGATAAGGGCACGACCTATCGCGGCTTGATCCTGCAAAAGTATCCCGACCTCGAGATCGACTTCGTGCACCACGCCGGCAACTCGTCTGGCGTCGTCGACGGCGCCGCCGCAATCCTGCTGGCTTCGCCGGCCTACGCCAAGGCACATGGCCTCAAACCGCGCGCCCGCGTCGTGGCGATGGCCAACATGGGGGACTCGCCGACCCTGATGCTGAACGCGCCGGTCCCGGCGACGCGCAAGGTGCTGGCGAAGGCGGGGCTGACCGTCGATGACATTGACCTGTTCGAGATCAACGAGGCCTTTGCGGTGGTTACGGAAAAATACATCCGCGATCTCAGGCTCGATCGCGCCAAGGTCAACGTCAATGGCGGCTCGATCGCGCTCGGCCATCCCATCGGCGCGACGGGCTCGATCCTGATCGGCACCGTACTCGACGAGCTCGAACGGCGCGACCTCAAGCGCGGTCTCGTCACCATGTGCGCCGCCGGCGGCATGGCGCCCGCCGTCATCATCGAGCGCGTCTAGCCCTTGTATTTCAGGGTGAATCGCGACCGGCCTCCGGCAAAGAGGCCGGTCGTCGCTTGTCGAAAGCATCGAATCAGCTTTAGCAAGGTGGCTTGCGGGCCTTTGAAACAAGGCAAAAACCGCTGCCTGAGGCTCCTTTCGCTCCGCAAGCAGCTAAAATGCAGGGTTTTTTGTCACAGAGGGCCAAAAAAGCCCGTAAAAACCGCGACAAAACTGTGCAGAAGGCTATAGGCCTTCGCCGGTTGGTCTAATATGCAACCGGCAACGAATCAGAGGAGACACGATGCCAACCCAAATGTCGAAATCGCAGCTGATCGAAAAGATTGCGACCGCCACCGAGCTTTCCAAGCGGGACGTCAAGAGCGTCATGGAGACGCTGACCGACGTCGGTCACAAGGAGCTCAAGAAGAACGGCCTGTTCCTGGTGCCGGGCTTCGCCAAGTTCGTGGTCATCAAGAAGCCCGCGACCAAGGCGCGCAAGGGTACCAACCCGTTCACGGGTGAAGAGATGATGTTCAAGGCCAAGCCGGCCCGGAAGATCGTCCGCGCCCGCCCGGTCAAGGCTGCCAAGGACGCCGTGGCCTGACAACGCAAAGGCCCCCTCGATCGGAGGGGGCCTTTTATTTGGGGCTGCCGCGAGGGCTTGAGACGGAGGGCTCAACCCTTGCGGCGCTTCACCCGGACCGGGACTGGCTCAAGCCGCGGTCCTGGCGCCACCAGCGCATCGCGCACCCGGTCGATGGCGCGATCGAGCAGCCGGCGCAGCCGCTGCGTTTTCCGCGATCGCTTCGCTCTTTCCAGCAATCCGCTCATCACCGTTACTCCGCAGCTTCGACCTTGGCGTCAGCCGGCTCGAGCGCCGCGGCGATGGCTTCGTCCACGCGCTCCAGCCAGATGAATTCGAGGTTGTCCCGCGCGCTCTTTGGGATCTCGTCGTAGTCCCGTTTGTTGCGCGCCGGTAGCATCACCCGCTTCAATCCGGCAGCGGCGGCCGCCACCACCTTCTCCTTGATGCCGCCGACAGGCAGCACCAGGCCGCGCAGCGAGATCTCGCCGGTCATCGCGGTGTCGCTGCGCACCGTGCGATTGGTGAGCAGGGACGTTAGCGCCGTGAACATCGCAACGCCCGCGCTCGGTCCGTCCTTCGGGGTCGCGCCCGCGGGAACGTGAACATGGATGTCGCTCTTCTCGAACAGCTGCGGATCGATGCCGAGCTGGGTGGCTTTGCTCTTCACCAGCGTCAGCGCAGCCTGCACGCTCTCGCGCATGACGTCGCCGAGCTGACCGGTCAGGATCAGCCCGCCCTTGCCGGGCACGCGCGTCGCCTCGATGAACAGGATGTCGCCGCCGACCGGCGTCCACGCAAGGCCGGTGGCAACGCCCGGAACGCTGGTGCGCAGCGCGATCTCGCCTTCGAAGCGCGGCTGGCCGAGTACGATGGCGATGTCCTTCGGGCCCACCACGACCTTTGCGGCCGTGCCCTCGGCGACCTGCACCGCGGCATGCCGGAACACCTTGCCGATCTCGCGCTCGAGGTTACGCACGCCGGCCTCGCGGGTGTAGCCCTTGACGATCAGCTTCAGCGCCTCCGGCTCGATCTCGGCCTGTTCGGCCGAGAGGCCGTTGGCCTCCAGCTGTCGCCGCACCAGGTAGCGCCGCGCGATCTCCAGCTTCTCGTCCTCGGTGTAGCCGGCGAGGCTGATCAACTCCATGCGGTCCAGGAGCGGACCCGGGATCTGATCCAGCATGTTGGCGGTCGCGATGAACACCACGCGCGACAGGTCGAAGGGCACGCCCAGGTAATTGTCCCGGAACGTCCCGTTCTGCTCGGGGTCGAGCACCTCCAGCATGGCGGCGGAAGGGTCGCCCTGCACACCGCGGCCCATCTTGTCGATCTCGTCGAGCATCATCACGCAGTTGCGGGCGCCCGCCTTCTTGATGCCCTGGATGATGTTGCCGGGCAGCGCGCCGATATAGGTGCGCCGGTGGCCGCGGATCTCCGCCTCGTCATGCACGCCGCCTAAGCTGACGCGCACGAAGGGGCGATCCATCGCGCGTGCGATGGATTGGCCGAGCGAGGTCTTGCCGACGCCGGGCGGGCCGACGAAGCACAGGATCGGAGCCTTGCCCTGCGGGGCGAGCTTGCGCACCGCCAGATATTCGATGATCCGGCTCTTGATCTTCTCCAGGCCGAAATGATCGGCATCGAGGATGCGGCGCGCCTCCTTGATGTCGATCGGCTTCTCCGCGGGCAGGGCCCAGGGCAGCTCGATCAGCCAGTCGAGATAGGTGCGGACCATGCCGGCTTCGCCGGCGGCCTCCGGCATGCGCTCGTAGCGACGCAGCTCCTTCTTGGCGTGCGCGTCCGCCTCGGGCGGCATGTTGGCCTTGGCGATGGCAGCCGTCAGCTCGGCGACCTCAGCCTGCTTGCCGTCGCCTTCGCCGAGCTGGCGCTGGATGGTCGCCATCTGCTCGCGCAGGATCGCCTCGCGCTGCCGCTCGTCGAAGCTGGCCCGGGTCTTCTGGCCGATCTCGTTGCTGATGCGCAGCACCTCCAGCCGCTCGGCGAGGTGCTTCGACACCTTCTCGACCCGCAAGGCGAGGTCAATGGTCTCCAGCACCTCCTGCTTGTCCTGCGGCTTGATGTCCATGAACGAGGTCGCGAGGTCCGCCAGCGCGCCGGGCGCGCTGGTGCCCTGGAACATCGCGGCCAGCTCGGGCGGTGCCTGCGGCAGCAGCTCGATCGCCTCGATGGCCTGGCGCTGCAGGTTGAGCGCGCGCGCCTCGATCTCAGGCGAGGTCGTGGTCGGCTCGGGGATCTGCTGGATGCGAGCTGCCAGGAAAGGTGTGCCCGGCAGGAAGTCGAGGATGCGGGCGCGCTGCACGCCCTGGCAGACGATGTGGTGGCTGCCGTCGGGCGCGGTGATGTAGCGCACGATATTGGCGATGGTCGCGACCCGGTAGAGGTCGTCCGGGCCGGGCTCGTCGATCTCGGGGCTGCGTTGCAGGACGATGCCGACCGGCCGCTGCTCGCGCAGCGCCTGCTGCGCGGCGGCGATGGACCTTGCGCGGCCGATCGAAATCGGCGCGATGGCACCGGGAAACAGCACCATCTCGCGCACGGGGATGACGATCAGTGCGTCCTCGGGGATCTTCACGTCGGAACCGTTTTGCTGGGTATTCATCTGTTCGGGAGCCATGATCGATCTCAGGATTTGGCGAGGCGCAGCGCGACGCAGCCGTCCATCACGAAGCGGCTGATGGCGTAGCGGCCAAGGGGAAGCGCGATGCGCCGCTCGAAGCGGCCCTGCGGCAGTTCGAGCCGGTGGATGCGGGCGTTGCGAAGCTCCGGGGGAAGGGTGCGCTGGCCGGAGATCACGAGCACGCCGTCATGGATCGCCGTCTCGACATTGCTCGGATTGACGCCGGGAAGCGCGATCAGGATCAGGAGCTCATGCTCGGTTTCGAGCACGTCGATCGGTGGCTCCCAGCAGGCTTCCTGGCGGCCGAACTGCTGGCGCAGCCGTTCGGCGCGGGTGAGCGAGTCCAGGGCTTCGGACAGCATCCAGTCGAGGGGATTTTTGGGTTGCATGATGCGGACTCGGCGATGGGAAAGGCTGCATATGGGACTGGTTCCCCAGAATTCCAGCCCGCCGGCGCGGACGTGCCATGCGGATCCTGCGATCCAAAAAAGGCAAACGCCGCGGCTCGCACCGCGGCGTTCCGTTATCGGCCACGCGCGGCGTCAGGCCGCTGCGCGGTACTCCTCTTCCGCTTCGAGGTTGATCACGGAGGTGGCGAGCTCGGTCAGCGCGTGGTCGGTCGCCTCTTCCTCGTCCAAGGTCTCCTGAAGCAGCCTTGCCGCATCCTGCATGCCGAGCTCCTCGGCCCAGGTCCGCAGCGTGCCGTAGCGGGAGATTTCGTAATGTTCGACCGCCTGTGCCGAGGCGAGCAGGCCCGCATCGAGGGCGGGGGCGTTCTTGAACTCTTTCATGATTTCGGCGCCCTCGTCCGCGATGCCGTTGATGGCCTCGCAGGGCTTGCCGCGCGCCGGCTTTCCCAGCATTTTGAAGACTTGGTCGAGACGTTTGACCTGGCCCTGGGTCTCGCGCAGATGCTTGTTGAACGCCGCCGCAAGCTCCTTCGAGTTTGCGGCCTTTGCCATTTTGGGCAGCGTCTTGATGATCTTGTTCTCGGCGAAATAGATGTCCTTCAGCGTCTCCAGGAACAGGTCGCTGAGCATCTTCGGCGCCTGACGCGGTCGCCGCGCCGCGGTCTTCTTGGTTGTGCGTTTCTTCGCTCGTTTAGCCATACGTCCTCCTCTTGAGGTGACACGGGAAGGCGTCGCCTTCCTCAATCCTCAGGCGATCAAAACCCTTTCGAGAACGAAAGTTCCAAACTGGCAACCGGGGTTCGTGGCGATCGCTCAGGTCGGGCGCTTATAGGGGTCTTCCTGGCGCTGTCGCTCTTCCGTCGCGCGATCGAGCCGCGCACGCTCGCTGCGGCGCAGGCGGCCGGCCTTCATCACTCCGTAGACGAGGACGCCGCCGAGCACGAACGCGCCGATGAACCAGAGCCAAAGCATCTGGGCCGAGGCGTGACCCAGCAGCATGCTAACTCCGCTGTCGCTCATAGTTGGTCTCCACCGATGTCCATTACGGGCATGCTGAGCTAAGTCGGCTGCCGAAGCGTCGTTCCATGCGGCCGCGCTCGGGGGTGTCAGACGAGATGCGCCAGAGGCTGCCGTACCGGCGTGCCCTTCGGCTCACTGCCGCGCGCCGTGAAGTCGCCGGCCTCGGTCGAAGTCCGCAGCCATTGCGTCACGTCGGCAATGGCCTCCCGCGGCGAGCGACCGAATTTCCGCAAACTACGGAAATATTCGAGCTGAAGATGCGCCGAAGTGCCGCGCTTCGGGATCGTCTTCAAATGCTGGATATCCCCTTCGACGCCGAGATGCGCGATGTCAGGCGCCAGCATGGCAATCACCGCGTCGAGCCAGCTCCTGAACGAGATCGGCTCAAAGGACGCCAGATCGATATACGTGCCGTCGGTTCCATAGCGCTGGGCTCGCCAGCGGTTTTCCTCGATCAGCGCGCGGTGCACGGGCGAATAGGTGGCATTGAGATCGGGATGGTGCACGACATGCCGGACCAGCGCGCGAAACAGGGCTGCCATTGCTACCGAATCTGCAATTGCCGTGCAACAGTCGGTGATGCGCAGCTCCAGGGTTGGATGCTGAAGCGACGGCCGTAGCGCCCACCAGACATAGGTGGCATTGGGGACGATGCCGGCGTCGACCAATGTCTTCACATAGGTCTCGTATTCGGCGAGGTTGCGAAACATCTCGGGGAAACCGGTCCGGGGCAGGGCGTCGTTTGCGGCATTGCGGTAGCCGAGCAGTCCCGTTGGATAGCCGCACCAGAACGGCGACGAGGTCGAGAGCGCCAGCAGCAGCGGCAGGAACGGCACCAGGCGGTGCATGATCTCGACGCGTTGGTCCGGCTCAGGCACCTCGACGTGAACGTGCAGCCCGCTGATAGGATTGCCGAGGCCGACCAGCGTGCCATGACGCTGGTCCTCGGGCATATCGTCCGGCTCCTTCGCCAGCGTGCCGCCGAGAGCAACGTTCAGCTCCTGCATTCCGCGGCAGATGAAAAGAGCGGGGATGCCCCGCGCCAATGCACGCGGGATCAGGCGAAGCGCAATCTCGTCGCGGAATTCATCGAACGGACCGTCGCGCGCCTCGTCGGCCATTTGCCCATACCGGGAGGGATGGACGTTGGTTTGTCCGCCGCCGATGAAAATGCCGTCGAGGCCGTCGAGGTAAGCATCGATGTCTGCTTCGGGCGCTGCCGGAAGGATCCGTGGCACCGCGCCCGCGACGAGCCCGACGGCGTTGACGCAGATCAAGGCGACCGAGGCGAGTTGTTCGCCGCGTGCGACCATGGAATCGGAGAGAATACCGACCTGCGGCGCGCCGCTGCGGGCCTGCCACTGGCCACGCGATGCGCTGTGCCTCCATTGCTGAAGACCATAGGCCACTGCATCCGCAGCGCTACCGAATTGATGAATGGCAGCCTTAGCTCTCTGACGTTTGTCCCTAATCGAAGCGCCCAGTGATTGCAGGCAACGGGATCGTGCGGGTCAATTGTGGAACGGTGCTCGTGCAATTGTCGCGGCTGCTTCTATTCGTGTGTCGATGCTGAGTGAAACGGCAATCGTGCAGAATGGTTGCTGTCCGATCGAGCTGCCCGATCGTTTTACAAAGCACGCGGGTTAACTTTTGTTATGGCGCTGCACTTGAAGAAGCCAGGCCGGAAGAGACGGCAGCGATTGACATCTCCCTGTCCGCCTTCGTGATGCTGCGAAGCTCGCGATCATCATCGTGGTCGTGCTCTCGGGCCTGCTTCTGCTGCTGTGCTTCGCCTCCGCTCATCTGATACCCAGCATCCTCGAGCGCACCGGAGATGCCGTGCGCTCGCGCATGCTCGGCATGCTGCTCGCAGGCCGCTCGGCTCCATTCGCGACAACGGGATTGCGGCAGCCCAGCCGGGCGTTCGGCGAGGCTGCGACAATCTGGTAATTCTTTGATTTTGCGATGTATTTCCAGACGTTGCGGCCGTGCCGGCAAGACATGGGCCGGTCCGGGTCGCTTTCTCTTGCGCTGCCTTATTGCTTTGACGTACTTCCGGTCTAGCAAACGCCCAGCGCCGACAAACCGCCAAGAAGCCGAGAAGAAATCGAGATGTCGATGACAGCGGACGAGCTCGCCAAGAGACAGGCCATCATCGACGCCTGCCGCCGCATGAATGCGCTCGGTATCAACCAGGGCACCTCGGGTAATATCAGCATCCGGCATGTGGATGGGCTTCTGGTCACCCCGACCAGCGTGCCCTATGACGCTATGACGCCGGACCAGATTGTGTTCATGGCGATGGACGGCTCGCATGCCCCCGGTCAAAAGCCGTCCAGCGAGTGGCGCTTCCATCGCGACATCCTGAAGTCCCGGCCCGACGTCAACGCCGTCGTGCACGCCCATCCGACCTATTGCACCATCCTGGCGATCATGGGCATGGAGATCCCGCCGGTGCACTACATGATCGCGGCCGCCGGTGGCGACAGCATCCGCTGCGCGCCCTATGCCACTTTCGGCACCGTGGAGCTGTCCGAACATGCGGTGCGGGCGCTGGAGAGCCGGCTTGCCTGCCTGCTCGACCATCACGGAATGATCGCGATCGGCAAGACGCTGGACAAGGCGATGTGGCTCGCCGTCGAGGTCGAGACACTGGCGCGGCAATATCACGGCTGTCTCCAGATCGGACAACCGCCGCTGCTGCCGAGCGCCGAGATCGAACGGGTCCGCCAGCGCATGGCAGGCTACGGCCTGTCGGAAGGGTAGGGCGGGCAGAAAGTGTTCGTGCGGATCAGACATCTCGTCGATCGCAAGGGGACGAACCGTACCATGGTTCGGCTGCGTGCCCTGCTGCGCAGCAACGAGTTCTACCTGATCCCGCTCGCGCTGGTGATCGGCACGCTCGCGGGCGCGATCGTGACGCTGATGGCCGAGATCGCCCAGATCGCGCACGTCGTGATCTACGGCATCCCTGTCGATGTCCGCCTCTCGTCCAATGCGAGCGTCAGTCCCTGGGCGGCGCTGATCGCGCCTGCACTCGGCGGGCTCGCGCTCGGCATCATGGAATGGTCGCGGCGGCGCATGAAGATCTCGAATGCGGTCGACCCGATCGAGGCAAACGCACTGCGCGGCGGTAATCTGTCGATGCGGGACAGCTTGGTGGTGTCGAGCCAGACCCTGATCTCCAACGGCTGCGGCGCCTCGGTCGGCCTCGAAGCCGGCTATACCCAGATCGGCTCCGGCATCGCCTCGCTGCTCGGCAAGTTCTTCAATCTCCGCCGCAACGATCTGCGCCTGATGGTCGGTTGCGGCGCTGCCGCTGCAATCGCGGCGGCGTTCGGCGCGCCGATCACCGGCGCCTTCTACGCCTGCGAGCTCATCGTCGGCGTCTATTCGGTCGGTAGCGCTGCTCCGATCCTGGCGGCCTCGCTCGCCGGCGCGCTGACCGCGCAATGGCTCGGCGGCGCGCCGTACTCGCTGGAAATACCGAAGGTCAGCGCCGTCGGCGTCGAGCAGTACCTCGCCCTGATCGGACTTGCGCTCGTCACCAGCGGCGTCGGCATCGCCGTGATGCGCTCCTCGCCGACGTTCGAGCGCCTGTTCGCCTGGATGCCGGTCTGGCTGCGTCCGGTGATCGGCGGCCTCATCGTCGGCGGCTTCGCGATTGTCACGCCGCAGGTGCTCGCAGCCGGCCACGGCGCCATGGTGCTCGATCTCTTTCATGACATGACGATCGGCCTGATCGCACTGATCATCGCCCTGAAGGTGACAGCCTGCCTGATCTCGCTCGCCTCGGGCTTCCGGGGCGGCCTGTTCTTCGCCTCGCTGTTCGTCGGCAGCCTGATCGGCAAGTTCTTTGCCGCGGTGCTCCTCTTGATCAGCCCGAACTTCGTGATCGATCCGCTGGTCGCGATGCTGACCGGCATGGCGACGCTCGGCGTCGCCATCGTCGGCGGTCCCTTGACGATGTCGTTCCTGGTGCTGGAGATGACCCGCAACGTCGACGTCACCGCCGTGGTGCTGGCCGGCTGCATCGTCACCTCAATCTGCGTCCGCTTCATGTTCGGCCATTCCTTCTCGACCTGGCGCCTGCATCTGCGTGGCGAGACCATCCGCAGCGCCAACGACGTCGGCTGGCTGCGCAACCTCACCGTCGAGCGCTTGATGCGTTCAGACGTCGGCAAGGTTCCGTCGACCACGACGATCGCGGCCGTGCGCCGCGAATTCGCGCTGGGGTCACGGCCCGGAATCGTCGTCGTCAACAATGCCGACGAATATGTCGGCCTCGTCATGCTGCCCGACCTGTTCTCCAACGACCTCGACACCATCGCCGACGACATCCAGGTGGTCGAGCTGGCGCGCCTGACTGATATCGTGCTGATCCCGGAAATGAACGTGAAGTCGGCGATGGCGGTGTTCGACGAGGCGGAAGCCGAGATGCTGGCGGTGGTTGATTCAACCGACAGCCGCAAGGTGGTCGGCTTCCTCACCGAGACCTTTGCCCGCCGCCGCTATGTCGAGGAAATCGACAAGGCGACGCGCGGGGTTTTGGGGGCGCTGTCGTAGTCTATTGGCCTTGTCGAGGTGGCGAGGCGACGAGGCAGGCTACGATCCGGCGGACCAGTGGCAGCACCACGAGCAGCGTCGGAAACGCGACGAGCCATGACAGCGCCCAGGCGCCGGGCCAGGTTGCCAGGAACGCCGGCGTTGCGCCGAGGCTCCGCAGCGTCGAAATGACCGACACCACCGCGGTCATGAGGACGGACAGCACAAAGGGCATTACGATCGGCGCATAGCGCGCCGGCAGTTTGCGAACCGCAATCATCTGATTTCTTTCGAGGAAAAGGACGCGTCGATCACGTTGAACCCTTAAATGGCATCGATTCCGACGGCGTCGGTTGATGCGTTGGTTCACGTCAAACGCTTACGGCGACCGAAAAACGGCGCGGCTGTTCATTATCCGCTCAGGTTGGATGGTTCAAGCTGGACGTAGTCGTTCGGTTTACAATCGTTCAAAGCGTGGCAGATCGCCGCGATCAGGAAACCATCTCAGTGGTTTGCGCGTTACGTGTCGTTGCATATGGCTCTTTGGGCGAGAACAGAGGAAGGTCAAAATGAGCATTAGACCCATGATTCCCGCAGCCGGCCGCAGCACGCTCGTCGCCGCCTTCGCAAGTCTCGCCCTGATCGCAGTCTCCGCCTCGCCATCCGTGGCCGCTTCGGCCGGGGCACCGCCCGCCAGGACAGACGTCGCTGGCCAGGCCGTGTCGGGCGCCACCGATTTCAGCGCCGCTCGCCGTCATCGCTATTACCGGCGCGGCCCGAACGCAGCGGGCCTCGCCTTCATGGGCGCGGCGGCAGGCCTGATCGGAGGAGCAATCGCCGAGAGCCAGCGCCGCGAATACTATGAGAACCGCTATTATTATGGCCCGGGTCCTTACTACGGCGGCCCGGGCTATTACGGCGGCGGTCCTTATTACGGTCCGCGCTACTATTCCCAGCCATATTAAGCGATCGTTTTCGCCATAGGCCGCGGGTGCGATCGGCACGTCATCGGTCAAATCTGCGGCAAGCTTCTGGAACGCGCGAAGAAGGGGCGGTGCTTTGCACCGCCCCTTTGTTGTTTCCAGTTTCGGCTCTCCCGGCCGTCTCATGTGTCGCCTGCCTGTCAATCCCCTCGCGCAAAAATATTCCGCTTTACCGAAATTCGGAAATGACGTATGTATCGCCCATCCCGGCTCATCCGAGAGGGGCGATCATGTGTCGTGATGATCGCGGAGCCGGGCTTGCGGTGGACGCGGCAGCGTCGGGCGCGAAAGGCCAGGGGCAGGGCGGATTGCTCTCCGTGAACCCTTGAGCTTCGCGCAGGACGGACGGCGCTGTCAGGTTCGTCGCGCCAGCATGTCGATGGCAAGGTGCACAAGGCCGTCGAACCCTGTGGCGCAGGCGAGCCGCGCGTACGGCAAAACCGTGTGGTCCTGGCCGTCGTTGCTACGGTCAAGCTCTTGCGGATGCGGCATTGGCGTCAACCGGCGCGGTGTCCGTGACTTCTACGAGGGCGAGGGAGGCCAGAACGAACTCGGCTCCCAGGAGAGCGCGGCATAAGCCGTCAAACCACTGCGCAGGGAAGGCCGTGTGTTGGGCTTCACCTGTATGCCGCTGTGCAGTTTTCTGCGTGTGCCTTTCGCACAGCGGACCGTGGGTGCCAGCCGGCACCCGGCCTTCCCTGCGCCCTCCGGCTTTGAGGGTGGAGAGATCAAGCAAAGCTCGGGCGAGACGCGCCGCGAGAATGCGAAGGTGTGTCTGCGCGTAAGCTGCGGGTTTGAAAACAACGTCCTTTCACCTTGCTTGGTCATTGCGAGCACTGCCTCATTCGCCTCGTGCCCCGGACGCAGCGCAGCGCCCTTCAGCGGTGCGCTGCAGAGCCGGGGCCATCTCTCCGCATTTTGCCGTGTCGCTTTCTGGGTCCCGGCTCTGCGCCGCAACGCTTGCGCGTTGCAGCTTGTCCGGGACACGAGAGGGCTGCATGGCTGCGCTCGCCGTGACGACCGGGCGCCCGGCTAAATATTCCGCAATCGCACCCGCGGCGCCGGTGGACTTGCCCGCCGCAATCCGGTTCAATGGTCGCGTTGAGTTTTCAGGCGACAACGATGTCGAGATATCTGCTGGTTCTGCTGCTGATCGCCTCGCCGGCGGCTGCGCAAGTCAAGATGAAGCCGCAGACCACGGCGGCGCATCCGGACCCCTGTGCCCCGATCGGGCGTACGGCGGATGGCAAGTTGGTCTACTCCATGACATGCGAGACCCTGCCGGCGCCGCCCCCGTCGCCGCACACGGAACTGAAGGAGGCGCCGCTGCCTGCCGCGGAGCCGGAGATCCGGCGGAGCGGCATTTTCGGCTGGTCCTACGACCGCCGGTGATGCGGCTACGCCCCTTGCGCGAAGCCCGACGGAATGCTCTTTGCCGAGGAGTCCACGATGGGCTACGCCCCCGACCCAGAGAGATGAGATGAGCAAACTCGTTATCCGCGCCGGCGATTTCACCTTCGATGCCCGCTTCGAGGAGCAGCTGGCACCCAAGACTGTCGCCGCCTTCCGCAAGGCGCTGCCGTTCGAAAGTCACATCATCCATGTGCGCTGGAGTGGCGAAGGGGTGTGGATGCCGCTCGGCGATTTCGATTTCGGCGTCGGCTACGAGAACCACACGAGCTATCCCGCGCCTGGCCAGATCATCCTTTATCCCGGCGGCATCAGCGAGACCGAGATCCTGCTCGCCTATGGTGGCGTGCTTTTCGCGAGCAAGATGGGCCAGCTCGCCGGCAACCATTTCATGACGATGACTTCGGGCCTGGAGAATCTGGCGACGCTCGGCAAGAGCGTGCTGTGGAAGGGCGCTCTACCGATCCGCTTCGAGGAAGTCTGAGTGACCGACGCAAGCTACCCGCGCGATCTTCGCGGTTACGGCCGCAATCCGCCGCATCCCGAGTGGCCCGGCAACGCGCGGGTCGCGGTGCAGTTCGTCGTCAATTTCGAGGAAGGCGGCGAGAACAATATTCTGCACGGCGACCGCGCCTCGGAAGCCTTTCTGTCCGACGTGCTCGGGGCGCAGCCCTGGCCGGGCCAGCGCCACGCCAACATCGAATCGATGTTCGAATATGGCTCGCGCGCAGGCTTCTGGCGGCTGTGGCGGATGTTCGGCGAACGCAACTGGCCGGCCACCGTGTTCGGAGTCGCGACCGCGCTGAAACGCAATCCGGAAATCGTAGCTGCCATGAAGGAGGCGGGCTGGGACATCGCCAGCCACAGCCTGAAGTGGATCGAGCACAAGGACATGACCGAGGCGCAGGAGCGCGCCGAGATCGCCGAAGCCATCCGCGTCCACATCGAGGCGACCGGATCGCGGCCGCTCGGCTGGTACACCGGGCGCTCCTCCATCAACACCAACCGTCTCCTGATGGAGGAGGGCGGCTTCCTCTATCTCTGCGACTCCTATGCCGACGATCTGCCGTATTGGGTCAGGGGCGCAGGCGGCAAGCAGCTCATCATTCCCTACACGTTAGATGCCAACGACATGCGCTTCATCAACCCGCAAGGGTTTGCCGACGGCGAGCAGTTCTTCACCTATCTGAAAGATGCCTTCGACGTGCTCTATGCGGAAGGGCAGACCGCGCCGAAGATGATGTCGGTCGGTCTGCACTGCCGCCTTGCCGGCCGGCCTGGCCGCGCTGCGGGGCTGATGCGCTTCCTGGATTACATCGGCAGGCACGAGCGCGTCTGGGTGCCGACGCGATTGCAGATCGCGCAGCACTGGCACGACAAGCACGCGCACCTTGCGGCCGACGCATTCGAGATCGAGTGAGAGGGTGATGTCGCAGATCTCGCTCGCCGACCTCAACGCCGCAAGCAAAGCCGATTTCGTCGCGGCACTCGCCAACGTCGTCGAATATTCGCCATGGATCGCCGAGCAGCTCGCCGGCAAGCGGCCGTTCGCGGGCATCAACCAGTTGCACGCCGCGCTGATGGCGGCGATCCAGAGCGCTGAACCGGACGTGCAATTGGCATTGATCCGTGCGCATCCCGATCTTGCCAACAAGACGCAGCGCGCCGCCGGTCTCACGGCGGAATCGACCGACGAGCAAAACAGCGCCGGCCTCGACCGGCTGTCAGACGCCGAGTTCGCGGCGTTCGAGCGCGTCAACAATGCCTATCGGGACAAGTTCGGCTTCCCCTATATCGTCTGCGTGCGCCGTCACACCAGGGATTCCGTCCTGCGTGACTTCGAGACGCGGCTGCTCAACATCGTCAAGACCGAGACAAGGCGTGCGATCGAGGAGATCGGCCGCATCTCCGCGCTGCGGCTGGATCAGCTCATCGTCGCCGACGACAAGCTGAAGGTGCACGGCCGGCTGTCGACGCATGTGCTCGACAATCACACGGGCAAGCCCGCGCCCGGCATCCCGGTCGGGCTGGTCGAGCTTGCGAACCTCGGCGAGAATCGTGTCATTGCGCGCACTGTGACCAACTCGGACGGCCGCACGGATCAGCCGCTGATCGGCGGTCGCCCCGTGCCGATCGGCCGCTACGAGCTCAGGTTCAGCGTTGCCAGATATTACGCCGGGCGTAACGTGCCGTTGTCCGACCCGCCGTTCCTCGACGAGATTCCGCTGCGCTTTGCGGTCAGCGAGCCGGAGGGGCACTATCACGTGCCGCTCCTGGTCACGCCGTGGAGCTATTCGACCTATCGCGGCAGCTAGCCGCCAAACTTCTTGAGCAGCGCCGGAAACAGCCGGTCCGGCTTGAAGGGCGGCGCGGTGAAGCGGATGCCGGTGGCATCGGCAATCGCGTTGCCGAGCGCGGCCGCGACCGGATTGTACGGACTCTCGCTCATCGACTTCGCGCCCAGCGGTCCGATCGTGTCGGACGTCTCGGCGAAGAACACCTCGGTGCGGGGCACGTCGGCATAGGAGGGCAGGTGGTAGTCGCGGAACTTCGGGTTGCTGACGCGGCCGTCTGCGTCGATCACCATCTCCTCGTAGAGCGCGGCGCCGAGCGCCTGCGCGACACCGCCTTCGACCTGCCCGCGGCATTGCATGGGATTGGCGACGACGCCGGCGTCGGCCGCATGCACGCTCCTGACAATCTTGAGCTCGCCGGTGCCCTTGTTCACGGCAACGCGAAAACCCTGCACGTTGAAGCCGACCGAGCGGGGCGTGCCGTCCGAATTGCCGATGCCTGTCAACGGCTGTCCCCGTTCGCGCGCGAGCTTCGCCAGCTCCGTAAAAGGCATGCGCCGGACGCCGCTAACGACGGCGTCAGCTTCAAGCGCGCAGCTCCCAGCATCGCACAGCCAGGCGTCTGCGGCCGTCGCTTTCAGCTCGGTCGCAAGCTGGATGGCCGCCGCATGCGTCGCCTTGCCGGCAACAAACATGCCCGCGCTGCCATAGGCGCCGGTGTCGTGCCCGCCATGGGCTGTGTCGGATTGGCGCAGGCGGATCCTGTCGACGGTGGTCGCAAGCGTCGTTGCCGCGATCTGCCGGTGCACGGTGCTGGTGCCGTTGCCGAACTCGGCAGTGCCGACGGTCAGGTCGAAACTGCCGTCGTCGTTGAGCGCAATCATAGCGTCGGCGATATGGCCCGCCGGGGGCACCGTGTCGATCATGGTCAGCGCGATGCCGTCGCCGATCAGCCATTCCGGCGACAGGTCCGGTTGCGGGCCATCGGCCTGCATCGCGCGCTCGACGAGGTCGAGGCACTGGTCGAGCCCGTAGGAGCCATAGACGACGTCGTGATATTCGGACGGCGGCGGCGACAGCATGGGATCGCCGGGCCTGACGATGTTGCGCCGGCGCATTTCGTAGGGACTGATGCCGAGCTGCTTCGCCAGCTCGTCGATCGCGGCCTCCACCGCGATCAATGCCTGCGGCAGGCCGTAGCCACGAAACGCACCCGCCGGCACCGTGTTGGTGTAGACGGCGGCGCCGTCGACGCGCTTGTTCGGACAATTATAGACGCTGATGGATTCCGCCAGCGCGTGGAACATCACGGGGCCGGCGTGATTGCCATAGGCGCCCGTGTTGGAGAGCACGTCGAGCTGGAGCGCGGTGAGCTTGCCTGCGGCATCCGCGCCGGCCTTGATGTGGACCCGCATCGGGTGGCGCGTCGAGGTCGCGATGAACAGCTCCTCGCGGGTCAGCTCGAGTTTCACCGGCCGCCCGGTCTTGAGCGTAGCGAGCGCCAGGACGTCCTCGACGAACATCTCCTGCTTGCCGCCAAAGCCGCCGCCGACGCGCTCGCAGAACACGCGGACCTTGTCCATGGGAAGCCTGAAGATATCGGCCAACGCACGCCGGGTCAGGAACGGGACCTGCGTCGAGGTGCGGACGTTGAGCACGCCCGCGTCGTCGAGCCAGGCCAGGCCGCCATGGGTCTCCAATGCGGCGTGCTGCACACGATGACTGTGAAAGGTGCCCTCGAAGGTGACGGCGGAGGTCGCGAGCGCAGCGGCGACGTCGCCGAATTCGCCATGCGTCTCCGCGACGAGATTGCGCTGGGCGTCAGCGACGCGGTTCGCGATGGTGCGGGCAGGATGAACGACGGGCGCGCCCGGCGCCATCGCCTGCTCCGGATCAATCAGCGCGGGCAGGATCTCGTAATCGACCTTCAGCCGACGGCACGCCTCCTCGGCGGCCGCTTCGCTCTCGGCAACGACGGCGGCAACCTTCTGGCCGACGAAGCGGACGACGTCGTCGAGGATGCGGGTGTCCTCGGGATCCATCCACTCCTTCTCATGCCGCGCGGTCGAAATCAGGACAGGCGGCGCATCCTCATGCGTCAGCACGGCCTGGACCCCGGGGACGCCAAGGGCGCCCGACTTGTCGATCGCAACGATCCTGGCGTGGGCATGAGGCGAACGCAGCAGCTTGATGTGCAGCAGTCCGTCGATGGCGGTGTCGAAGGTGTAGCGCGCCTTGCCGCGCACGATGTCGGGACCTGCAGGGGCCGGCAGGCTGCGGCCGAATGCGGCGCCGGCCTCGACGCTCGCCTCGACATTGGTCTTGCCGAGGATCGCATCCTCGATCGAACGATAACCGGTGCAGCGGCAGATATTGCCCTTCAACGCTATGCCGAGATCGGTGCGCTGCGCCTGGTTCAGCGAGGCGCAGGTCAGGATCATGCCGGCGGTGCAGAAGCCGCATTGAAAGCCTTGCGCATCGAGGAACGCCTGCTGCATCGGATGGACGCCGTGGTCCCCGCCAAGACCTTCGATCGTGGTGACGGTGCGCCCCTGGACGCGGAACGCCGGGATCACGCAGCTATGTACCGGCTCGCCATCCAGCAGCACCGTGCAGGCTCCGCAATCACCGGCATCGCAGCCCTTTTTCACGCCGAAATGGCCGAGCTCGCGCAGGAACGTGCGCAAGCACTGGCCGGCGCGCGGCTCCTGCGCAAACGCCTTGCCGTTGACTTCGAAGCTCATGATGGCGATCCCCCCAGGAGCTCGCCGCGGATCTCCTCTGCGAGCCGCAGCGTCATGTGCTTGCGCCAGAGCGGCTCACCATGGATGTCGGTATGGTACAGGTCGTCCGTGATCTGCTGCGCGATCACATCGCGAAGCGCATTCGGGTCCGGGCTGTTGCGAAAGGTGAGCTGGATCGGCCGCACCGTCGATGCGGTCACCGTCAAAGTCAGCGTGCCGTCCGGATCGAGGCTGCCGATCAGAAGCGCCGCTGAGCGGCCGACAGGCGCCAGCGAGATCTGGCGAAACGCGGTACGGCGCCTCAACGCGGCAATCGGGATATCGATCTGCCGGACCAGGTCGCCTGACGTCAAGCGGTTGCGCTGGTTGCCGGTGACGAAGTCGGGGACGGAGATCCTCTGTTCACCGCCGTCGGCCTTCCAGATGGTGCAGATGCCCTCGAGCGCTGATGTGAGCGAGATCATCGGTCCCGCGGGCAGCGACATGCAGAGATTGCCGCCGACCGTTGCCGTCTTCCAGATCTTGAACGAAGCAAGGAAGGCCCGACAGCACTGGCCGATCAGCGGCGCCGCGAGCCAGTCGGACGGGCAGGCGAGACTATCGAGCTCTGCGATGGTGCAGGTGGCGGCGATGCTGAGATGGCTCTCGGTGATCGTCAGCGCCGGCCATTTCAGGTCGGTGAGATCGATCAGCCGCCTCAGGTGTATTTGCGGCTCCGAGAACAGCCAGGTGCCGCCCGCGAGCCAAGCGTCGCCTGCCGTCCAGGCAGGCAGCTGTGCGCGTGTTTGCGGATGGGCGACTGCTGTGATGGTATTCAAATCCATGGCTGCGCCAACGCTTCTGCCGGGTGAATCGGGCAAGAGAAAGTCTTGCAAGACCGGAGCCAAGTCGCAACAACAAGTCGCAGCCGGAACGCAATGGGCCTGGCCTCGGCCTTGCAGGCCCGCCATCAGGGATGTGAGGAGAAGCGGCAATCATGACCGACGCAAGTGCGATCTGGATCAGGGACCCCCTGGCCGTCCTCGCCGACGGGGCCGAGCGCGGGGTCGTGGTGAAGGATGGCCGGATTGTCGAACTGGTGCCGGCTGGCGGGACGCCTGCGACCGCGGATGTCGCGGTGTTCGATGCCGGTGAACACGTCGTACTGCCCGGCCTCATCAATACACATCACCATTTCTACCAGACGCTGACGCGGGCGCTGCCGGCGGCGATGGATCGCGAGCTGTTTCCCTGGCTCCAGGCGCTTTATCCCGTGTGGGCGAAGCTGACGCCGGAGGCGCTGGAGCTCGGCGTCACCGTCGCGATGTCGGAACTGCTGTTGTCGGGCTGCACGACGACGACCGATCACCATTACGTATTCCCGGCAGGTCTCGAAGACGCTGTCGATATCGAGGTGGCGGTGGCGGAGCGGCTCGGTGTGCGCGTGTTGCTCACGCGCGGCTCGATGAACCTGTCGCAGCGCGACGGCGGCCTGCCGCCCGACAGCGTCGTGCAGGACGAGGACACCATTCTCGCCGACAGCGCGCGCGTGGTCGCCAAGCATCATCAGCGCGGTGCGGATGCGATGGTGCAGATCGCGCTCGCGCCGTGCTCGCCATTCTCCGTGACGACATCCTTGATGCGCGCCACTGCCGAGCTCGCCGACAAGCTCGATGTGCGCCTGCACACCCATCTCGCCGAGACCGAGGACGAGAACAAGTTCTGCGAGCAGATGTATGGCTGCCGCCCGCTCGACTATCTCGAACAATGCGGCTGGCTGCATGCGCGAACCTGGCTCGCTCACGGAATTTTCTTCAAAGCCGACGAGATCAAGCGGCTCGGTAAGGCCAGGACGACGATCAGCCATTGCGCGTGCAGCAACCAGCTGCTGGCGTCCGGCTGCTGTCCCGTCTGCGAGATGGAGGAGGCCGGCGTCGGCGTCGGCATCGGCGTCGACGGCTCAGCCTCCAACGACGGGTCGAACCTGATGCAGGAGGTGCGCGCCGCATTCCTGCTGCAACGGGCCCGTTACGGCGTGACAAAGGTCAGCCACAAGGACGCGCTGCGCTGGGCCACCAGGGGCTCGGCGGCGTGCGTGGGCCGTCCGGAACTCGGCGAGATCGCGGTCGACAAGGCCGCCGATCTCGCGCTGTTCAAGCTCGACGAGCTGCGCTTCTCCGGCCATGGCGATCCGCTGGCGGCATTGGTGCTGTGCGGGGCGCATCGGGCCGATCGGGTGATGGTTGCGGGACGATGGGCCGTGGTTGATGGCGCCATCCCGGGCCTCGATGTGGCGGACCTCATCCGCCGCCACAGCTCGGCGGCGCGGAGCATGCAGCTGGGATAAAAGAGGGGGCGACCACAAGTGCCGGGTGCTTCTGGCCACCCCCTCCGAACCTCCTCCGGGAGGAGCAGGTGATCTGGTCAAAGCAAGAAGCGTGCTACTTGCCCGGAAGCTTGTCGTCGATGCCCTTCACGTAGAAATTCATGCCGAGAATCTGGCCGTCATCGAGGTGATCGCCGCCCTTGCACTCGACCGGCTTGCCGTCCTGCCCAATGATCGGGCATTTGAACGGGTGCAGCTTGCCGGCTGTGATCGCGGCCTGGGCATCCTCGGCCATTTTCTTCACGTCATCAGGCATGTTGGTATAGGGCGCCATCGCGAACATGTGGCTGTCGAGGCCGCCCCAGGTGTCCTCGGATTTCCAGGTGCCGGCGAGCTCGGCCTTGACGCGCTCGATGTAGTAGGGGCCCCAGGTGTCGAGGATCGAGGTCAGCTGGGTCTTGGGTCCGAACTTGATCATCTCGGAATCCTGGCCGAAGGCGAGCTTGCCGCGCTCGCTCGCGATCTGCATCGCGGCCGGAGAATCCGTGTGCTGCATGATGACGTCGGCGCCCTGATCGATCAACGCCTTGGCGGCGTCGGCCTCTTTGCCCGGATCGAACCAGGTGTTGGCCCAGATGATCTTGACCTTGATGTTCGGGTTGATGGTCTGCGCCGCCAGCATCGTCGCGTTGATGCCGGAGACGACTTCCGGAATCGGGAACGAGCCGATATAGCCCAGCACGCCGGACTTCGACATCTTGGCCGCGATCAGGCCTTGAATGTAGCGGCCCTGATACCATTTCGCCGAATAGGTCGACATGTTCGGGTTGCGCTTGTAGCCGGTGGCGTGCTCGAAATGCACGTTCGGGTACTTCTTGGCGACCTTCAGCGTCGGGTCCATGTAGCCGAATGACGTCGTGAAGATCAGCTTGTTGCCGGCGCGGACGAGCTGCTCGATCGAGCGCTCGGCGTCCGGGCCTTCGGGCACGTTCTCGAGATAGGTGGTCTCGATCTTATCGCCCAATTCCTTCACCAGCGCCTGGCGGGCGAGATCATGCTGATAGGTCCAGCCGAGGTCTCCGATCGGACCCAGATAGATGAAGCCGACCTTCAGCTTGTCGGCGGCGGACGCTGCACCGAAGCTCCCGCCAAGCAAAAGCCCGGCAGCCAGCGCAAGAAGTGATTTCCTCATCATCAGTCTCCAAACATCAGGGGAAAGCCATGATCCGCAACGCGCGCGCCCCATCGCGCACGCTGCGGAAATGAAAACTCAGCGGTCAGGCACGAACACGGTGCCGAGCGCGGCCGGCGCGGTCGAGCCGCCGGTGCGCGCGCGGGAGAGCAGGACCAGGACGATAACGGTTGCGAGATAGGGCAGCGCGGACATGAACTGCGAGGGAATGCCGACGCCCCAGCCTTGGGCGTGCAATTGCAGGATCGTCACGGCGCCGAAGAGATAAGCACCAACGACGAGCCGGCCCGGCCGCCAGGACGAGAACACGACCAGCGCCAGTGCGATCCAGCCGCGGCCTGCCGTCATGCCGGGAATGAAGAACGGGGTATAGGCCAGCGGCAGATAAGCGCCCGCAAGCCCTGCGCAGGCGCCACCGAACATGACGGCAAAGGTGCGGATGCGCAGCACGGGATAGCCGAGCGCATGCGCGGAGGCATGATTGTCGCCACAGGCGCGCAGGATCAATCCCGCACGCGTGCGGCGCAGGAACCACCAGACGCCGACGATCAGTGCGACCGAGAAGTAGACGAAACCGTCCTCGCCGAACAGCACGCGCCCGATCAGCGGGATCTCGGTGAGGCCGGGAATGGTGAGGTGCACTGCCGGCGTGATGCGCTCTCCGACGAAGCCGGCGCCGATCAGGCCGGAGAGCCCGATGCCGAGGATGGTCAGCGCGAGACCCGTCGCAACTTGGTTGACGGCGAGCCCGAGCGTCATCAGCGCGAAGATCAGTGACATCAACGTGCCCGCGACGATGCCGAACAGCGCACCAATGAAGGTGGATTCGGTGAGCCACGCGCCGGCAAAGCCGCAGGCCGCACCGACGATCATCATGCCCTCAACACCGAGATTGAGCACGCCGGAGCGCTCGGTCACGAGCTCACCGGTCGCAGCAATCAGCAGCGGCGTCGACGCCGCGAGCACCGCGAGGATGATGGCCTCAACCAGCTCCACGGGTCACCTGTCGGTTCGGGAAGAGCAGCTTGAAACGGTAGAGAATGAGGGAATCGCAGGCGAGCACGTAGAACAGCAGAATGCCCTGGAAAACCTTGGTGACATCCAACGGAATCTTCATCGCGATCTGCGCCTGCTCGCCGCCGATAAAGGTCAATGCGAGGAACAGGCCTGCAATTAATATTCCAAGCGGGTTCAGCCGGCCAAGGAAGGCCACGATGATCGCAGTAAAGCCGTAACCAGGCGAAATGCCGGGCTGGAGATGCCCGACGGGGCCCGCGACCTCGATGATGCCGGCGAGGCCCGCCAGCGCACCGGAGATGGCGAAGGTGAGGATGACGAGCTGGTCGGCATTGAAGCCGCCGAACCGCGCGGCACGCGGCGCTGCGCCAACCACGCGGATCTCAAAGCCCTTGATGGTGCGCCCCAGCAGGATCGCCACGGCTGCGACGACGAGCAGGGCAATCATCGCGCCGAGATGCAGCCTGCCGCCTTCGATCAGCAGCGGCACCGTCGCTATCGGATCGAACTCGGCCGTGGTCGGGAAGTTGAAGCCGTGCGGATCGCGCCAGGGCCCGCGCACGAGATAGTCGAGGAAGAGGTCGGCGACATAGACCAACATCAGGCTGGTCAGGATTTCGCTGGCGCCGAACTTCACCTTGCAGATCGCCGGAATCAGCGCATAGAGCGCGCCCGCGGCGGCGGCGAGCACGAGCATGGCCGGCAAAACCCAAGGGCCGATGTCAGTACCTTGCGTCTTCACCGCGATCCAGCTTCCGGCGACGGCGCCGATCAGGAATTGTCCCTCGGCGCCGATATTCCAGGCATTGGCGAGATAGCAGAGCGAGAGCCCGATCGCGATCATCACCAACGGTGTCGCCTTCACGGCGATCTCCTGGAGCGAATAGCCGTCGGTCAGGGGCGCGATAAAATAGGCATGCAAGGCGAGCAGCGGATTCTTGCCGAGGATCGCGAACAGGATGACCATCGTCACGATCGTCAGGCCGATCGCGATCAGCGGCGAGATCAGCGCGATCGTGTTGGAGCGCTCGGCGCGCTTCTCAAGCACCAACTGCATGCGTGGCTTCCTTCGGCTCCAGGCTGCTGCCGCCCATCAAAAGGCCGAGCTTTTCGCGGCTCGCCTCGCTGGCGGCGAGTGGGGCCGACAGCCGGCCGTGAAACATCACGGCGATGCGGTCGGCGATCTCCGCGAGCTCGTCGAGGTCCTGGCTGGTTACGAGCACCGCGGCGCCTGCGGTTGCGAGATCAAGCAGCGCCTGGCGGATGATCGCGGCGGCGCCGGCGTCGACGCCCCAGGTCGGCTGGCTCACCACCAGCACCGCGGGGTTGCGCAGGATCTCGCGTCCGACGATGAATTTCTGCAGATTGCCGCCGGAAAGCGATGCTGCTTCCGGATCGCGCCTGGCCTTGCGCACGTCAAACGTTTCGGTCGCGCGGTCGACGGTCTTGAGCGTGGCCGCCGTATCGATGAAGCCGTGACGAACCATGCCGCTGGCGGCATGCCCGGTGAGCAGCGCATTCTCGGACAGCTTCATGCGCGGTGCAGTGCCGTGACCGAGCCGCTCCTCGGGAACGAAGGCGGCGCCAAGCTTGCGCCGCTGCGTGATCGAGAGGTGGCCGGCGGCGATACCCTCGATCACGACGGTGCCGGAGTGCTTCGACAGGCGCTCGCCGGAGAGTGCGGCGAACAGCTCATCCTGGCCGTTGCCGGCGACGCCGGCGATGCCCAGGATCTCGCCGCCCTTCAACTCGAAGGAAATGTGCTCGAGCCGCACGCCATGCGCCTCGGCAGGGGCCAGCGAGAGATCGTTGACGACGAGCCGCGGCACAGTGGTCTTGCGACCGGATGCGGCCCTCACTTGCTTGATCTCGCCGCCGACCATCATGCGCGCGAGCGAGGCGGCGGTCTCGCGCTGGGGATTGCAGGTCTCGATCTTCCTGCCGCCGCGCAGGATCGTTGCGGTGTCGCACAGCCGCTTCACTTCGTCTAACTTGTGGCTGATATAGAGGATGGCGCGGCCTTCGGCCTTGAGCCGCTCCAGCACGATGAAGAGCTGGTCGGCCTCCTGCGGCGTCAGCACCGCGGTGGGCTCGTCCAGGATCAGAAATTTCGGATCCTGCATCAGCGCGCGGACGATCTCGATACGTTGGCGCTCGCCGACCGACAATTGCCAGACCTCTCGCCGGGGATCGAGCGGCAGTCCGTAGGTCTTCGACACCTGCTCCAGCCGCGCCGACATGTCCTTGAAGGGTTCCTTGCCATCGAGGCCGAGCGCGACGTTCTCGGCGACGGTGAGATTGTCGAACAGCGAGAAATGCTGGAACACCATGCCGATGCCGCGGCTGCGCGCGTCGGAGGGACCGGACAGCACGATTGGTTCGCCGTGCCAGCGGATCTCGCCCCCGCTGGGCTGGATCAATCCGTAGATTGCCTTGACCAGCGTCGACTTGCCGGCGCCGTTCTCGCCGAGCAACGCGTGGATTTCCCTCGGCCGGATCTCGATGTCGATGGAATCGTTGGCGATGAAGTCCCCATAGCGTTTGGTGAGCTCAACCGTTTGAAGCAGCGGGGGCTCGCTGGAGTGCAGGCGTTGAGGCGTCGGATCGAACATTCGCTGATGCATCGGCATGGATGAAGTGCTTCAATACTGAGCTAGTTTGGCCCGCCGCGTAAGATGCGAAAAAGCGTCATGCCTTGCTCAACGCCGCGGCAGGCGTGGCAGTGCCGGTGTGCCGGTCCATGGGTGTGACGATCGCTGGGTGCCTGTTGCAAATTTGTGACGGTTCAAGCCAAATCGGAACCCTGTGGGCTGGCTTGACGCCATGTTGAGCAATCGTAGGTCCGTCCATCCATCGCTCAGAGCACAGCGCTCGCGACGTCTGCTTCAACTCGGCTTCGCATCGGGGCGCGATCAGAAAATCCGAATAAAAACAATCGGGAATGTTCGGCAATAGCGATCCTCGCCGCTCGTGCTCACCGCGTCCGGCCACTTTGCAATCTCCTCCTTGATACGTCGCGTGCTGCCGCAACAAGCGGCACGCCATGTGAAAAGTTGAGGCTTCGCACTCCGGGAGATCGGCGCAAGTGTCGCACCCAGGGACGTTCATTTTTGAACGTCCAAACTTGGGGGTATTCAGGATGTCGTTTCGTTACACGGCAATGGCAGCAGCGGCGCTGTCACTTGCTACGCTGGCCACCGGTGGTCTAGCTCAGGCGGCGGATCTGCCAGTGAAGGCGGCCAAGAAGGCGCCGGACCTTCCATTCTTCCTGGTCATCGATAACCGCGTCACCTTCTCGTACATCTTCAACGCTTCGCAGCCGGGCGCGTGGTCGTTCCGGCCGGATGGGTCGATCAACAGCAAGACCACAAAGCAGGTCTACTCGTTCACCCATTTCGACGCCTGGGCGTACGGCACGAACTTCTTCACCATCTCGATGTACAAGTCGGATCACAATGACCCGGCGGGGCCCTGCACCAATGCGGGCACGATCTTCGGCACGCCGGCATCCTGCGCCGGTGCGACCGAAATCTATGGCCTGTTCCGTTCGACCTTCGGCTGGAACGAGCTCTTCGACACCAAGGCTTTCAGCGCGGGGCCGCTGCACAACATCTCGTTCGAAGTCGGCATGGACGCCAATACCGAGAACAGGTATTTCGGCGCCGCCAAGCGCGACGTCGTCGGCGGTCTGCAGTTCGCGTTCGACCTGCCCTACAAGGGCTACATCAACGTCGCGCCGCTGGTCTATTGGGAGTTCGCCAACCACAATTCCTTCAGCCAGTGTGGCCTGTTCGGCCCGGGCGTTCCCGGAATCACGTGTCTGGCGGACGGCAACACGTCGTTCAAGCCAACCTGGGCTGTCGAAGTCAATTACTACATGGACCTCGGCTTCCTGCCGCCGAACATGCAGTACTTCTCGATCAGCGGCCGTGCCGGATGGTACGGCAAGAAGGGCACCGACACCGAGCCGCTGCCCTACAGCCCGGCGGATGGCGTCTACAACACCGCGGTTGAGCTAAACTCAGAACCGATCCGTCTGACCTTCGATGCCTCGAAGGCAGCCTGGGGTGACAAGTACTCCCACTTCGTGGATGTCTGGGTGGCCTATCGCTATTGGCAGAACAAATTCGGCCTCGATCACAATCTTGCCGTCGGCTGTACCACGGCCGTCGGTGGCCGGACGGTGAGCACCGGCTCCTGCACCGAGTCCTCGCTCTACTCCGGTATCACCGTAAAGTTCTAGTCATCTGACGCTCTCCAGGTGAAAGACGATGGCGCCGCGTCGAACCTCCGCGGCGTCATCCCCTTTTGGATATGCTGCTACTTCGTCCACACGCCCTCGTGCAGCGCCTCGGCCTCGTCCTCCAGCAAAGGCCCGACCACCTCGGTCGGGCGCTGTCCGCTGGCAAAGACCTCGCGGCAGGGTAGGTCGAGCGTCGGATTCTCCGGATGGTTGCCGGTAAGGCCGCGCAGGCGGTGCTCGCTGAGACCGTAGACCACGCGGCCGATGCCGGCCCAGTAGATCGCGCCAGAACACATCGCGCAGGGTTCTGCGGAGGAATAGAGCGTCGCCATCGCCAACACCTCGCGACTGAGCGTGCGGCAGGCCTGCGTCGCCGCCAAGCGCTCGGCATGCGCGGTGCCGTCATGATCCGGCAGATAGCCGTTCTCGGTCTCGATCAGCACGTTGCCGTCGGCATCGACGACGATGCAGCCGAAGGGATGATTGCCATGGGTGAGGGAACGGCGGGCGACCGCGAAGGCTAGACGCAGAAAGTGCTCGTCCCACTCGGATGCGCCGCTCATCGCTAGTCCCTGGTCAGTGTCCCGCCATGTGCCGGCCGATCACGGTGAGATCGGCCTCGCTGGTCGGTGCTTCATACACGAATTCGCCGTGGAACATCACCACCAGCCGGTCGGACAGTTCGAGCAGCTCATCAAGGTCCTCGCTGGCGAGCAGCACGGCGGCGCCGCGGTTGCGCGCGGCCATGATCTCGGCGTGGATCTGCGCCACCGCGGCGAAGTCGAGGCCGAAACAGGGATTGGCCGCGATCAGAACCTCGACATCGCCGCCTAGCTCACGGGCGAGCACGGCGCGTTGCACGTTGCCGCCCGACAGGGCCGAGATCGGCGTGTCCGGCGTGCGGGTCTTGATCTTGTACTGCGCGATCTTCGTCCTGGCGTCGTCGCGAAAGGCGCCGCGATTGAGCCACCAGCCGCCACGGGCGAAGGGTGCACGGTCGAATTCACGGAAGGCGATGTTGTCGGCGACGCTCATGCCGCCGACGCAGGCGTTCTTCAGCGGCTCCTCGGGCAGAAGCGACATCTTGTGCCGCCGCATTTCCTCACGGCTGGCGCGGTAGGGATCGCCGGCAACACGGATCTCGCCGCTTTCGGCCTCGCGCTGGCCCGCCAGCACCTCGACCAGCTGGCGTTGGCCGTTGCCGGAAACACCTGCAATGCCGACGATCTCGCCGGCGCGGACGGTGAGCGAGACGTCATGCACGGCGACTGCGCCGGCATCGTCGAGTGCGCGAAGCTTTTGCAGCTCGAGCCTGGCTTGGCCAGCCGCGCCGGTGCGCGGCGGCTGCACCGTCAATTGCTCGGCGCCGATCATGGTGCGTGCCATCGCGTCCGGCGTGAGCTCGGCGACCTTGCCGGCTCCGGCGAGCTTTCCGCGACGCAGGATCGTGACGTCATCGGCGAAGGCCATGACCTCGCGGAACTTGTGCGTGATCATCAGGATGGTCAGCTCGCCCCTGACGACCATATCGCGGAGCATGCCGAGCACCTCGTCGGCTTCTGCCGGCGTTAGCACCGAGGTCGGCTCGTCCAGGATCAAGAAGCGACGCTTGAGGCAGAGCTGCTTGAGGATCTCGCACTTCTGCCGTTCGCCGGCAGAGATGTCCGCGACTTTCGCGCCGAGCGGCACCTTGAAGGGCATGCGGCTCAAGAACGCTTCGAGCTCCTTCATCTCCTTCGGCCAGTTCACCACGGCCGGCACGTCGTCGCGGGCCAGCACGAGGTTTTCCGCGACGGTCATCGCGGGCACCAGCGTAAAATGCTGATAGACCATGCCGAGCCCGAGCGCGTGGGCCTCCTTCGGATTGCCGATCGCCTGCTCGCGCCCGCCGACGAGGATGCCGCCTTCGGTCGCGTGGTAATAGCCCATGATGCATTTGACGAGGGTCGACTTGCCGGCGCCGTTTTCGCCGAGCAGCGCGTGGAAGGAGCCCGGCCGCACTTTCAGCTCGACATTGTCCAGCGCCAGGAAATCGCCGAAGCGCATCGTCATGGCGACGGCGTCGACGCCGAAGGCGCCTGACGGCGGTGGGGTTTCGCCGATGATCACGAAATCGCTCCGATGACGGCGTGGGAGGTTGAGACCGCGCCGAACACGCCGCCCTGCATCTTGATCATCTTCAGCGCGTGGTCATGGTTGCTCTTGTCGGTCGCACCGCAACAATCGTGCAGCAGCACGCATTCGAAGCCGCGATCGTTGGCCTCGCGCATCGTAGTGTGAACGCAGACGTCGGTCGTGATCCCGGTCAGCACGATATTATCGATGCCGCGCACGCGCAGGATCAGCTCCAAGTCGGTGGCGCAGAACGAGCCCTTGCCCGGCTTGTCGATGATCGGCTCGCCCGGCAGCGGTGCCAACTCCGGGATAATGTCCCAGCCGGGCTCGCCACGCACCAGGATGCGGCCGCAGGGCCCGGGATCGCCGATGCCGGCGCCGATCTGGCGCGAGCGCCAGCGCTTGTTAGCGGGAAGATCGGAGAGATCGGGGCGGTGGCCTTCACGGGTGTGGATGATATGGAAGCCTTGGCTGCGCATCACAGCGAGCAGCTTCCTGATCGGCTCGATCGGTGCCCGCGTTAGCGAGAGGTCGTAGCCCATCTTGTCGACATAACCGCCGACGCCGCAGAAATCGGTCTGCATGTCGATGATGATGAGCGCCGTATTCTCGGGACGAAGATCGCCGTTGTAGGGCCAGGCATAGGGTTCGGATTTGATGTGGCGCTCGGGCATAATCCTGCTCTCTAGCGGGTGATCGACAATTCGGCCGGGGCGCCGGTCAGTGTGCGTTTGGGCGAGCAGGTGACGATCATGATCGCCAGCGTCAGGATGTAGGGCGCGGCATTGAAGAGGTGATAGCCGGAGGTGACGCCGACAGATTGCAGCGCCGGCCCCAGCGCCGCGGCGCCGCCGAAGGCGAGCGAGGCCCATAGGCACAGCAGAGGATCCCAGCGTGCGAAGATCACGAGCGCGACCGCCGTGATGCCCTGGCCCGAGGAGAGTCCCTCGTTCCAGCTGCCGGGATAGAACAGCGAGAGGAACGAGCCGCCGATGCCGGCGAGGAAGCCGCCGACCATGGTGGCGCGCAGGCGGATCAGCAGCACGGAGTGGCCCATCGCGCGCGCGGCGTCCGAGCTCTCGCCGGCGGTACGGATGAGCAAGCCCCAGCGCGTGGTGCGGAAGGCCCAGTACAGGATCGGCGCAAGCGCGAGGCCGATCAGGAAAAGGACGTTGACACGCAGCGCAGCGCGGACCTGCGGGACGTCGCTCCACCAGCCGAAATCGATGGCGGGCAGCCGCGGCGCGGTGGGCTCGATGAGCGGCTTTCCAAGGTAGAAGGCAAGCCCGGTGCCGAACAGCATCAGCGCAATGCCGACTGCAACGTCGTTGACGCGCGGCAGCGAGCAGATGCCGGCGTGCAGCGCGCCCAAAAGGGCGCCGGTGATGCCGGCGGCGAGCACGCCAAGCCACGGTGAGCCCGTGAGATAGGAGATGCCATAGGCGCTCATCGCGCCCATCACCAACGTGCCTTCGAGGCCGAGATTGATGCGGCCGGAGCGCTCGGTGATGCATTCCCCTAGGCTCACGAACAGGAACGGCGTGGAGACGCGAATGGCGCCGCCGAGCACGGCGAGCGGGACGGTCCAGAGTCCGATCGATCCGTCTGCCATCTCAGGATTTTCCCTTCAGGAACCCGGTGCGGCCGTAGAGCGCATCGCTGGCCAGCACGAAGACGAAGATGATGCCCTGGAGCACCAGCACGGACGCATCCGGCAGTCCCAGGCGCCGTTGCAGCAGGCCGCCGCTGGCGCTGATACCGCCGAGCAGGATGGCGACGGGGATGATGGCGAGCGGATTTTGCCGCGCAAGGAAGGCGACGAGAATGCCGGTGAAGCCGTAGCCGGCCGCAAGGTTGGCATTGGTGCGTCCTTGCACGGCGGCGACCTCGACCATGCCGGCAAGGCCAGCGGCGCCGCCGGCAAGGAAGCAAACGGTCAGTATCAGCTTGTCGACGCCGAGGCCGACGATCTTCGCGGCGCGGATGTTGCCGCCGGCAATCCGCGCGGCGAAGCCGAACACGGTGTGATAGACCAGGACGTAGGCGGCGATCGCGGCGATCAGGCCGAACACCAGGCCCCAATGCACATCGGTGCCGGGAATGGTGCCGATCATGTTGGCGGCGCCGATCTCGCGCGTCGAGGGCTTGTTGAGGCTCGCGGGATCGCGCATCGCGCCTTCGACGAGATGGTTGAGGATTGCGAGCGCGATGTAGACGAGCAAGAGGCTCGATATGGTCTCGTTGACGCCGCGATACTGTCGCAAGCCGCCCGACAGCATGATCCACGAGCCTCCGCCGAGCACGCCGGCGATGACCATGGCGATCTGGACGACAAGCGGCGGCAGGCCCTGGAGCGCCAATGCGGCGCTGGTTGCCGACAATGCGCCGATCAGGAGCGCGCCTTCGCCGCCGATGATGACCATGCCGAGCTGCGCGGGCAGCGCCGTGCAGAGTGCTGTTAGGATTAAGGGAGCAGCGCGCGTGAGCGTGTTCTGCCAGGAGAACCAGGTGCCGAACGCGCCGTAGTACATGTAGAAATAGAGGTCGAGCGGATTCTTGTCGAACATCGCGACGAAGATGCCGAAGACCGCGAGCGCGCCGACGAGCGCCGCGCCCGGGATGAGGATGTATTCAATTGTTGCGCCGTGGCGCTGGAGAAAGCCGGGATCGGCGGCCGGGGCGATCGTCCCGGCCGCGTCAAGGGGATCCGCAGCTTCCGTTGTCACGAAGTGGCTCCGATCACACCCTCGACGAGATAGTCCATCTTCTCGAGCTCGGGATCCTTCTGACCGCGATCGGTGCCGGCCGCGATCACGGTCCTGCCCCTGTTGTCGACCAGCCCTCCCTTGAAGATGGCGTAGCCTTCAGCCGACAGGAATTTGGCTTTTACGTCGTCGGCGTGCTTGCGGGCCTCTGCGGAAACCGCTTCGCCATAGGGCGATGTCTTGACGATCTCTTCCTTGAGGCCGCCGCGGTAGAAGTTCGGGATGCTCTCGCCGGCGGCAATCATCTTCACGAACTTCGGATAGAGCGCTTCCCAATTCCACTCCGCGCCGGTGAGATACGCCTTCGGCGCGAGCGGCGACTGGTTGGTGTGATAGCCGCAGACGAAGGCGCCGCGTCGTGCCGCATTCTCGACCATGGTCTTGGGACCGTCGACATGGCAGGTGAGCACGTCAACGCCCTGGTCGATCAGGCTGTTGGTGGCTTCGGCTTCCTTGACCGGCATCGACCAGTCACCGGTGAAGATGACCTGCGTGGTCGCCTTGGGATTGGCGAGCCTGGCCCCGAGCGTGAAAGCGTTGATGTTGCGCAGCACCTGCGGGATGGGCTTGGCCGCAACGAAGCCGAGCTTGCCGCTCTTCGAGGTGTAGCCGGCGACGATCCCGCAGATGTATTGAGCTTCGTCGATATAGCCGAAATAGCTGCCGGCGTTCTTCGGATCCTTGTCGCTCCACAGGCCGCCGCAATGCTCGAAGCGGAGCTTCGGGTACTTGTTGGCCATCTTGATCATGTGCGGATTGTAGTAGCCGAACGAGGTCGGGAAGAGCAGGCTGGCGCCGTCGAGATTGATCATGGACTCGATCGTCTTCTCGACCGCGTCGGTCTCCGGCACCTTCTCTTCCTCGATGACCTTGAGGCTGGGAATCTTCTTCAGCGCCGCTGCCCCCTGCGCGTGCGCCTGGTTGTAGCCGTAGTCGTCACGCGAGCCGACATAGATGAAGCCGATGGTCGTCTCCGCTGCGAAGGCCGGGCGGAGGCCAGCCGCGGCGCCGAGGGTCAGGGCCGTACCGCCTTGCAACAAATGCCGTCGTGAAATCCTGCCAAAATCCATTGCTTGCTCCCCTGGGCGGATGGCCCGCCTCGATCTCGCGGCTGCCGCCGATCTGGCGGAGCTCGGGGACACGTGTCGCAAGCTTCGTGCCATAGGCTACGAAGCGTTCAATTGCGGATAAGGTCTTGAAAATATGGGAGTCTCTATGTTGCCTGAATTCTGATCAGGATATCGACAGATTAATTTATGGGCAGTAACTCCCAATTGTATGCAATGGAGTTAAGCAGCTTTAACCTGTCCGTGCGTGTGCATGCCGGGAGACTGCCGGCGGGCTACTCGCGTTCATGCTAATCACGCCCGGATTGGGACAGCGCCAGTGCGCGATTTTCGCTCGCATCCAACTTGTATCGATTGTCATCAGGACCGCCGCTGCTGCGGTCCCCGAAAGATGGAAAGCCGAGATGGTTGCTGGGAACGCCGTTCAGAGGACATCGCTCGGCGAAGAAATCGTGCGTCGCATCAACGAGCTCGGTGCGATCTCGGAAGAGGCCGGCAAGCTCACCCGCATCTATCTGAGCAAGGAGTTGCGCGAAGCCGCGGACCTCATCCTGGGCTGGATGCGCGAGGCCGGCATGAGCGCGCATCTCGATGCGATCGGCAACGTCTGTGGCCGCTACGAAGGCGAGCGGCCGGGTGCGCCCTGCCTGATGCTCGGCTCGCACTACGACACTGTGCGCGATGCCGGCAAATGGGACGGGCCTCTCGGCGTGATCACCGCGATCGCCTGTGTCGCAGATCTCAACCGCCGCGGCAGGCGCTTCCCGTTCGCGATCGAGGTCGTCGGCTTTGCCGATGAAGAGGGGGTACGTTTCGCCTCGACCCTGCTGGGCAGCCGTGCGGTGGCCGGCACATTCGACAAGAGCGTCCTGAACACGCGCGACCGTGACGGCGTGTCGATGCGCGATGCGCTCATCACGTTCGGCCTTGACCCCGATCATATCGGCGCGGCTGCACGGACGCGGCGCGAGCTAATTGCCTACCTTGAATTACATATCGAGCAGGGTCCGGTGCTGGAAGCACAGAACCTGCCTGTCGGCGTCGTCACCGCGATTGCGGGCGCGACGCGTCTTGCCGCGCGGCTGACCGGCATGGCCGGGCACGCCGGCACGGTGCCGATGGCGCTTCGGCGTGATGCGCTCGCCGGCGCGGCCGAATGCATTGGCGCGATCGAGCAGTTTTGCCGGACCGACGACGGCGGGCTGGTCGGGACCGTCGGATACATCCAGGCAAGGCCCGGCGCGACCAACGTCATCCCGGGCGAGGTGTCTTTCACCATCGACATGCGCGCGCCAATCGACATGCATCGCAAGCGTGCAGTCGCCGAAATCGTCCGCCAGATCGAGGCGGTCGCGAAGCGACGGCAATTGGTGCTTCAGCTCGACGTCACGCACGAGAACGGCACGGCACCCTGTGCGCCCTGGCTCAAGGAGCAGATCGCTCAGGCGATCGGAGCGGAAGGCTTTTCCGTATTCGAGCTGCCGAGCGGAGCAGGCCACGACGGCATGGCGATGATCGACATTGCCGATGTCGGCATGATCTTCGTGCGCTGCCGCGGCGGCATCAGTCATCACCCGGACGAGCATGTCGAGCTCGCCGATGCCGAAGCTGGCGCCCGCGTGCTGCTGCGGGTGATCGAGAATTTCAGGCCCTGGGAAGGTAAGTCGAGCCCGCAAGTCGCCCGATAGAGACACGAATCAGACAGCTCTAGAAAGTGGCGGCGTTATTGCCGGGATCACGAGACACAATTCGAAGACACCTATGAACAGGGGCACCTCTTTTCGATCACGTCGTGAGAACCGGTTTTATCAGGGCCTGACGGCGACCTTCGTTGCCAACGCGCTTCAGGCGGTGAATTTTCTCGGCGATCGATTCCTGAGGCAGTCACCTCATTCACTCTCGGCCATCGCGGATCTTTACCGGCACTCGATGGACAGCGCCTTCTCGGCGACCGAGGCTTTCCTGGTCACGGGGGCGCCGCACGCCTGCGCGTACTATCCGCGCGACTTCGCCTGGTTCTATCCCGACATTCTCGATCGCCAAACCATCATGGATGCGCAGGACGCGGTGCGACGGGCGCGTCTGCTCGAAAAGAGCGTGCATCTGTTGCTGGAGGCGGTTCGCGCTGGCGTCGTCACCACGACCATCGTGCCGGCGGGACGCGGGCGGTATCTCGGCGTGAATTATTTCTCGCGTCCTTCGGATACGCTGCTCGGCATCCTTGCCGGTCTACAGCAGATGATTTCCGCGGAGGACAGGGCATCGTCCTATCTGGCGATGTCGCAATGCGCGCATGCCGGCCGTCTGCTGTTGGCCGAATACGGAGCCGACCTGAAGCGGGCGATCCTGCAGCTCGCAAGCGAGCTGGAGTCATTCGACAATGGCGGCACCAGATATTTGTTATGCGATGCCCGCGTCCCGCGCTCTGCAGCCACCGACACCCGCGCCGAGCGACGGCGGTTCGTCACAAATGCCTGTGTGTACACGACGTTCGTGTGGGGCATTCAGCTCGGAGTCGTGGACGAGAATGAGCTAAAGCGGCTGCTGGGACGTCACCTCGGGCAGTACAAGAAGGACCTGCTCCGGCTGTTCGGCAAGGACGGCTATATCAGACATTCGCTGGACGGCCCGGCGGCTCCGCCGGCGTCCTCGGTTGCGCTGGATTTCGTCAGCGTGCATCGCGGCTTCTGGGACCTGAACGAGGAGTGCGAGCGGGCGCTGTTCGCGGCCACGGCGGATTTAATCATTGCGGAGCCGCGCTTCCGTGTCCCTAACACGTTCCACTTCCTGGTGTCGGCAGATAATCCGCAGACCAAGATGATTCACAAGATCGCGGCTCCCGCCTACCAGGGACGCTCATCCTGGCCGACATTCAACGTCGAGTTTGCGGATCGCATGCTGGATTACGACGAATTCTCGGGGAGCGACACCTACCGGGCCTGCGCCCAGGGAATATTGAAGGACATTCGGACCGCAACCGAGGTCCATGGCGGCTATCAGGAATTGCTGTCCGAGCGGGGCCTCAAATATCGCACCTGGGCCTACAAGGGTGCTGTGGCGCACTCCTGGTTCCCGCGTTTCCTGTCGGTCTGGAGGAGGGCGTATGGATCGCCGCTCCTCCAATGGGAATGACTGATCCGCAACTTCGGTTAAGCAGTCGACGGGGCCACCCTCGAGCACTCTTGCTGCCAAGGTCATCTGATCCGATTTCGGCGAGAATTGATGTTCGGGTGAGGGCGGCCAATCGCCGTTCGCACTACGCTGCGAGATCCAGCAGCCGGCACGATCCGCGGACCAGCACCTTGCGTCCGGTGGGCGTCATCTCAGGCACGCCGCCATTGACGACAACAAGGCCGAGCTTGATGAGGCTTTCGACCAGATAGGCTTTCGAGAGGCGACCGTTCGATGCCGGATTGCGAAGCGTGCGTAGCGCTTCCCATTGATCCGGCGAAAGATCGAATTCGACATCGTTGCTCATGCTGCCTCAAGCGATAGTAACGTTTGCGCGCCTCTGTTAGCGGCGCTGCATGAACACCATGCGACGACAATGAGTCGGGAATTCGGTGAGTTGTTTAGAACGTCTCTTCACCGAATTGCCGCAGTTCATTGCGTCATAGGAGTTAAGATCGTTTGAGCGCAAATATTGTCCCAGACCTCGATCATATATTGATGATTTAGGCTTGTGTTGCGGCGCGAACTGCTGCGCTGCACGGGAACAGCTACTGTCCCATTCTGCGTCGCAATATGCACAGAAATGATGAGACGGAGCGCTCGGGGCCCTGTTAGGTTCGCGGGGAATGGCTTCACAGGCAGGAGTGGACTGCATGAACAGGCTGGCGGAAATTCGCAGTCAGGAATCTCTGTGCCGCGAGCGTGCCGCGCTTTTGAGCGGCGGGTTTTCTGGCTCGCGCAAGCCCAGGAATGGGAACAGCGCGCGCTCGACGAAATTGGGTATCACTTTCGGGAGTGCAATATCGCCCGGGCCGAGTTGACCGCCGCCTAACCTTAGAGAGGGGCGTGTTAGGCCTTCACTGATAAGTGGCCACGATATCGGACACCGCGCGCTCGAGCTGCTGCGCGGTGGCGCATTGGCGCGCGACACTGCAAAAGGTCGCATAGCGCGGCATCTCGGAATCGCCAAAGCCCCAGGCGAGCCATCCTTCGGGATTGAGCCAGACCAGCCGCTTTGAGCGCTCGGAGATACGGCGCAGGATGTCGGCGCGCGGGTCGAGGTTATTGCTGCGGGCGTCGCCGAGCACGATGACCGTGGTCTGCGGCGTCAGCGCGCTCATGAACTCCTTCTCGAAATCGGCCAGCGAGGAGCCGTAGTCGGACGAGCCGAAACCGACCTTGGACATGATCTCGGCCATCGCCTCTTCCGGCGAGTTGTTCTCCAGGATCTCGCTGACCTCGATCAGATGCGAGGAAAAGGCAAAGGAGCGGACGTCGTCGACCACCTCTTGCAGCGAGTGGATCAACAGCAGGAAGAAGTCGGAGACCTGGGCGACCGAGCCGGAGACGTCGCAAAGGGCCACGATCTTGGGCCGGTCGCGATGTTTGCGTTTCCAGGCGGTGAGGAACGGCACCCCGCCCCAGGCCGCGTTGCGGCGGAGCGTACGGCGAACGTCGAGATGGCCGCGGCGCTGGCGCTTGCGCGGCTTCGAGTAGCGCTCGCGCAGCCGGCGCGCGATCTGGCGGATGAGGGCACGCATCTCGGCGACCTGGCGCCGCTCGATGCGCGCGAGCGGCGCGTTGCGCAGGATCTCGTTGCGGAGGCTTTCGGCCTCCTCGCGGGCGTAGAGCGCAAGCCCCTGGGAGACCGTGTCGCGCACCGCTTCGCGCAAGGCATCGAGCGCAGCGCGCAGACGCTCGGCCAGTGACGGGTTGGTCGCGGTCAGTTGGTCCAGATCGTCCCGCAGGCGCTGGAGGCCCATGGCGTCGAGGATGCGGCTGGAGAAGATGCCGCGCTGGGTGGAATAGCGGATATCGGACAGCGCGGCGACACCGGAGGCACTGGCGATCGCCGCCGCGATCGCATTGCGATCCTGCGACAGCAGCATCTGCGCAAGAGCGCCCAGTTCCTGGGGAGGCTGACCTTCACCGGCTTCGCTGCCCGCGTCCGATGAGGGCGACTGATCCAGGTCCTGCGAAGCGTCATCGCTGCTGGCCTCAGGCTGATCCTGCCGCTGTTCCGGCTGACTGAAGAAGAGATCAAAACAATCGCCGAGTGCGAGCTTCTCGTCCTGCGACTTGGCGAGCGTCAGCAGCAGGGCGTCGCGCAAGATCGCGCGGTCGGAGAAACCGACCTGCTTGACCGCACGCATCGCATCAATGCTTTCGGCGGGCGAGACATGAACGCCGGCGCCGCGGGCCGCCCGAAAAAAACGATGGAGGTTCTCGCGCATCGGTCTCAACCGAAGACGTTGGACCGCGCCGCTTTGGCAATGAAGGTCGTAACTTGCGGCGACGCGGCTTCAATATCGGCTTCGTATTTCAGGAGCACGTTGAGCGTGTCCTTGACGATCTCGGTATCGAGTTCGGTGGCCTGAAGCAGCACCAGCACGCGCGCCCAATCGATGGTCTCGCTGACCGAGGGTAGCTTCTTCAGATCGAGTGAGCGGATCTCGTGGATGAAACCGACCATCTGCCGGCGCAGCGCCTGCGAGATGCCAGGCACGCGGCTCTCGACGATGCGTTCTTCCAGCCTGTGCTCGGGAAAGCCGATGTGCAGATGCAGGCAGCGTCGCTTCAAGGCGTCGCCGAGGTCGCGCTCGCTGTTGGAGGTGAGGATCACGGTCGGCGGCGTGATCGCCGAGACGGTGCCGAGCTCGGGGATGGTGACCTGGAAGTCGGACAGGATCTCCAGCAGCAGCGATTCGAATTCCGCATCCGACTTGTCGATCTCGTCAATCAGGAGCACGCAGCCGCCCGGCTGCTCCAGCGCCTGGAGCAGGGGCCGCGGCTCGACGAATTCCTTCGAGAAGAACACGTCACCGAAATCGTGGAGCTGGTCGAGCGCTGCATGCAGCGTCTGCGCGCCACCCAGGACTTCGCCGAGCTTGTCCTTCAGGATCTGGGTATAGAGAAGCTGCTTGGCGTATTTCCATTCGTAGAGCGCCTTGGCCTCGTCCAGGCCTTCATAGCATTGCAGGCGGATCATCTTCATGCCGCGCCAAGCGGCAATCGCCTTGGCAAGCTCGGTCTTGCCGACGCCCGCGGGGCCCTCGACCAGGATCGGCTTCTCGATCTGTTGCGACAGATAGACGGCGGTCGCGATCTGCCGGCTCGCGATATAGCCTTGCGCGGCGAGGCCGCTCTCCACTGCCTCGATCGAGGTCGAGGCCTTCTGATCAGCCACGAAACGGCGCTCCCAAAGGTCCTGCTTGAGGCTTGTTCTGCCTGCGTTCCGGGCAAAGAACAAGCCTCGTTTGGGAGCCACCAGACCCGCGGGAGCGGCGTTTTTTCCGCTTAACGCAAATAGTTGAACGGTGCGCCGGCGCGCGATCAGTGCCGCAGCAGCTTCGGCTTGCGGATGGTCTGTCTGACCTCGGCGCCGCAATCGGCGCATTCATAGACAAGGTCGATCTTGGCAAGGCTCCAATGCGGTTCGACCTCGCGGACATACATCGGCAGGAACCCCATGCAGGTGGGGCAAGTCACTGGCGCGATTTCGACATCCTGATGATGCTGAACATAAGCTGGCATCTCGGCTCTCCTTCGCAGGCGACCACCAGACCCCCGCTGAAGGCTACCGCCACTCGCCCCACGCCGGTCATCAAATCTTCCGAACAGAGGCGGAACGGCGGACATTTATCGGCCGCTGTGACATTCTTGTTACGCGTCGGTACTGTAACCGCCGGACCAAATGCCTACTTCCCAGTGCGATCAGGTTCTCTGAACTTCACTGCAACGATAAGGGAGTAACGCCCATGACGCATGCCATTCGCTTTCACAAGACCGGCGGCCCGGAGGTCCTGGTCTGGGAGGAGGTCAGCGTCGGCAAGCCCGGACCGGGCGAGGCACGCATCCGGCACACCGCCGTTGGTCTCAATTTCGTCGACATCTACAACCGCTCGGGCCTGTATCCGGCGCAGCTGCCGAGCGGGCTCGGCAGCGAGGCGGCCGGCGTCATCGAGGAAGTCGGCCCAGGCGTCACCGATCTGAAGCCGGGCGACCGGGTCGCCTATGGCGCCTCGCCGCTCGGCGCCTATTCCGAGGCCCGGCTGATCCCCGCCGACCGCTTGTTGAAGCTGCCTGACGGTGTCGATGACAAGACTGCGGCGGCGATGATGCTCAAGGGACTGACGACGCAGTATCTGATCCGGCAGACCTATCGGGTGAAGTCCGGCGACACCATCTTGCTCCACGCCGCGGCCGGCGGCGTCGGTCTGATCCTGAGCCAGTGGGCCAAGCACCTCGGCGCCACCGTGATTGGCACCGTCAGCAACGACGAGAAGGCGAAGCTCGCCAAGGCGCATGGCTGCGACCATGTCATCATCTACACGCGCGAGGATTTCGTGAAGCGCGTCGACGAAATCACCGGCGGCAAGAAGGTGCCTGTCGTCTATGATTCCGTCGGCAAGGACACGTTCCTGAAATCGCTGGACTGCCTCGCGCCGCTCGGCGTTGCCGCGCTGTTCGGTCAGTCCTCCGGCGCCGTCGATCCGCTCAATCTCGGCCTGCTGGCCCAGAAGGGCTCGCTCTACGTCACGCGGCCGACGCTGTTCACTTATGCCGCCAAGCGCGAAAGTTTGGTCGCGATGGCAGGCGAGCTGTTCGAGGTCGTCAAGTCCGGTGCAGTCAAGATCGAGGTGCACCAAACCTATCCGCTTAAGGACGCCGCCAGGGCGCATGCCGATCTCGCCGCGCGCAAGACCACGGGGTCGACCGTGCTTACGGTGTAACGTTCATTCGAGACGGCGCGATGCAGGCTGCCAGCTTCGTCACGTCCGCTCGTGCTTGCGCAGATCGCGGGCGTGATCGAGGCGGCATGCCTGGAGGTCGATATCTTCGGGCGGGATCTGGGGCAGGGCGGCCTCGGACAGGATGGCCTCGGTCACATCCTCGACCGAATTGTCGGCGATTTCGTGGATGAACGAGACGTTCCGGTATTCGCCCGAAACGATGCGGGAGACGATCTCACGCCTCGTGATTTCGGGGTCGACGACCGCCTCGCGGCCGCGCCGCCCATAGTCACGACGAAATATTGCATAGAACGAACCTGCCGCACCCGGAGTCGAGAGTGCGGCAGACTATTTCCGAAAATCAGAAAAAAAGTCAAGAGCGACTTCCAAAAACGGAGATCGGCGCTACCTGCCCTTCTTGCGGGGGCGGGCCGACTTGGCGCGCAGCCGCTCGAGCTGTCCCTTGGGCATGGACAGGCAGATCTCTCCGACCCATTCGAGCTTCACGCCGACGATCGGCTTGGCGTTGAAGCTGGTGAGATTGACCACGGAGGGGCTTTTGCCGCGCTCGATGGTCTTCAAATAGCGCTCGCCGGTCTTGAGCCGGACAACGGCCTCCTCGCCATAGAAGCTCGACAGCGGATGACGCTGGTCCTTGTAGACCACGATCACGTCGCCGCTCTCGTACTTGGGCAGCATCGAATCGCCCACGATCTCGAAGGCGACGGTCTCTTCCATGATCGGGAAGGGCAGCGTGATGTCACCGAGTCCCTCCGGCGGAACTTGTTCATAATCGGGCTCGATCACTGCGCCGGCGCCGACGCGACCCATGATCGGCGCGAGGTTGAGTTCGAGATATTCCATGATCGGAATGATCTCCGAAGCCTTCACTAGGCGCTCGCCGCCGAGAATCTCCGAGACCGCACCGGGTCGCACGCCCATGGCCGCCGCCAGGCCACCCTTACTCTTGCCGGTTTTTTCCAGGCCCCGCTCGATCATTGCAACGTCCAACATGGTGATTCCCTCGATTGCGCATGGTCTTGCCTCTTATAATCCGAAATTCGGAATTGATGCAATTATGAATATCAGAATTGTCGCTTGACTTTCGATTCGGAATACCGGAATGTATCTTCCGCCTCGCGATCATGCGGTCGGCGGGGGCGCATCACAGGACAGCAGCATGGAACCGGGCCATTGGCCGTCGGAGCACTCCGACGCGCTTCGCGACTATTTTCTGAAGGGGATGTCTTATGCAGCCATCGGCCGAGAGATTAATGCAAGGTTTGGTACGGTTTACACACGTAGCGCGGTGGCCGGCCGCGCCAAGCGGCTCGGTCTCGTCACACCGGCTTGGATGACGAGTCCCTCGGTCGTGCCGTCGCTGCCCGGCGAGGCTTGCCCGCCGTCGCCGCGCCGGTCGGCGTTGCCGAACCTGAATGTGCCGCCGAAATCCGCCATGAAGCCTGCTGCGCGCGCCAAATTGCGCTGCGTCGGCATCCAGCCGCGGTTGGTCCCACTGGTGGACCTTGCGGACGACGACTGCCGCTACCCCTATGGCGGCGACAGGGACGGGGAGGAAATCACTTTCTGTGGCCATCCGCGCCAGCCGGGTTCCAGCTATTGCACGCCGCATGCGGGTCTGACGCGCCGTTCTGGAGCTGAGTCCGCCCGTGCCAGCCGTCCCGTCGTGCTCAGGCTGATCTGCGCTGCCTGAACCGGCGGCCAGCCGTTTATCGTTGATTTCGCAAAGGACTTTCCGAGTGGCACGTGCCCGACGCAACAAATCTTACAAATTGGCTGGAATCTACGACCGGCGGTCCCGCGACGTGCCGTTCAACGCCGAGGTGGCGGAAGTGGAGGTCGACAATCCGCTGGCGGTCGATCCCGGCGAGAAGATCGTGGCCATCCGGTCGGTCCGGAGCGATCCGCTCGGCCGGCTGCACGCGCACCATCAGATCGACGAGGCACAATACCGCGGCGGGCGCGCCTTCCAGAGCGATTGGGAGAGGGCGGAGCGGGGGCCCCAGGCCATGGACCCGACCCGTGAATATGTCGATGGCGCTCGCACGCGCGAGCCGATTACCGAGAGCCAGCGCCAGGCGGTGCTGCGGCTGAATCGGGTCGAGCGCGAGCTCGGTATCGACGGCGCAGCGCTGGTGCACGACGTGCTCGTGCTGGGCTTGACCATAGATCAGATCGGGCAGCGCCGCGCCGTTCGTACGCAGCGCTGGAACGACTATTTTGCGCGGCGTTTCCGTGAATGCCTGGACCGGCTGGCGCTGATCTACGGCTTCGCCACGACGACGGGGACGCCACGGGCAGGGCAGCGCAAATAACGATCGCATGCCCGCGGCTTCGCCCGCGGGCATGCGATCGGCTGCTCACGGATGCGGTACGGGCCACTGGCTTTCCTATCGCTGACGATGCAACCGGTGAGACGCGACTCAACAACTGCGTGTATATGCTGCCGAAGCGCCAGTTCGTGTCAGCCCATCTCTGTTCATATCGGAAACAAGTCGAAATGCAGGGCCGATTGACAGCGATCTCGGCTGTGTGCGTGATCGATGCCGCTTCTTGACGCAGGTAGGTGACGGCGGTCGATATTCCTGTTATCCGGAATTGCCGTGGCGCGATCCGGGCGAAGCATTGCTACAGCGGCTGTTGGGCTTGCCGGATGAGTTGTTCCTTGGCATAATTGCAACCTGTTCGGTTGGGCCAGGCTAGACCGCCGGGCCTGCGGCCGAGAGCTGATCCCCATAGAATCGGGTTGTGGCGTTCGGTCCCTCGCGTGCGACTTCGACGCAAGAATATGAAGGCCGATGCTTGTCATAGGTGCGAGATGAAGAACCTTAATTTCGCAGCTGAACTGCACCTCAAGCTCGGCGCGCCCGCGGGCGGCACCGTCGAAAGCCTGCGCCTGCTCCGTGCGTTCCTGAAGCTCGAGCCTCGGCAGCGTTTCGAGGTCATCAAGCTCGTCGAAGACCTCGCCACCGAAGAAGCTCTTCCCGAACATCCCCTGTCCTGAGTAAGGCCGCACCGGCCCTACGCCTTCTCCTTGGTTTCCTGCCAGATTCGGCCCACCAGGCAGCCCTCGTCAGGGGCCGGCCCGCTGGAAGGCGATCCGGTAAGTGTGGTATTCAGTCGGGAAAAGGGAGGAGTGCGACCATGATCGACCCGAAGCTTGAAGTTCCGGCCGAACTGCGCGACCTGGCCGAGAAGACGATTGACCAGGCGGAAAAGGCATTCGGCATGTTTTTCGAAGCCGCCACCAAATCGATGACGACCGTTCCCGGCGCGGGGACCGAGGTGTCGAAGCAGGCGCTCGCTTTCACCGAACAGAACATGAAGTCGGCGTTCGAGCATGCGCGCAAGCTCGTTCACGCCACAGACCTTCAGGAAGCGATGCGAATTCAGTCCGACTTCCTGCGCAGTCAGTTCACCAACGCAGGGGACCACATGCGCCAGATGACTGGCAGCTTCATGCAACCGGGCAAGGACAAGTCCTGATTCTGTTGGTGCGGCGCTGCATGCCCACAAATTTGACTTTGCGCGCCGGCGAGTGCGCATTCTGATGCCGGGCAGGTCCATGATGCGCACTTAATGGGTTCATTCGCCGTCCATCATCCTTTTCTGCTGATCCTGTCGGTCTTCCGGCAGGGATTTGCAGTTCCACCTGTCACGTTGGCCCGGCGTTCTACCGGCGCAGCGATCCGGCATAGGCCATGATGTCGCCGGCTTCCGTGCGGCTCAAGGGAAGCTCGGCATCTTCGCGCCGTCGAGCAGGATCAAATCGAGTATTCTGGAATTGCGAGAGATCGATGTGCGCGATGATCGACTGCAGCAGCCTGCGCCTCGAACGATAGATCTACGAATGCGGGCGCCCGTGCCGCGGTGTCCCTCCGAGATCGCGGGACCCTCCTATCGTGGCGGCTCGGAGCTGCCTTGACCTGCCGCAAAGGGGTTTCTGGCTAATAGTCGCCGGGGTTCATGATCATCGGGCTCTTCGTATCGGCCGGCGCGAGCGCGCTGCTGGCGCTGTCACGCAGGAAGCGGTCGAGCGTCTCCTGGATCTTCGCCTTAACCGAATCGGGACCGCGATCGCTCATCTCGGTGTGCTGTGCGCCGGTATGGACGATGTCGATACCGCGCGCTTTTGCCTCTTCCGGCGTCGGCAGCACGCCGGGATCGGCCACGAAATGCGGATCCTTCGAGCGGAACGACAGGATCTTCATGTTGTCGCTGAGCACCAAAGGCACCCGCAGATTGTCGAGCGTGATCACCTTCGATACCAGCTCCGGGTGCTGATGGGCGACATACATCGAGACATCGCCGCCGTTGGAATGGCCGACTAGAGTGATGTGGTCGTAGTCGACGTTCACCTGCCGCCTCTTCAACTCGCCTAAGACGAACAGTATGTTGGCCTCGCAGCGGATATAGACTTCACGCCGGCCGACATATTGCTGGCCGGCATGGGTCATCAGCGGCGGATCGCTCGGTAGATCCTGCTGGATGCTGGCAACCAGATAGCCGCGTGCGGCGAGTACGTTGGCCAGGAAGGAATATTCGGTTGCCTTGACAGTGTTGCCGTTGCTGATGACGGCGAGCGGAAGCTTCCAGAGGCCGAGATTGGCCTTGGTCTCGTAGTCGCGTCTCACCGCGATCTCAACCGAGATCGGCCGCTGGCGAGAAGCGTCGAACAGGGCCAAAGCCTCATGGCGGATCGCGAACCGGCTGACGACGAAATACTGGCCGAACCCGAGGACGCAGAGAAACGCCAGGATTGCAAACACCCTCTTCATGACTCCGTCTCAATCACCTTTGGCTGAACATGGTCAATGGCAACCGCTGGATCGAGCGATCATGAGCAGGTTACGGGATTAAATTTAGGCAAGTCTGTGAGCAAAGGCCACATAAGCGCCGTGCGCGGAACATGATACGCTGACAGGTCTTGCGAACCGCAGCATGCTGCATGCGAGCCTCATCGGTCTGATCACGGCGGCGGAGCGGCGGTCTTCCGACGGTTGCGGCGTTGCTCGAAGCGACGGGACTCACGCCGTCGCTGCTCGAGCTGGAGGTCACCGAAGACATCCTGCTCCATGACGAAAGCCGCGTGCTCGACAGGTTCAAACGGATCCAAGAGCTGGGCGTCCGCGTTCTGTTCGACGATTTCGGTACCGGTTATGCAAGCCTGAGCTACCTGAAGAAGTTTCCGCTCGACGGGCTCAAGATCGATCGTTCGTTCGTGGTCGATCTGCTTGCCTTTCTGACGATGCTGCGATCGTCAGCTCGACTATCGGGCTTAGCAAGCAGGTCGGTCTCACAGTCGTGGCTGAAGGTATCGAGAACCGCGCCACGGCGGACTTTCTGGTGAGCATGGGATGCGAGGAAGGGCAGGGGTACTTCTTTGTCGTCCAATGCCGGTGGAAGCGTCGATCGGCAGTTCCTGGCGCTGAGTGCGCCGCCGCCGTCACTGCGGCCTGACGGGCCCGCTTCGATTTAGGGTTATTGTTTGAGCATGGCCTCTTCGGAGTACCGCTCGATAGCTTTTCGGATCATGTTCTAGCGTCGACGCGCAACCGCGACGCCGAACAGGAAAGCAACGAACAGGCTGGCGAGCGGCGCTTCGCGCGTGATCGCCGCAATCGTCGAGAGCGGCCGGCCCGGCTTTCGCGCTTCCTCGATCGCAGAGGTAAGACGATCGACCGCTGCATGCAGGCCCCCCGCGACTTCACCGATCGTACGGGATACATCCGTCGCTGCATCGATGGCGCGTTCGGCCATGCCGGGCTGGGGATTGGACTGCGGTGTCTCCGTGCTCAAGCGCGACCTCCAGGCCCGATGATGGAGGCCGGCACCTTTGGCTATCCGCGCGAGCGCTCGTTTTGAACAGCGGGTCTGACGACCTTTGGCTATCCGCGACAGGCGCCGTGGCTTTACGGCGGGTGCCGGCCCTGGAATGGGCAATTCAGCGCGCGGGATTTTGTTCCGGGACAATAGGCCCACGGCGGCCCCCCGGGAAACGACGGATGCGAATCTCTGTTAGGCTGGCGGTAGCCCTGCTGATATCAGGAGATTGCCGTGACCGATCGGACCGCGACGGATCGAACCCGGCGCATCGCCTTGCTCGGCGCTCCCATCGATATGGGAGCTTCGCAGCGCGGCACCTTGATGGGCCCTGCTGCGCTGCGCACCGCAGGCCTTGCGACACTGCTCGATAGCCTCGATTTTGAGGTCGTCGACTACGGCGATCTTTCCGTGGCCGAGGTCCGTGACCTCGCCGACAGGCCGCCCGAGAAAGCCAATCATTACCGGGAAATCCAGCGCTGGACGCGCGTGCTGAGTCGCAGAGGCTATGAGATCGCGAAAAGCGGCGCAGTGCCGATCTTCCTCGGCGGCGATCACACGCTGTCGATGGGCTCGGTGAATGCGATGGCGCGTCATTGGAAGGAGCGCGGCCGCGACCTGTTTGTGCTCTGGCTCGATGCCCATGCCGACTACAACACGCCGGAAACGACGATCACGGCCAATATGCACGGGATGTCGGCCGCGTTCCTGTGCGGGGAGCCCGGCCTCGACGGACTGCTGGGTGACGATCCCCGCGCTTCGATCACCCCTGAGAGGCTAGATCTGTTCGGCGCGCGTTCGATCGACAAGCTCGAGAAGGACTTGATGCGCGCGCGCCGGATCAGGGTTGTCGACATGCGGCAGATCGACGAATTCGGCGTCGCTGTCTTGATCCGGCGCGTCATCGAGCGGGTCAAGGCAAGCAATGGCGTATTGCATGTCAGCTTCGATGTCGATTTTCTCGACCCTTGCGTGGCGCCAGGCGTCGGCACCACCGTGCCCGGTGGCGCCACCTATCGCGAGGCCCATCTTATCATGGAGCTGCTGCACGATTCCGGCGTGGTGGGATCGGTCGACATCGTCGAACTCAATCCCTTCTTGGACGAACGTGGCCGGACGGCACGCACAGCGGTCGAGCTGATCGGCAGTCTGTTCGGTCAGCAGATCACGGACCGGCCGACCCCGAGCAATGCCATCGCGCCGGGCGAGTGAATCGGTAAAGCATGACGGGGTGTTCCCGCCTTCGCCGGGACCTTACCGAAGCCGGAGCGGAACCGGGCGCACGCAATTGAATTAACCTGCGATAGGATAATTGCGGACGCTTCTGATGACAGCTGATCGTTTCGCGAGTTCCATCTCTGCGGCACTTCGTCATCCCGGCGTGATCGCGCTGATCGTGGCTGGCGTGACGATTGCAGCGATGCTGATCGTCGACCACGGACCTTGGAACCGCGCTAAAACCCAGCCGGCCCACGTCGCGATGTATGCGACGACCGGGGAAGCTGCGCGCGCCGCAGGGGCCGCCGTGCTTCCGACCGAACCGAAATCGCCGATAGAGCCGGCCCGGCCGGGGCCGAAGACGTCGCCAACCGTTAATCCCGTCATACCGTAGCCTATCGACGTTGATCTCCGGCATGGGTGCGCGGCCGGGAGGCCCTTCCGGCTCGTTTCGTTTCTCATCAGCCGATCACGGACGAGCCGAGCAGAGCGAGGACGGCGAGCGCCATCAGTGCAGTGCCGAGCCAGCCCAGCGCGATCAGCCATGAGCGGGCCCTGAAGTGGCCCATGATGGCGCGACTCGAGACGATCAGCATCATCATCGTCATGATGGGGACGGCGACGATACCGTTGAGCACCGCGCTCCACACCAGCATGTGTATCGAGTCGATTCCCGTGAAGCCCAGGCCGAAGCCGATGATGGTTGCTGCCGCAATGATCGTATAGAAGCCGACTGCTTTCTCAGGTTTCGCCTCCAGCGTGGCGTGCCAGCCGAAGATCTCGGCGACGCCGTAAGCCGCCGAGCCCGCCAGCACCGGGATGGCCAAGAGACCCGTGCCGATGATGCCGAGCGCGAACAGCGCGAAGGTGAAGTCGCCGGCGAGCGGCCGCAGCGCTTCGGCGGCCTCCGTCGCCGAATTGATCTTGGTCACGCCGTTGGCATTCAGCACCGATGCAGTGGTCAGGATGATGAAGAAGGCGATGCCGTTGGACAGCAACATGCCGGAGATAGTGTCGGCCCTGATGCGCGCGAGCTCCGGATTGCCGCCGCTCGGAACATCGCGCAGCGGCTTGTCGCGCTTGCCCTGGTTCATCTCCTCGACCTCCTGCGAGGCCTGCCAGAAGAACAGGTAAGGGCTGATGGTGGTGCCGAGCACGGCGACGACCATCAGGAAATAGTCGGCGCTGACATTCGCCTTGGGCCACACTGCGGCGAGCAGCGCCGTGCTCCACGGAATCTGCACGGTGAAGGCGGTGGCGACATAGGCGAACAGCGCAAGAGTGAGGAATTTCAGCACCGGCGAATAGCGGCGATAGGGCAGGAAGATCTGGAGCAGGGTCGAGCCGGCGGCGAAGATCAGCGCATGTTCGTGCTGGAGCCCGCCGATCACGAGCCCAAGCGCCTCCGCCATCGCGGCAATGTCGGCCGCGATGTTGAACGTGTTCGCGACGACGAGCATGGACACGAGCGCGAGCACCGCCCAGCGAGGCGCGAGCCGCATGACGTTGGCGGCGAGCCCCTTGCCGGTGACCCGGCCGATCCGGGCGCTGACGAGTTGAATGGCGATCATGAACGGGGTGGTCAGAAACACCGTCCAGAGCAGCGCGAAACCGAATTGCGCGCCGGCTTGCGAGTAGGTGGCGATGCCCGACGGATCGTCGTCGGCCGCGCCGGTGATCAGACCGGGCCCCAGCCTTTTCAAAAGCGACGGCGCGGACGTCTTGGAAGCGTGAGCGCTGTCGCGCATGAAGGAAGGCCCTTGCTATGAGAACTTCATAGCAAATGCTAATGGGGGAACAGAAGTTCCCCAGTGGAGCTCCCGGCCGCCACTTCGGATGAGGCGAATTTTGATTGATCGTCGGGCAAAACAGTGTTAGAAACGGACCATCGCAAGAGCCGTCAGATCCTCGCCGGCTTCGCAAGATCGTCTTTGGGCCAGCGCGATGCTACTTGACGCTAACGAACATGCCCCAGGCGGCGGCGAGCGCTGCGCCCGTGAAGAGGACCACCGGATTGTCGCAGAACGCCCCGCCATAGCGGCACACGTCTGCTCCGAACTGGCCGAGCTCATGACGGCTGGCGGAGTAGAACAGTCCCGACAGCCCCAGCAATGCAGCGGCGACGAAGTACATCGGTGGTCTCTCCAAAGCGGTCCCGTGCGTTCTTTCGCAACGAGAGCAAATCGACATGCCCAGCATGGCGCGAAAAGCTTTCATTTCGCCGAAACCGATTCGGCGCCTTTTAGATAAAGTTTGACACGTGGTTCCTGTTTTTCCCGACGCGGCTTCGGTAAGGCAGACCCGCTCCACCATCAAAAAAGGCCCCACCAGCGCGGGGCCTTTGTCTTGTCGGGTCGGCCGGGACCTATCGCCGCGCGCCCATGCCGTAAAGCTCCCGCTCGCGGCGGATGTCGTCGGGAGCGAGAGGCGGGCTTGCGGCATCGAAGTCGGTCCAGCCGGCTTTCTGCCAGGCAGAGCTGCGCTCCTGAAGGTTGACGGATCTGTCATGGAGAAGCGCATCGAGCCGTGCGCGATCCTGGTCAGGGACCCTCGCCGAGACGAGCGTGCCGCCGCGGCGGACGCCTTCAGCGTAGCGCGAGGCGTCTTCCTTGGAGATGCCTGCTTGGGTCAGTGCGCCGACGATGCCGCCCGTGGCCGCGCCCGCGGCGGCGCCGGCAGCCGTGGAGGCGAGCCATCCCGCAGCCACGACCGGTCCGAGACCGGGAATGGCGAGCAGGCCGAGACCGGCGAGAAGGCCTGCTGCGCCGCCGAGGCCGGCGCCGATGCCGGCACCCGTGCCGGCGCCTTCGGCGCGATCGTCGACGCCGTCGCGGTCACGATCGATCTTGCCGCGCGATGAGCCGTACCAATTGTCGGAATTGTTGGCGACGATGCTGATGTCGGAGTGCGGCACGCCGGCGCTCTGGAGCCGGGTGACGGCCTGCTCGGCATCGGAATAATTGTCGTAGAGACGAGAAATGGTGATCGTCATGCTGTTTCCTCCTTACTTCGCGGGATTGACGTTGCCTTGGAAGTCAACGCTGACATCGGTCTTGGTGCCGGCCTTGTCGGCCTTGCCTCGCCAGACGCCTTCGTTGTCCTTCTGCAGGCCGGAGACGTTGGAATATCCCGCGTTCTCGATCCGCGACTTCGCCTGTCCCTCGGTGAAGCTGTTGCGGCCGGCGACCGGCGCGTTCGAGTTGTTCTGGTCGGAGCTGTTGACGGCATTGTTGCCCGGTCCGCTTTGCGCGGGCTGGGCGCCCGCGGGCGCAGATGCGAGCAGCAACAAGGTTGCGGCCAGCAAAGTCAGACGTGACATGTTTTGTCTCCTGCAATGGATTGTGCCGGCGACAACAAGTGAGATTCAAATTGGTTGCCTGCGATCGAAGGCACGGAGTGCCGCAGCACGATCTTGCTGCGACCGAGCTTGGGAAGGCGCTGAAGTAGGAACTTCTGCCGCTTTGTCCCGTTGGCGACCTTCGATCCAACCGCCACTTCAACACGCGACCGCTGTTCAATTGCGCCCCATGGCGGCGTGCACTTTTGGACATTCCCTTGAAGCCGTCTGTGCTCTGTTGAATCAAGGCCAGCATGGACCGAGACAGAGACAAGCGGATTCTTCAGGAACGGCTGGAGCGCTGCCGGAAGCTCCCGCGTGATTTCGAGCGGGCCCCCGGCCGAGCATATCCGTGAGCTGGAGGCCGAGCTGCTGGACGGCCTGCGTGCGCTCGAACGGAGTGATGTAGGAACTTGGGTAGGGAAGCCTTGTTGCCCTTCTCGAACGCTTCGACTCTCCAGGCGACCTATGCAATCCCGCTATCCGTTGTTGAAGAATGGACAGTGGAAGAGCATGAGCAATTAAAGGGCATGGCTGAAGCGGGCCGGCAACCGGACGAGATTGCGAAAGAGCTCAATCGCAGTGAAGCGGCCGTCAGGATACGCGCCTGGCAGCACGGCATTGCGCTGCGCCTCAAGCGCGGCAAGTGAGCGCAGCTAGACATCTACTCACAAATCATGCGTTGAGCTTGAGCGCTCCAGATGATGTCCGCTCATCCCTCGACAGCGGCACAAACGGCCGACATCGTTGAACGCCACCGATGGGCCACACCGGACAAAGGCTTTACCCGAAGCGGAGTTGGTGAATGGGGCGCGCCTCGCTGGGCCTTGCGGTTCTCCGGGCTCAGGTGTGAGATGATGCCAGGCACCTGGCCAGGCGGTCAGGTGCCGTGGCAGCTTTCATCAGGGAGGGCCTAACAATGGCACCAACGGCACCAGGCGGCATCAAAAAGAAGAAGGGTGGCGGAGAGATGACGGTCCCGGAATTTGCGATGCCGGCAAGTGCTGTTCCCGGCATTGCGCAAGTGATCGTCAATGCATGGCAAGGCGATCCAAGCCTCGACAAGATACTGGACCGTACCACTGCCGGACCGAACAAAGGAATGGCCACGGCAGATGCCGTCGCACAAGCCACAGCGGCAATCAATGCAGCGGCACCGGGATACGGTTTAATGCGGGCCGTAATAATCACGGAAGACGAGCACGATAGTGGATACACGATGGAAACTGACGAAGATGTGGTCTTCGTGCTCCCAAAAGCTTCACGCGTGAACGGAACAAATCTTCTTGAGACGGCCAAGTTGCTAATGGCCTGTACGCCAAACGGGATTTAGAAACTCCGCAGCGTTGACGTGGGGCCGCGCTACATCGGCGCGGCCCCTCTATTTAGCGCTTGCAGAGCGCATCGGCGAGATCATCGGAATGGCGCGAGGGCTGACGGAGGCGAAGGATCGCATGGCGACGGCGCTCACTTACTCAGGAGCCGACGGTACTTTCATGATGGGGTGGACGCCCCGCCGACGGCATCGATGTGCCAAAGTGGAGGTGTTTAGCACCACTTAAGGGAGGCGTCCGTGGCAGAGGTTAGCATAATCGGTCTGGATATCGCCAAGCATGTTTTCCACGTTCATGGCGCGGACGGGAAAGGACGGACTTTATTCAGCAAACGGATCAGCCGGGGAAAGTTGCTGGATTTCTTCGCGGCTCAGCCGATTTGCACAGTAGCCTTAGAGGCATGTGGAGGAGCTCATCACTGGGCTCGGCAGCTCGCGCAGCTTGGCCATAGCGTTCGGCTGATCCCTCCCGCGTATGTAAAGCCATTTGTGAAGCGACAAAAGAACGACGCGATTGATGCTGAGGCGATCTGCGAAGCCGCGCAGCGGCCGAGCATGCGGTTCGTTGCCGTAAAGAGCGAGGAGCAACAGGCTGCGGGCTTGGTATTTCGAACCCGTGACCTGTTAGTGCGGCAACGAACCCAGCTCATCAACGCGATTCGAGGACACCTCCCGGAGTATGGTTGGGTCGCGCCCAAGGGGCCATCACATGTGGCGAAACTTACCGACCACATCGAAGAAGAAGCTATGGCCAGTTCACTTCCCGAAGCGGCCCGCCCCATGTTATGAGTGATGCTAGACCTGCTCGCCGAGTTGAATGGCAAGATCGCATATTTCGACCGGGAGATCGCTCGGCGCGCTCGCGAAGACGAGGTATCGCGCAGGCTAATGACCATTCCTGGCATTGGCCCAATCTCCGCCACCGCGATCGCCGCTCTAGCACCGGCGGCCGAGACCTTTTCCAAAGGCCGTGACTTCGCGGCATGGCTCGGACTCACGCCTCTTCAAAGATCGACAGGCGGCAAGCAGAAGCTCGGTGCGACATCCAAGATGGGCGAACGCACGCTTAGGCGCCTCCTCATCATCGGCAGCAGCGCGGTTGTGCAACAGGCGAGCAAACGCGGTGCGCCAAGGGGTTCGTGGCTTGAACAGATGCTGGCTCGCAAACCACGCATGCTGGTAACGGTCGCGCTCGCCAACAAGATGGCGCGGATCGTCTGGGCGCTACTTATCAAGCAGGAGAATTACAGGGCTCCGGTCGCAGCCAAGGCGTGATCCTGGCGGACCTGAGGTCGTCGGAGGTGTAGTCGGTCGAAGGAGAGTATGGCGCAACAGTCGGCGAGACGAGGCCGGAAGAACCAGGCGTACTCATCGTGCGCAGAGCACGCATGATTTGGTCCCGGTCTGCGAACTCCCATACGGGCCCGCAGCTTCATCGCTGCACCATCAGAGGCCGGACAGATGGCAGCATCCGACTACGTGCCGATCTTCTTCAAAAATCGCTTGCATCTCGCGGGGCGTCCACAGATGAGTACGGCCTTAATTCGAAGGACCGCAAACGTGCGAGGCGATCTGCCCCTGCGCGTTGAAGCTCAGGCTTGCGCTGACGACGCCGCCGCTCGCGATATATGAAATGACCGTCGTATCTCCCGACGGCTTGAGGTCGTTCAGGCTTGTGGCGGGATAGTCCCGGAGACGATCGCGCCAATAGGCGCGTCGGCCATCCTTGCCGGAGCACGTCTTCATGCCGCCGCAGCCGCAGTGAATCACCGCGTCATCGGCATACATTCCCAGGATGGTCTCGATATCGCCGGCGCGGTAGGCATCAAGCCAGTCGACCGCAGCGGCCATCGGGTCAAAGGACATCGTCCTACCTACGTGCCGTTTCGTCGGCCGGCGGTTTAGGACAGGGACAATGAATGCGACGTGAAAGTCGTGGCGGGTGGCCGTTCACCTATCTGTCGGAAGGGTGAACAGGAGCTTGCCGCATTAGTCGATGCCGGGTGCAGACGGCGCCCGGCGGCTTCGCGCATTGCGGTGTTCAATTGTGCACACAAGTCGCGTGGCCAGGCGGCGCCCCCGACGAAACGCGCCTGAAACAATGCTGAAACCCGATTGTCCTGAACTCCACAGCCGTCGCCTCCGACCAACCCTGCGAAAAGGAGACAATCATGATCCAGGTCGGTTCGAAGGAAGAAGTCGCGTTGCTGCTGGCGCTGTTCGGCACCCACACCCAGCCCATCAGGACGCCGAGGCCGAAATCCTCCCGCGGATGAGGCGCGTCCCATGCCCGGTTTGGCCGAGCTTCCTGCGTCTCTTGATTGCGAGGGGAGATCCCAGGCGATCCCACTGGCCGAAAATGCGATCGATCAGTATCTGGCCATCACGCCGGCCGGCGCCCCGCGGACGCGGCCTGTGCGAGCTCCAGCGCGGCGCACGGGGCCGCGATCGGGGTGCAGCGCTCGTTCGCGGAGACAGTGGACGCCTATATCGCGCGTAAGCTGACGGAGGAGCGTGCGGACGTCGGGGGGTGACGGGCCTCGCCGCCGGAACAATCCGGTGATGCCAAGGCAACTTTTTCGCCCCCCATAGAAACCTTTGCCGCCTTCGCGCCTATTAGGGCAAAGGATGCCGAAATGCCCCGATATTATTTCGACCTGCGCGACGAGAACGGCACCGCGCTTGACGAGGAGGGGCTGGAACTGTCCAGTCCTCGCGCCGTTCAGGCGGAGGCGGCCAAGTCGCTGGGCGACATGGCACGCGACGCCATCCTCTCCGCGTCGCTAAGCGGCAGCAGGCAGACGATGGCGATCGAGGTTCGCGATGGCAACGGTCCCGTGATGCAGGTGACGTTCTCCTTCGCCATCGAGAGTTACGAGACGCGGCCGCGCGGGCGCGATCATTGACGCGTGAGCTGGTGCGCCGGCGATTGCGCGGGCTCCAGCACGGCGATCTTGCGGCCGAGCTGCCAGACCTCGACCTTGCCGTGGCGCGTGAACTGCCGCGCGAAGGTGAGGGCGGATGCGTCGGAGGCCGCCTCGAACGCCTCGGCGGAGCGGAACACGCCGTTCTCGCCGACCAGATAGGCGCGATATTGATTTGTCATGTGGGCGCCCTCAGGCCGGGCGAATGCAGCCAGGCATCGATTTGCATGGCGGTCTCGTCCTGCCGCGCCCGGCGCAGCAGCATCTCGCGACGGCGCCCCGGGGTCAGCGTGCGCGCTTCCTCGCGCAGGCGTGCGGCATCGTCTGCGAGCCGTTCGGTGAGTGTCTTAGTCTGCTTGAAGCGACGACGCGTCTGCATGGCGCATCTCCCTTGTTCGAGATAGGACGGGAGCGCAATCCGGCGTTCTCATCACCGATCTCATGCCACGGGCCTTGCGGTGATGTATGAACCGTACGCCCACGGCGGCGCAGAGTCAGTATCTTTTGATATGTAGCGAAGAACTATTTTCGAGAGCAAGTTGAGCCACTTACTCAACTGAGTGCAGCGAGGCTGTGTCCAATTTTGAACAGAGCCGGCCGCGGCCGACCCGGCGCCCACGAGCTCGTGAACCCGTCGTGACCGGGACGGCGTAACGGACCGGGCGCCGCCTGCGTATCACCGGCAGCCCGCAACAAGCGGGGAGCAGCCAGGGGAAGGCCACGTCCAATGAAAGCAGAATTCAACGTCGCCGAAGCCGGCAACGGATCCTATCGCCCTCTCGCGATCCTGCGCTGGGTCATGGTGATCATCTTCGTCTCGTTCGGCATGCAGAAATTCACGCCGCAATCGGCGCAAGGCATCGCGCAGTTCATCAGCAACAGCCCGTTCATCTCCTGGCTTTCGCTGTTTGGCCTGCGCGGCGAAGCCTATGTGCTGGGTGTCACCGAATTCGCGATCGCCGCGCTGCTGATCGCCGGCGCGTTCAATCCGCTGATGTCGGCGCTCGGCGCCCTTATGGGCGTCGCCACCTTCGCCGTCACCTTCTCGTTCTTTTTCACCACGACGGGCGTGGTGACATGGAGCCTCTCGACCGATCCCATGGCATGGAATCTGACAGGCGAGTTTCTGTTCAAGGACATCGTGCTGCTGTGCGTCTGCGTCGTGTTGCTGCTGGCGTCACTGCCGGAGGCGATCGGTCGGGTGCGGGAGTGAGGAACTGAGGGGTGGGAGAGGGGCGCGACTTAGCTCAACGACTTTCTCATGCTCGAATTAATTCGCACACCGATCTTCTTGCTCAGCGACACGCGCCAAGGAAGGTCTGTGGACATTGTTGTTTGTTCTAGACTGAAGTTTCAACCTTTGGGGAAGGAGCGAATCTCGTCCTAAATTTTCTGCGGGGTTGGTCGATGAGTAATTCGCTTCTCGCTTTGGTCTTGTTGGACGTCCGGCAACGCCCGAAATGTTCGCCGTTGCCAAGATCCTGCGCTCGCGACATCCGAATTTGGCAACATAGCCGGGTGACGATCCGCAACAGTCTCTGGCAAATTCGCCGCTCATTCGCTGCGGCAAAGAGCTTATCGCGGTCATTCGATGGCGGCTCGGGCCGGTGGGCGCACGCTACCACGACTTGGCCGGGGAGTAAGGTGGTAGCGATGCGGCATCGAGGTCACCTGATCGTCTCCATGCTGGGAAAGAACGAGCGACTGCTCGTTGCCGCGCATAACCACCGCGGTCATGGGCGCGTTGATCGCCGCAAGCCGGAATGCTGCCGCGTGGTGTCGGCTAGCAAAGTCGCGCGGCCTTCTAGTCTCTGGCTGGACATGTCCAGCCGATCGTTCGGCCGTTCGTGACCAGCCCTTCACCCTGTGGGTCGACATTCTTCCCTTCCAGTCGGATGGGAAGATTGGCACAATCACGGTGAGATTGTCCGCTTTCGTCGGGCGCGAGATCGAGTTCTGGACTGGTAAACACTGGCAGAATGGCATCATCGAAAGAGTTCGGATCAGCCCGCGGGGTGTCGCGGCTGTGACGTTCGTGCGCTACGCAGCAGCCGGTCCGAACCAGGTTGTCAGCGCATCCGCCAGTCCGCGTTGACTCTCGTCTCCCACCCAGGCCACATGGCCGTCGGGTCGCACCAGCACTGCGCTCGGCGGGGCGACCCATCCGATAGCCGGAAGCTCCCATGGGCCATCGTAATCGGCGACAATGTAACTGACGCGATCCGCCCAGGCCGTAACGTCGATGCCGTCGGGCTTGCCAAAATTGAGCAGCACGCCGCGCGCGCTGTGCAGCAGCGTGAACAGTTTGAGCTTCTGGCCTTCGACCGACAGACCGAGATCCGGCATGCGGTGCCCGAGCAGCGCGTGGCCATCGCCGAGATCGTAGCGGATGTCGAGCCCGCTCATCATTGCGCCAACGCGCTGGCGCGGCTGGTCCATGGCGAGCACCTCGGAGACGACGTCGCGCGCGGCCTTGAGGCCGTCATCGCCGCGGCGGAGCAGCGCGATCTGCGCCATGGTGTTGCGCAAGACGCGTGCGGCAACGGGGTGACGTTCGGAATGGTAGGTGTCGAGCAGCCTGTCGGGCGAGATGCCCCTGACCACCTGCGCCAGCTTCCAGCTGAGATTGACGGCGTCCTGCACACCTAGGTTGAGGCCTTGCCCGCCGACGGAGTGATGGATATGCGCGGCATCGCCGGCGAGCAGCACGCGTCCGCTGCGATAGGATACCGCCTGCCGTGCCGCATCGGTGAAACGGGAGATCCAGGCGGGGCTGTGGAGGCCGAAATCGGTGCCGTAGACCGCGACGAGGGCCTTGCTGAGGTCGCGCAAGGTGGGCTCGCCGGTGCGCTCGAGCGTTGCTTCCGTCACGACGACCAGCACGCGGCCGCTCTCGGTCTCGCTGAGGCCGTGAAAGCCGAGCGCGTCGTGACGCAGGCCAAGGGCTGGCGCCTCGCGCATTTCGACCTCGGCCATGAGATTGCTGAGCGTCGGATCGAAGCCGGCGAAGTCGATGCCTGCAGTCTTGCGCACGATGCTGCGGCCGCCATCGCAGCCGACGAGATAATTTGCGCGCAGCTTCTTTCCGCCCGACAGTGCGACGTCGATGCCGGTCTCATCCTGCGCAAATCCCGTCACCTCGGCGTGGCGATAGACCGGCACTGCGAGCTCTTCGACCCAGCCGGCCAGGATGCGTTCGATGTGGCTCTGCCGCAGCGCGAGGCCGTAAGCGTGCCGGGTCGGGAGGTCGCTGATGTCGAGCCGCGTCCAGGCGAAGCCGGCGAGCTGGGTGATCTGGCCCTCGCGCAGAAAGCGGTCGGCGACGCCGCGCTGATCGAGGATCTCGATGGTGCGGGCGTGCAATCCGCCGGCGCGCGTCTCGGCCAGCTCCTGGTTCGCACGCCGCTCGACCACTGCGACGTCGACATTGGCGAGAGCGAGCTCCGCAGCCAGCATCAGGCCGGTCGGGCCACAGCCGGCGATCACCACGGCATGATCGGTCGTCGCTGCGCTGCCCGCGCCGGCGCGACGAGCCTCGTGGCGCGAACGGGACGTCGGAAGCAATACAGGCATGTCGTGACCCCTCGATGTGTTGGCCGGGCCACGGGTTCTACGGCAGGAGCAGGGACTTGAAGCAAGCCCCTTGCCCACCACATATCTAGCTGGGAGGAAGGGCTTCCTCTTGCGTGCGACGGTGTTTGACACGTCGGGCAAAACACTGGCAGAATGGCATCGTCCAAAGAGTTTGGTTCAGCCCGCACGGAGCATTCCGCTGCGGGCCTTTCTTTTGGGCGTGACGTCAGCAAATGCCGGTGGTTCGCTGGATGACGTCAGCGAGTTCCTCGAACGAGAACGGTTTCCTGATCATCGGCAGGCCGCCGCGCCGGGGTTCGCGACCAGATAGTTGAAGCATCTTCAACTCGGGGCGGATTCGCTTGGCCAGCTCGGCCAGTTCATGACCATCCATGCCCGGCATATTGATGTCCGTGATCAGGACGGAGATGTCCTGGTTCTCCTTGATCTGATCGAGCGCATCCCGACCGTTTTGGGCGCTGACCACCTGGCAGCCGAGATCTTCCAGCATGCCGACGATCACCTCGAGGACGGCGGGGTCGTCGTCAACAACCAGGACAGTGTGACTCATCGACGAACGTTCCTTCCAACGAGAGTAAACGCGCCTCGCGTCAGGTAGGTTCCGCCTAATCGTCCTTCGACAAATCGCCGGGTTTAGTGGGAAGGTCGATGGTGCCGCCATCGCCGCGCACGAGGTCGGGGTCCCTGTCCTCGGTCTCGCTGGCGTCTTCAATGATCACTTGTTGCGTCTCTCGCGCCTTGTCGATGCGCAGCCTATCAGCGCTCCGCGGCTTGTTGTCGCTGCGCGGCTTGGCTGCCGGCAGGTTTCGCGATCTCTCTTCGGACGTCGCCTTGGGTGTCATGGCCGATTCTCCTGATCGGCTAACTTTTGCCAGACCCGCAAGTTCGTTTGAACGTTGGGTAAAAGTGCTTGGTCTTGACTCTACGGACGCTCTCGCAGGATTTGCGGCTGTCACAGCCAATCTCGTCGCCACATTCTACTTCGCCAAGCGCGGCTTCGAGAACGTTGCAAGGATCATCAGGCGGTGAAGATGCCGGACGACGAAATCAAGGCCATCGTTGCCGAGACGCTGGCCGCGCAACACAGACTGCGGCAGGAGAGCATCGATGCGATCGTATTGAAAGCAATGGCGTCGGTGCTGGCCTCTTTTGGAATTGAGGATGACGATCGGAAAGAGCTCAGGGCGGACTTCCAGCATCTGCGGCGATGGCGGAAGAGCGTGGAGCAGGCGCAGAGCTATGCATTCAAGGTCGTAATCACGGTGATCGCCACCGGTCTGATGGGGGCCATCTGGGTCGGCGTCAAGGTCGTGCTGAGCAAGTGAGGCTTCCACTGCGGCGACATCGCCGCACGACGGATCAAGGTCACTTCTCCCCGATGGGTATGCCATGTACAGAATTTGTGTGGCCGAAGCGTCTGATGATGACGTTGCCGGCAGCTTCGCCGATCTGCATCAGCAGACGTTTTTCGACGCCGCGGCGATCCCCCGGTTCGACTTGGAACCTGGTGCCTGGTCTATCTGGCGATGCCGCAGTCGCCTTTTGCCGATGTTGTATCGTCCACACACGTGCGACATTGCGGCGATTTCTCAACGTTCGGGGTCTTGCGGCGGCATTGAGGCGCGGGCTCCAAATCAGGTTGATGGGAGCCATCGAGGCAAGGGGGCGCCGTATCGGCTGGGACAGCGTCGTTTGGGATACGATGGACGATCCCGTGTCCGCCAATACTTCATCCAGACGGGCTGTCGGCCTCTATCAGCCCGAGGTGCGCTGGGTCTGGTCTCATACGCTTTGCTGGCGAAAGTGGTGGCGCTGAGCTCCCCGTGATGCGAAACGCGACTACCAGCCTCGCTGGCGAGATGTGGCGCAGCCCAAATGCGCAGAGTGTCAAGAGGTCCGGCAGCCGGATGGCTGCCGGGCCCTTTTGCGTTTCAGGCGAGCCGGGTGAAACACTTGCGAAGTCGGTGGCGTCGGGCTTTAAGTTCGGTCTTGCAGGAAATTCGGCGGCCATAAGCCGATGTAAAGGAGCGCCATCAATGCCTACCAAGCCTCAATTGCCGGAACGTTCGTCGCGGACGACGGAAGGGCCAACTGCGCTCAATGGTCTGCTGATTGTCGATTTTACGCGTGTCGTTGCCGGCCCGGCCTGCACACAGACGCTTGCTGATTTCGGCGCGCAAGTCATCAAGATCGAGAATCCCGACGGCGGCGACGACACACGTGCCTACGAACACGCCGAAATCGGCGGAGAGAGTGCCGCCTATCTTAGCCTGAACCGCAACAAGCGTGGCATCGTGCTCGATCTTGCCGTGCCAGAGGCCCGCGAAATCGCGCTCGACCTGATCCGCAAAGCGGACGTCCTCGTCGAGAATTTTTCCAGCGGGGTCATGAAGAGGTTCGGCCTCGATTACGAAGCTGTCGCTTCGCTCAATCCGCGGCTGGTCTATTGCTCGATCTCCGCCTACGGACGCACCGGACCGTTCGCTTCGCGCCCGGGCTTCGATCCCATCACGCAGGCGGAGAGCGGCTTCATGTCGCTCAACGGGTTTGCCGATGGCCCGGCGGTTCGTACCGGCCCGCCGATCGTGGATATGGCAACGGGAATGTCTGCCTGCAACGCAATCCTGCTGGCATTACTGGCGCGGGACCGGCTCGGCCGCGGGCAGCATGTCGAGGTGGCGCTGTTCGATGTCGCGATGGGGATGACGGGTTTCTACGGCATGGCCTATCTGATCAACGGCGAGAATCCTGGCCGGTTTGGCAATTCGCCGAGCGGCTCTCCCACCGTCGGCGTCTACGAGGCCTCCGATGGGCCGCTCTACATGGCTTGTGCCAACGACCGGCTCTATCGCCGGCTCGTGGTCGAGGTGCTCAACCGGCCCGATCTGATCACCGATCCGCGATTTGCAACGCGGAAGGCCCGCTCCGAGAACAAGGAGCTCCTGCGGGCAGCTATTGCGGGGGTCTTTGCAAGCGATACCCTCGAGAACTGGATGGCAAAGATGAAGCTGGCAAATATCCCGGTCGGCTATCTTCGAACGGTTGAGGAGGGGTTCAATGCGCCGGAGGCGCGCGAGCGCCACCGCTTGAGCCGGATTCCGCATCGTACAGCAGAATGGGTCCCCAACATCGAGCCGCCGATCACGATGAGCCTGACTGCGGCCATTGATCCCGTGGCTGCTCCGCTGCTGGGCGAGCATACGAGACAAGTCTTGCACGATACGCTCGGCTACGACGAACGTCGCATCGCGGAGTTCGCCGAAAAGGGCGCCTTTGGATCAGTCAAGCCTTCGACCGGTTTGAGCTAGGCAGTTGATCGCCGCGGGGCAAGTATGGCGATGCCCGCAGATCACCGCCTTGCAATGCTCGCGCAAGCGATCCTGCTTCATTGTCCGGCCGAGGTGCCCCGCGACCGCACCTGCTAGCCCTCCCTTGACTTGATTTGGTGAAGGGCCCGCCGCATAAATATGTGAAAGTGAGGGATACGGCATGGCGCTTGGTCGAGAGCCGAGCATGAGCGAGCCCGCCGGGCTGGAAGCCGGTGAGCGCGCCTATCCGGCAATGATCGCGGAGGCTCGGGCGCTCCTACCTCGGTTGCGAGAACGGGCGGCGCGGACGGAGGAGCTGCGGCATCTTCCGCCGGAGACTGAAAGGGATCTCCACGATGCCGGTCTGTTCCGGATGCTGCAGCCGAGGCGGATTGGCGGCGCCGAGCTTGATTACGTCGCCCTGGTCGACTGCGCCGAACTGCTCGGATCGGCGGATGCCTCCGTGGCTTGGAACCTCGCCAACCTGGCGAGTCATCATTGGATGCTCGGCATGTTCGAGCAGAAGGCTCAGGATCTGGTCTGGGACCGCGATCCGGACGTGTTGATTGCGTCCTCCTTCATTTTTCCGGCCGGCCGCGCCACCAGGGTCGCGGGTGGATATCGGCTGCATGGTAGCTGGCCGTTCTCCTCCGGCGTTGCTTCCTGCGAATGGAATATGCTTGCAAGCGTCGTTTACTCCGATGACGAGGCCGACGGCATCGCGTATCGAATCTTCTTGCTGCCCAAAGGCGACTACAAAGTCCTCGATACCTGGAATGTCGCGGGATTACGCGGGACGGGATCATGCGACGTGGAGGTCAAGGACGCCTTCGTTGCTGACCATATGACGGTCGCCGTCGGCGAACTCGCCGGAGGCCCAACGCCGGGCAGCAAGGTCAATCCGAATCCGCTGTATGCGCTCCCTGTCTTCTCGCTTTTTCCTTACGTCCTATCCGGTGTTGCGCTTGGAAACGCGCAGGCCTGCCTCGACGATTACGCCGAGGTCGCGCGTCATCGCATTTCGACTTACAACCGCGCCAAGCTGAGCGACTTTCAAAGCACGCAAATCAAGATCGCTGAGGCCTCGGCCAAGATCGACGCTGGACGCCTGATCATGCGCTCGGCCTGCCTTAATGCGATGGAGGACGCTCGGTGCGGTCGTATTCCTGATATGGCGACCAAGACCAGATATCGGCGCGATGGAGCCTTTTCGGTGAATCTGTGCACCGAGGCGGTCTCCATGCTGTTTGCCGCGAGCGGAGCGCGCGGCCTGTTCACGACGGGCGTGCTGCAGCGGCAGTTCCGCGATGCGCACGCGATCAACTCGCATCTCGCGTTCAACTTCGACGCGGCCGGGACCAATTACGGACGCGTGGCGCTGGGCCTGCCGTCCGAGAATCTCACGCTGTGAGGCCGGCCGATGAATGATCTGCCGAAGAAGCCGGCCGCTTCCGATCCAGCCAACGAATTCGCGAGCGACAACTCGCCAATCGACCCCCGCGATTTTCGCAACGCGCTCGGCACCTACGCGACGGGTGTGACGATCATCACGGCCGCGGCCGCTGATGGGAAGCCCTATGGCCTGACCTGCAATTCGTTCGCCTCGGTCTCGCTGAATCCGCCGCTGGTTCTGTGGAGCCTTGTCGTTTATTCCTCGAGTCTGACCGTATTCCAAAACGCCAGTCATTTTACGGTCAACGTGCTTGGCGCTTCGCAACAGGCGCTCGCGAACAAATTCGCCAAGTCGTCGGACGACAAGTTCACTGGCGTGGTTTGGTCGCCGGGCCTCGGCAATGCGCCCGTGCTCGCTGAGAGCGTCGCCAATTTTCAATGCCGCTCGGTGAATCGTTACTATGGCGGCGACCATGTGATCTTTCTCGGCGCGGTCGAGGCCTATACTTACAACGCGAAAGAGCCGCTGCTCTTCGCGCGTGGGACATTTGGTCGGTTCCGGTCCGACGTTGAGCGCAAGAAAGCGCCGTAGCGTACTTAGGTCGCGTTCAACGATGCAAGGCTCTGCCCTGAAAGCTTGTAGATCTCAAGCGCATCCGCTTGCGCGCCGCGCGCCGCCTTCGCCAACCTGAAAAGTTGCCCTGCAAGCGAGGCCATCGGCACCGGCGTCGACGTCGCCTGTGCGACGTCCGCGACCGTATCGAGGTCCTTGAGCATCGTTGCGATGTGACCGAGCGGTGGGGTGTGAATGCCCTGAACCATTCGCGGCACGAAGAGCTGGAGTGGGATGGAATCCGCAAAGCCGCCGGCGAGCGCTTCGGGCAATCGGTTGGCGTCAATTCCGGCGTTCACGGCAAGGCGCGTTGCCTCCGCGAGGACGGCCATCGCGCATCCGACGATCACCTGATTGCACAGCTTCGTGGTCTGGCCGGCGCCGATCGAGCCCATGTGGGTGAACCTGCGCGCCATGGCGAGCACATAGGGCCGCACCCTCTCGATGTCGCGCGCTTCTCCGCCAGCCATGATCGCAAGGGTGCCCTCCTCAGCGCCCTTCGTACCCCCGGACACAGGCGCATCGATCCAACCGGTATCGTTCGCGTCTTTCAGACGCGCTGCAAGATCGCGTGCGGCGTCAGGATGGATCGACGAGAAGTCGACCACGAGCTTGCCGGCGCCGGGCGCCGATGAAAGACCTTCGCGCCCGAAGATCACCTCTTGAACGGCGGCGGCGTCTGTCACGCACATGAAAACGATGTCCGAATTCGCCATCACGTCGCGGGGCGTGGCTGCCCGAACTGCGCCGGCCTCGACCAGCGGAGTCGTCTTGTCCTGCGAACGGTTCCAGATGGTGACCTGATGGCCAGCCTTGAGCAAGCGCCTGGTCATGGGTGCCCCCATGAGCCCAAGGCCGATATAGCCGAGCCTCTCGACATCTTGCGGGTTTGTTCTGCTCGCATCAGCCATAGGTTGCCTCCTCTGCCGCAGCGCAACGCCGTGCGACCGCCGCCTTACCTTACATGGCGTATCGTTCGGTGACACCGGTGGGCATGCATGGCTTGCCTGATTGTTTGAACCATGAAACATTTGGACAGGTCGGGTTCGGTGGCGCCCGTCGGCGCCGGAGCAGCGGAGTGGGATGATGCGAACCGTTTCGAGGTGGATCCTGGCAATGAGCGCGGTTGCGGCCCTGATCGCGGACGCAGCCCCGTCGCAGGCGCAGCAGACAATCCGCGTCGGCTGGACCATCCCTGCCGAAGAATCCAAGTATTGGATGATGCGGCGCCCGGCCGAGTTTCCCAACATCGGCAAGACCTACAACATCGAATGGACTCAATTTCAGGGCACCGCCCCGATGACGCAGGCACTCGCAGCCGGGGCGCTGGATTGCGCGACGCAGGCGCCACTCTCGCTCTCCAATGGCGTGGTCGGAGGCAACCTCAAAGCCTACATCGTGGCACAGCACGTTTTCGAGAAGCCCGGCGGCTTTTCGGTCTATTGGGCTGTCATGGATGACTCGCCGATCAAGACCATTGCCGATCTCAAGGGCAAGACGGTCGGAATTTCTGTGATCGGCGGCGGCACGCAGGGGCCGTTCAACCTGCTCCTGAAGCAGAATGGTGTCGATCCTGCCAAGGACATCAAGCTGGTCGAGGTTGGCTTTGCCGTCTCTGAAGACGCGCTCCGGCAGGGCCGTGTCGATGCGGTCAACATGAACCAGCCCTTTGCCGCGCGTGCGGAGGCGAAGGGCGGCACAAGGAAATTGTTCTCGTTGTCGCAGGCCATGCCGAACATCGTGCATATCCTGGAAGCCTGCCGTGCCGATTTCGTCGACAAGAACCCCGAACTGGTCAAGACCTATGTCCGCGACATCACGTCGGGCATGAAGAAAGCGTTGGCAAACCGCGAAGAGACCCTCAAGGTGGTCAATGAAGTTCTGAAGGCGCCTATTCCGGTGCTTGAGACTTACCTGCTCAAGGACAACGATTTCGGTCGCGATCCGGGTGCGGCACCGAATTTCCCCGCGATCCAGAAGATGCTGGACATCTATGCAGAGATGGGAATGCTGCCGAAGCTGGATGTCGCACAGTTCAAGCATCCGACGATCGTCGCTCCGCTGCAATAAGCGAGCAGGCGAATTATCCAGGCCAGGGGATCGTGGCGTCCCGGATCATCCGGAACGCAGCATGAAGAAGATCCACGTATGAAGAAGCTGCGATCACGGGTCACCACAGACGGTCTCGACCGAGCCCCACACCGTGCATTCATGCGCGCAATGGGTCTCGACGACGCCGCGATCGCCAAGCCGATGGTCGGCGTCGTCAGCATGAAGGGCGAGCAGACGCCCTGCAATATGACCCATGAGTTTCAGGTCGCCGCGGCCAAGGCCGGAATCGAGGAGGCCGGTGGCACACCGCGGGAGTTCTCCACCGTGTCGGTTTCCGACGGCATCAGCATGAATCATGAGGGGATGAAGTTCTCCCTGTTTTCGCGCGAGTTGATCGCGGACTCGATCGAAGCGGTCGTCCATGGTCTGGCTTACGACGCCCTGATCGGATACGGTGGATGCGACAAGACGCTTCCCGGCGTGATGATGGGCATGGTTCGCTGCAACGTGCCGTCCATTTTCATCTACGGCGGCAGCTCGCTGCCGGGCCGCGCGGACGGGCGGACCCTGACGGTGCTCGACTCCTATGAGGCCGTCGGCAGCTTTATGACCGGCGAGATCAACGACGCGACGCTCGAGCGGATCGAGCGCGCCTGCCTGCCGACTATCGGTGCGTGCGCGGGCCAGTTCACTGCGAATACCATGGGTATGGTGTCGGAGGCGCTGGGCCTCACCATCCCCAACGTCTCGATGATCCCCGGTGTCTACGCTGAGCGAGCGCAAATCTCGCGCCGGGCCGGGCGCCTAATCATGGAGATGCTGGACCGCGGCGGTCCGCTGCCGCGCGACATCGTGACGCGGAAGTCCCTGGAGAATGGTGCGGCGATCGTCGCAGCGACGGGCGGTTCGACCAATGCCGCTCTGCATCTTCCGGCGATCGCGAACGAGGCGGGCATCGCGTTCACGATCGATGACGTCGGCGAGGTCTTTGCCAGGACACCATTGATCGGGAATCTGCGGCCCGGAGGCAAATACACTGCGAAGGACGTCTACGACATCGGCGGCGCCGCCGTGGTGGTCCGCGAACTGATCCAGAGCGGGCATATCGATGGCAGCTGCATCACCATCACAGGCCGCACGCTTGCCGAAGAACATCGTGCGGCTAATGCGCCCGATGGTGAGGTCGTTTACGCGGCCCGCGCGCCGATCATGCCCGATGGCGGCGTGGCGGTGCTGAAAGGCAATCTTTGCCCCGACGGCGCGGTGATCAAGGTTGCGGGATTGAAGAGCCAGTTCTTCGAGGGCGTCGCACGCGTTTTTGAAGACGAGGAGGCTTGCGTCGCGGCGGTTCGCGACCGCAGCTACAAGGCAGGCGATGTGCTGGTGATCCGCAATGAAGGGCCGGTCGGCGGCCCCGGCATGCGCGAGATGCTCGGCGTCACCGCGCTGATCTACGGGCAGGGCATGGGCGAGAAGGTGGCCCTGATCACCGATGGACGGTTTTCTGGCGCGACCCGCGGCATGTGTATCGGCTACGTGTCTCCCGAAGCCTTTGTTGGCGGTCCCCTGGCGCTAGTTCGTGACGGCGACAGGATCCGGATTGATGCCGCAAACCGGCGGATGGATTTGCTGGTCGATGAGCAGGAACTTGCGGCACGTCGGTGCCATTGGAAGCCGCGGTCACCTCGCCATCGCGCCGGCGCGCTCGCAAAGTATGCGCGACTCGTCGGGCAGGCGCCGGGCGGAGCCGTTACGCACGAGGGCCCGGCGGAATGGCCTTGGTTCGAATGATGAACTGCACCCGTGCGAACACGAGCGTCAGTCTGGCAAGTTTCTTGCTAAGGTCTTGCCGCTGATGGAGGACATTCAGCGGGGCGTGTCGCGCGATGTTCGCGCGCGAGCGAAGCGAGAGACGCGATGAAGGTAGTGCCTTCAAGATCAAGCGAATGGGTGAAACCGGTGACGCGACAAGAGCCGGCTCCTGCGATCATCGAGATCGACCACGTGTCGCAGGTCTTTCAGACCTCGGCGCGCAGAGCTCATGTGGCGCTGTCGGACATCTCGCTGACGATCGAGGAACGCGCTTTTGTTTCCATCCTCGGCCCATCCGGTTGTGGCAAGTCGACCCTGCTCTACATAGTCGGAGGCTTCGTCAGTCCGACCAGCGGCGCGGCGAAGATGAAGGGGAACGCGATCACAGGGCCGGGTCCGGATCGCGGACCCGTGTTCCAGGAATTTGCGCTGTTTCCCTGGAAGACCGTGCTCGGCAATGTGATGTACGGCCCCCGCCAGCAAGGCGTGGGCGCCACTGACGCCGAAGCGCAGAGCCGCACCTTGATCGAGATGGTCGGCCTCAAGGGCTACGAGAACTTCTACCCCAAGGAGCTGTCAGGCGGAATGAAGCAGCGTGTCGCGCTGGCGCGAACGCTCGCCTACCATCCCGAAGTCCTGTTGATGGACGAACCATTCGGCGCGCTCGACGCCTATACCCGGACCCGCTTGCAGAACGACCTCTTGAACATCTGGGAGCGTGATCGCAAGACGGTGCTATTCGTCACCCATTCGGTCGACGAAGCCGTCTTCCTGTCCGACAAGGTCGTGATGATGTCGAAATCGCCAGGCCGCATCCGGCAGGTCATCGACATCGATCTGCCGCGGCCGCGCCGCCGCAGCGAGCTGTTGCTTGATCCGCGCTACCAGAAGTACGTCGTCGACATCGAGCGCATGTTCGATGAAAGCGACGAAGCCGGCTCGCTCGCATGATGTCGTCGGCCGCCATAGTGAAACGCGCTGCCCCGGTGCTCGCCTGCATCGGACTGCTGGCGGTGTGGCAGGTCGCGTCACTCGCGCTGAAGAATGACAGCTTTCCCACGGCGATCGAAGCAATCCGCGCGATTCCGGACATCCTTGGCGACAGGGAAGCGCTGATCAATATCCTGGCCTCGCTCCGCCGCATGGCAATCGGGTTTGGCGTGGCCGTGCTTGTTTCGATTCCACTTGGGCTGTTAATGGGACGTAGCGCTGCTGTCGCGGCCTTCTTCAATCCGCTCCTGATGGTGATCTATCCGGTGCCGAAGGCGGCCTTGATGCCGATCATCATGCTGTGGCTGGGGGTTGGCGACGTTACGAAGACGTTGGTGATCTTCCTGGGCGTCAGCCTGCCCGTGATCTATCACAGTTTTGAGGGTGCCAAAGCGGTTGAGGAAAAGATGCTGTGGTCGGGCGCCGCGATGGGGCTTTCTCCGGCGCAGCGCCTGGTGCGGATCGTGTTGCCCGCGGCCCTGCCGGAAATTCTGACCGGCTGCCGCACGGGATTGGTGCTGGCGCTGATCACGATGATCACCAGCGAAATGATCGCCCGTCAGTCCGGCGCCGGGAACATCCTGTTCAACGCACTCGACATGGGCCAATACGACACCGTCTTTGCGATGATCATCATCGTGGGGGCAATGGGAATCTGCCTCGACGCGATTTTCGAAAGGGTTCGTGCCCACCTTGTCCGCTGGTCCGAGCCTCAATTCGACCTGCCGCTGAGCTTCTCGTGATGTCGCGCCTTCTCTCCCCAAATCTTGCTCTCGGGCTCGCGCCAATCGTACTGGTGATCGCAGTATGGCAAGGCCTCGTGTCAACAGGCCTTGCGCCTGTGGCTCTGCTGCCGCCGCCGGGATATGTCTTCGGTCGGCTGCTCCAGCAACTCGTAACGTGGACGTTTCAGCAGGAGATCGCGGCGACCCTGATCCGGCTGTTTGCAGGATTCGCGATTGCCGTCGTGCTGGGTGTCAGTATCGGCATCGCCGCCGCCGCCAGTCCCGCGATCAATGCCGTGGTTCGACCAATCGTGCGCGTATTGGCGCCTTTGCCCAAGGTCGCGCTCTATCCGGCATTGCTGTTGCTGCTCGGCTTCGGCCACGGATCCAAGATCACATTGGTAGCCGCGGACGCACTCTTTCCCATTCTGCTCTCGAGCTATTACGGCGCGTCGACCGTGGAGCAGAAGCTGATCTGGTCGGCAATGGCGGCAGGAACGCCGCGCTATGAAATCCTCTTCAAGGTCGTGCTGCCGGCGGCGATGCCGTCGATCCTGACCGGCTGCCGGATCGGCCTTGTCATTTCCTGCATCGTGGTGTTTCTGGCCGAGATGATCACCTCGACGGATGGATTAGGCCATGCGCTCGTGACGGCGGCTCGAACTTTCCAGGCCGTGGACATGTTCGTTCCGTTGATCACGATCTCGCTGCTGGGTTTGATCCTGAACGGTCTGCTGGGCGCCGTGCGATCGTATCTGCTCCGGGGCTTCCCCGAAGCGTAACAGACAAATAGAGAATCCTGACGACCGGGAGTGGACCATGCTGGCTGATCGCATCGAGGCAAAATGGATCGACGCATTTTGCGAAATCTTTGACCGATGCGCCGTCAGGGCGGGCGATACCGCGGCGATCCTCTCGGAAACCCAGTCGCGCGCGTTGAACGTGCATCTGGCGGAGCTCGCGCTGCTGCGGATGGGGGCACGGCCGTTTCACGTGGTAATGCCGACACCGCGTAACCGTCATGTCGTTCCGGTTCGCTCGACCGGGGCGAGCGAGGCGATCCAGCAGCTGGGGCCGGTGATCAGCGCGCTTCAGCTGGCCGGCTTTGTGGTGGATTGCACCATCGAGGGCCTGATGCACGCGGTGGAGACACCCGAAATTCTCAAGGCTGGCGCGCGCATTCTGGTGATTTCGAACGAGCATCCCGAGGCCCTGGAACGGATGGTGCCGGATCCCGCGCTCGAGAAGCGCGTTCGTGCCGCGGCGAAGATGCTGCGCGGAACGAAGCGGATGCGGGTCACTTCAAAGGCCGGAACGGCGCTTGACGTCGACATGGTCGGAGCCTCCACGGTCGGCGTGTGGGGCTGGACCGACAAACCCGGCACACTCGCGCATTGGCCGGGTGGCATCGTCGTCAGCTTCCCCAAGAGTGGGACCATCAACGGCACGCTGGTGATGGCGCCCGGCGACATCAACCTGACCTTCAAACGTTATCTGACGTCACCCGTGAAGATGACGCTGAAGGACGATTACGTCGTCGAGCTGGAAGGCGAAGGTACGGATGCCGCGATGATGCGCAGCTATCTCGCCGCCTGGGGTGATCGCGAAGCCTATGCGGTCTCGCATGTCGGTTTTGGCATGAACCCCGGCGCGCGGTACGAGGCGCTCTCGATGTACGACCAGCGCGATACCAACGGTACCGAGCTTCGCGCTGTGGCGGGCAATTTCCTGTTCTCGACTGGTGCGAATGAATTCGCGGGCCGCTACACGGCGGGTCATTTCGACCTGCCAATGATGGGAACGACGATCGAGCTCGACGGTGTTGCCGTCGTCCGCGAAGGTGTGCTCCAGGACGTCTTCGGCTAGCCGCGATCCAGCACGGGCGGTCGCGCCAGGCCAAAGTGGCGGAGCAGGTCGACCATGGCCCTGAGTCGCTCGACACGATAGGCATCGACATCGAGGCCGGAGTAGTCGAGGAAGCCCGCGCCCGTCCGCAGGCCGATCCGGCCCTCGCTCATGTTGCGCGAAATCACCTCTGGCGCCCGATAGCGATCGCTTCCCAGTGCACCTTCGAGATAGCGGCTCGCGTAGTACAGGATGTCGCCGCCACCCCAGTCGATGAATTCGAGCAGGCCGAGCACGGCGTAACGGAAGCCGAAGCCGTAGCGGATCGCCTTGTCAATTTCTTCCGCGCTGGCGACACCCTCCTCAACCATCCGAGCGGCCTCGTTCATCGCCAGCGCCTGGATGCGCGGGACGATGAAGCCCGGCGTCGCCGCACAGACCACGGGTACCTTGCCGATGCTTTCGAGCTGCGCCTTGACCTCGTCGATGATGGCGGGATCGGTGGCCTTGCCAGGCGAAACTTCGACCAGCGGGATCAGATAGGCCGGGTTGAGCCAATGCACGTTGAGGAAGCGGCGAGGGTTCACGATCGCGCCGGACAGATCGTCGACGAGGATCGTCGACGTCGTCGATGCAATGATCGTGTCCGGGCCGACTTGCCTCGAGGCGGCCGCCAGTACCTCCCGCTTGAGCTCAACGACCTCAGGGACGCCCTCGAAGACCATACCGGCCTCGGACAGCGTTGCGCCGCTGTCGCCGGCCGCCACCACCGAGACCCGCGCGATCAGCGGATCGACGTCCATCTCCCTCAGTAGCCCCAGCTTCGACAGGCTGGCAAAGGTCTTCCTGATTTCGCCGAGCGCGTCCGCCTCCAGCTTGACGAAATCGTCCGCGGCGCGCGCCTTGATGTCGATCATCGTGACCTCGTGCCCCGCATAGGCGAACGCGACGGCGATGCCGCGTCCCATGCGGCCAGCCCCGAGACAGGCGATATTGACGTGATTGGTCATCGATCAGAATCCAGTGCGAAGCAGCGTCTGCAATTCAGCCTTGCTGAGATTGCCGAGCCTCAGCGTCTCGAGCGTTCGGCCCTCTCGCGCAAAATCCTCGCCGCAGATCGCACCGCCGATCGCGAGGAACGCTTTGGCCAGCGGTGTGGCCACGCTAGCCAAGGCGGCGACGGAGACCAGCAACGACAGCCCGAGCCGCAGATCCTCTCGCATGTAGCGGTGCACGGTCAGCACGATCCGTTCGCGCCAGTCGCCGGAATCGGTCAGCCGGTCGTGCGAGCCGCGGCCATACATCCAAATCTCGCCTTCCTTCGCATAGTGATGAGCCAGCGGGAAATGCGGCGCGCCGTAACCGAGCGCCTCGCGCACCGCGATGCGTTCCGCGTCGAGCGCGTCGGTGACCCGGCGGATCGCGGCTTGGGTGCCTTCCTTGTGAATGTCCCAGCGCTCGAAATGTTCGATGGGGCCGGCGTTCATCACGATCAACGGTGGATGGATGATAGGCCCTGCATTCATCAGGGCGCCGGACAGCGCATCTCCGCACGGTTCGATCACGCCCGGGAAAGCGCGTCCAATGACTTCGAGCGCATGTGCGGCACGATCGAGCGGGAACACGCCGACGGGCAGTCGCTTGGCACGGATCGTGATCGCGACCTCGAATGGTCCATGCTTGCGGGTCAGCCAGGGCAACGTCCCGGTCTCGGCAAAGCTCACCTCGGCGTGGTTACCGGCATCTCGGGCGGCTTGGGCGAATATCATCGAGCCGAATGTCGCCGGCGGCAGAAAAATAACCTGGCCGTCCTGCAGATGCGGGGCGAGCTGACGGGCAATATCCGGCTGCGCGAAGGCGGGCGCGGGGCAGAGGATCAGCTCGACGCCATTGACGGCTTCGGCGATGTCGGCTGTGACCAGCGCGAGCTCCACTTCGTGGCGGCCGTTATGATCCTTGACCAGAATGCGCGAGCCGGCGGCGCGATGCGCTGCGACCTGATCGGCATCGCGGCGCCAGAGCCGGACTTCGTGCCCCGCCAGCGCAAAATCGCCCGCGGCCGCAAAAGAGCCGTTTCCCCCACCCAGAACCGCAATCTTCAAGATCTTTCTCCTTGCGCGCGCGATTGCGAATCGAGCTGCTTCAGCAAGAAATGCTGCACCTTGCCGAGCGCAGTGCGCGGCAGGTCGGTGACGAAGACGATATCGCGTGGAACTTTGAATCGCGCGAGCTGTGCCTGGATGTACGCTCTGAGCTCATCCGCTTCGAGATGCGAGCCGGATCGCCGGATGACATAAGCGATGGGGACTTCGTCCCAGCGCGGGTCCGGCCGGCCGATCACGGCGCATTCGCTGACATCGGGATGTTCGAGCAGGACGCGCTCGACCTCAGCTGGATAGACATTCTCGCCGCCGGAAATGATCAGGTTCTTCTTGCGGTCGCGCACCCAGAAATAGCCGTCCGCATCGCACAGGCCAATATCTCCGGTGCGATACCAGCCGTCGTGCAGCGCATCACGTGTGGCGTCCGCATTGCCCCAATATTCGAAGAACACGTTGGCGCCGCGCACCGCGATTTCACCCGGTGTGCCGGCCGGCACCTCGGCTCCGGCCTGATCGACCACCTTTGCCTCGCAGCACAGGCCGGCCAGTCCGGTCGATCCCACTCTCGAGAGGTCACCGCCGAGGCGGGTGTAGATGGCGATGGGGCAGGTTTCCGTCGAGCCGTAGACCTGAAGCACGGGAACGCCCCGCGCGACGAAACGGTCGATCAAGTGCGGCGGCACGATCGTCGAGCCCGTGGCGACGGCCTTGAGTGACGAGAGATCGGCCGTCGTCCAGGCGGGATGCTCGCTCACGGCCTGGATGATCGCCGGCACCATCACGGTCAGCGTCGGCCGCTCGCGTTCGATCGCTGCGAGCGCTGTATCCGGCGTGAAGCGGGCGTGGATCGTGACGGTTGCGCCCAACTGCAGCGCCGGCGTTGTCTGGATATTGAGGCCGCCGACGTGGAAGAACGGCAGCACGGTCAGCACGTGGTCGTCCGACGTCATGTTGTGCATGTGCTGGCTCATGACCCCGTTCCAGAACAGCGCCTCTTGTCGCAGCACCGCACCCTTCGGGCGTCCGGTCGTTCCTGAGGTGTAGACGATGAGGAGCGGGCAGGAGAGATCGGTGTGCGGATTGCGGCCGCTGCCCGGGCTGCGAGCCAGCAGATCTTCGAATGTCGTGCCGCGAGGCGGCGTGAAGTCGAGGCCGACGACCGATGTCCCTGGCGCAGTCCGCCCAAGTTCGCCAAGCACTCCCTCAAATGCCTGCTCGAGCACCAGGACTTTGGCGCCGGCATCGCTCAGAATGAACAGCTGCTCGGCGACCGCCAGCCGCCAGTTCAGCGGCACCAGCATCGCCCCGAGCCGCGCACAAGCGTAGAGCAGAACCAGGTAGTCAGGCCGGTTCAGGCTCAGGATCGCGACGCGGTCCCCGCGGCCGACGCCGAGTTCCCGCTTCAAAGCAGTTGCGGTCCGTTCGATGCGCGCGGCGAATGCGGCATAGCTCAGCCGTTCCCGTTCGAAGGCAATGGCCGTCTTGTCTGGCGCGAACGCCGCGTTGCGGTCGATCAGGCTACAGAGGTCCACCGTCAGTCGTCCGTCTCGCCGGCCTCGTACAGCGCCTCGCGTCCGATCCGGTCGAGGCAGAGCTCGGCGGTCCAGGGCAGCATCAGCGAACCGCAGCGGCTGTCGCGGTAGATCCGCTCCAGCGGCAGCGACCGCAGCATGGCCTGACCGCCGCAGGTGCGGATTGCGAGCGCGGCGAGCTCATTAGCGCCCTCCATCACCGAATATTGTGCGGCGTAGGCGCGCAGCACCTGTTCCTTGCTTGGATTGGCGCGGGCTTCGGTCACGGCCTGGAACCAGATTGCCTTGATCTGCTCTAGCTTGATCTGCATCTGAGCGACCGCGATCTGCTTGGTCGGGTACATCCGGCGTTTGACCGGCGGCATGCCCGGCACCGCGCCGCGTAGATAACGTACGGTGAAATCATAAGCGGCTTGCGCCAGGCCCATGTAGGTCGGCGACAGCGTCAGGAACATGTGCGGCCAGCGCATTGCGGCCTGAAAATAGACGCCGCGCGGCATCAGCGCAGAATCCTCCGGCACGAACACGTCCGTGAACAGAAGCGTCCGCGAGACGGTGCCACGCATGCCAAGCGGATCCCAGTCACCAACGACCGAGACGCCTTCCGATTTGGCAGGAATAGCCAGATAAAGCGTATTGCGGCGCGATGCCTTCCCGCCTACCTCGATCTCGGTGCAGAGCACGCCGTAATAATCGGCATGACCGGAGAGCGATGCAAAGATCTTCTTGCCATTGACGATCCAGCCGCCCTCGACCGGCCTTGCTTCCGTGCCGAAAGCGACACCGCCCGCCGCCGCCGCACCACCTTCCGAGAACGGCTGCGAGTAGATCGCGCCGTCCTCGACGATGCGCTTGTAATGGACCGCGCACCGCCGCTCGTGCGCGGCGCGGGTGTCCGCGTCCATGTCGAGATCGTCGGCCAGCGGGCCCGACCACAGCGTCGAGCACACATGCATGTTCCAGGTCAGCGCGGTCGCGCCGCAGTACCGGCCGATCTCGGCCGCCGCCAAGGCATAAGTCTGGTAGTTCGCGCCGAGGCCGCCGTGCTTCTTGGGGATGGCAATACCGAGCAGGCCAATGCGATGCAGATCGCGATAATTCTCGGTCGGGAAGGTCGCCTCGCGATCGTAGGTCGCAGCGCGGCCGGCGAACACGCTCTGGCCGATCTCGCGGGCGCGCGCGATAATGCCGGCCTGCTCGTCACTGAGGCGGTATGCGACAGGATCGAAGATCGGAGCATCGAGCACGGCCTTGTCGCTTGCGCCGATATTCTTGCCGACTTGCATGGTCATGGCGCAATCACCTTAGGCTTTGGTCGCGAGAGAGTTCAGGAATCGGCCGAGCGCTTCGTTGAAGATATCGGGGCGTTCGAGATTGGCGAGATGGCCCACGCCAGCGAGCTCGACATATTCAGCTCCAGGAATAAAGGTCGCCATCTTCGCCATCATCAGCGCCGGCGCGTTGTTGTCCTTTGAGCCGGAGAGCAGCAGCGTTGGGACTGAAATATCCCTGAGCGTGCTGCGCTGATCGAAACCGATGAGAGCCAGCATCATGGCGCGATAACTGGCTTCAGGCACGTTTGCCATGCATTCGCGGGCGAGCTCCATTCCCTTTGGATCGGGATCGTCGCCGACCAGCTCCTTCACCAACGAAGGCGCCAGCGACATCATGGTCTCCCCACGATCGAGCGGCCCGAGCCGCGCTGCGATGAAGGATCTCTGCCAATCGCCCTCAGCCTTGCCGAAGGCCGGGCTGGTCTGCGCCAGGACGACCGCGCGCGCCAGTTTCGGCGACTGCACCAGCCACGTCTGGACGATCATGCCGCCGATCGAATGGCCGACCAGAATGGGCCTGCTTGCGCCGAGCTGCTCGATGAATCTCTTGAGTGCATCCGCCAGGGCAGCGATGCTGACGCTGGCGAGCGGCGCCGATCCGCCATAGCCCGGCATGTCCCATGCGATCGCGTGGAAGCGGTTGCCGAATGTGGCGAGCTGGTGCCGCCAGGCTCTCGCCGCGCCGCCAATGCCATGCAGGAAAATCAAAGGTGTCGCGACCGGATCGCCCGCGGCTTCGTAGGCGAAGCGTCCGTCCTTTGTTATCATTGGCACTGGCCGCGACACGCGACATCCTTTTGCTTGGCTCTATGATGCTAACAGGCTCGCGGGCGATGGGAAGGGATAATTTTATACTTAAAGCAATTTTCGGGCCGATCGCCGTGCGGCCGTTCCCGATCGTCAGTCGGCGCTTTCGTTGCAAAAATTTGAAGGTTAAAATATATCCAGGGAACGATCAGCATCTCAGGGAGCCAGCGCATGTCCGGATTGCCGCATTCGCCGCACGCGCTGGTGACCGGCGGCGGTCGCGGCATCGGCCGTGCCATCGCGGCCTCGCTCGTCAGTGCCGGCGCGACTGTGACCGTGCTCGGTCGGAATGCCGCGACTCTTGCAGAGGCCGTCAACGCAGGCGCGGCGCATTTCGCGGCTGTTGCCGACGTCTCTGATGAAGCCTCATTGAAGACGGCCATCCTTGAGGCGAGTACGCGCAAGCCGATCGACATCCTGATTGCCAACGCAGGCAGTGCTGAATCGGCGCCATTCGCGAAGTCGGACAGCGCTCTGTTCAGCCGCATGATGGATGTCAATTTCATGGGCGTGGTCCATGCCATCCGCGGTGTATTGCCGGGCATGAAGGACCGTCCCTATGGCCGCATTGTCGCAGTTGCGTCCACGGCCGGGCTCAAGGGCTATGCCTATGTCAGCGCCTACGCCGCGGCCAAGCACGCCGTGGTCGGTCTCGTGCGTTCGCTCGCTCTCGAGATGGCCGGAAGTAATGTGACGGTGAATGCAGTGTGTCCCGGCTTCACCGACACCGATCTGGTCGCCGGCAGTATCGAAAACATCATGGCGAAGACCGGCAGAACCCGCGAGCAGGCGATCGCCGAGCTCGCCAAACATAATCCGCAAGAAAGGCTGATCACGCCTCAAGAGGTGGCCGATGCCGTGCTGTGGCTGTGTGGCGAGGGCGCCGGCGCGATCACCGGGCAGGCGATCGCGGTTGCCGGGGGTGAAATCTAGCGTGTGTGGCGCAGGCGCGGAACAAGGAAGCTAAGGAGATCGCATGAGCAGACCAGCCAATCCCGTCACCATACCGCTTGCAGATTACTCGCCGCAGCATTTCCTGCTGGCGGTGGTCGACGGTGTTGCGACGGTTACGCTCAATCGCCCCGAACGAAAGAATCCGCTCACCTTCGAAAGCTATCGGGAACTGACCGATTTCTTTCGCGCCTGTGCGTTCGACGACGCGGTCAAGGCCATCGTCGTCACCGGCGCTGGCGGTAATTTCTCGTCTGGTGGCGACGTGTTCGAGATCATCGGCCCGCTCGTGAAGATGGACACCAAGGGGCTGACGGCCTTCACGCGCATGACCGGCGACCTCGTCAAGGCGATGCGCGCCTGCCCGCAGCCGATCGTGGCTGCCGTCGAGGGCATCTGCGCCGGCGCTGGGGCGATCATCGCCATGGCGTCGGACATGCGCCTCGCGGCGAGTGGCACAAAGGTCGCGTTCCTGTTTAATAAGGTTGGCCTTGCCGGCTGCGACATGGGCGCCTGCGCGATCCTGCCGCGGATCATCGGGCAGTCACGCGCCTCCGAACTGCTCTACACCGGCCGGTTCATGACCGCGGAGGAGGGCGAGCGCTGGGGCTTTTTCAGCCGCCTCGTTACGCCCGAGCAGGTGCTGCCCCAGGCGCAATTGCTGGCCAAGCAGGTCGCGGAAGGGCCGACCTTCGCCAACACCATGACCAAGCGGATGCTGGCGATGGAATGGGCGATGTCGGTGGAAGAGGCGATCGAGGCGGAAGCCGTCGCCCAGGCGTTGTGCATGACGACGGCGGATTTCGAGCGCGCCTTCGAGGCTTTCGCCAACAAGGTGAAGCCGGTCTTCAGGGGCGACTAGGATAACCGTCTGTACGGTGGCCAGACCAGCAACGGGGGCTTGCGCGAAATTATTTTAGGCTTAAAATAGTTTGCAGGTGAATTGGCGAGGCTCCCATGAAAATCGCGATCATCGGTGGCGGACCTGCGGGTCTCTACGCTGCGATCCTGCTCAAGAAGCAGCGCCCAGGCGCCGAAGTCACGGTGTATGAGCGCAATCGAGCCGATGACACTTTCGGCTTTGGCGTCGTGTTCTCCGACGCCACGCTGGACAATTTCGAGAAGCACGATCTTCCGAGCTACCGCCGCATCACTCAGGAATTCGCCTATTGGGACGACATTGCCGTGCATTTCCGCGGCACGGTGCACCGGGTCGGCGGCAACGGCTTTTGCGGCTGCTCACGGCAGAAGCTGCTGCTGATTCTTCAGGAGCGGGCACGCGAGCTCGGCGTCTCCCTGCATTTCGAAGTGGATATCGACGACGAATCCCGTTTCGCCGATGTCGATCTCATCCTGCTCGCGGACGGCATCAACAGCCGCTTCCGCGAGAGATACGTCGATCACTTCCAGCCCGAGGTCGACGTCCGCTCCAACAAGTTCGCCTGGATGGGCTCGACAAGGCCGCTCGATGCCTTCACCTTTATCTTCCAGGAAACCGAGTGGGGGCCATTCATCGCCCATGCCTATCAGTATGAGGCCGGGCATTCGACCTGGATTTTTGAGACTGATCCGCAGACGTTTGCGCGCGCCGGGCTGATGGCGCTGGACGAGGCTCAGTCCGCCGCGCGGATGGCGGAGATCTTCGGCTGGTTCCTCGATGGGCACAAGCTGCTGACCAACCGCTCGATGTGGCGCAACTTCCCGATGATCCGCAGCAAGCGCTGGGTGAAGGACAACATGGTCCTGCTCGGCGACGCCAAGGCGAGCGCCCATTTCTCCATCGGCTCGGGCACCAAGCTCGCGATGGAAGACGCCATCGCGCTGGCCGAAGCGATGGAGAAGGCGCCCAGCATCGAGGCGGCGCTGGCGGTCTATGAGAACGGCCGCCGCGAGGAGGTCGAAAAGACGCAGCATGCCGCGGACGTCTCGCTGGTTTGGTTCGAGCACGTCGACCGCTTCTGGGATTTTGATCCCGTGCAATTCGCCTTCGGTGTCATGACTCGCTCGAAGGCAATCACCTACGACAACCTCAAGCTCCGCGCGCCGGATTTCGTGGCCGAGGTCGAAAAAACGTTCGCCAGGCAGGTGCGCAGCAGCGGCTTCGATGTCGACATCGACAACCCGAGCGTGCCGCTGTTCCAACCCTTCCGCTTGCGCGAGATGGAGGTTGCCAATCGCGCCGTGGTATCGCCGATGTGCATGTATTCGGCCAAGGAAGGCGTGCCGACCGACTTCCACCTGGTGCATTACGGCTCGCGTGCGATCGGCGGCGCCGGGCTGATCTTCACCGAGATGACCTGTGTGGGCCGCGATGCCCGGATTACACCCGGCTGCGCCGGTCTCTGGAATGACGAGCAGGAAGCCGCGTGGCGGCGCATCGTGGATTTCGTCCACGGCAATTCGGCCGCGAAAATTTGCCTGCAAGTGGGCCACGCCGGCCGCAAGGGCGCGACCAAATTGATGTGGGACGGCATGGACCGACCGCTGGAGCAGGGCGGTTGGGAGGTCTGTTCGGCATCGCCGCTGCCCTATTTCCCCGACAGTCAGGTGCCGCGCGAGCTCGATCGTGCCGGCATGAATGCGGTGAGGGACGCTTTCGTCGCGGCGGCCGAGCGCGGCGAGCGCTGCGGCTTCGACATGCTCGAATTGCACTGTGCCCACGGCTATCTGCTCGCGAGCTTCATCTCGCCGCTCACGAACACCCGCTCGGACGACTATGGCGGCTCGCTCGCCAACCGTCTGCGTTTCCCGCTCGAGATCTTCGAGGCGCTACGCGCGACATGGCCGTCGCACAAGCCGATGTCGGTGCGCATCTCCGCAACCGACTGGGCTGATGGCGGCATCACTGGCGATGATGCCGTCGCCATCGCGCGCGCCTTTGCCGAGGCTGGTGTCGATCTCGTCGACGTCTCGACCGGCCAGACCGTGCGCGACGCACAGCCGGTCTACGGGCGCATGTTCCAGACGCCCTTTTCGGACCAGGTCCGCAACGAGGCGCGCGTGGCCACCATGTGCGTCGGCAACATTACGACGGCGGATCAGGCCAACACCATTTTGGCCGCCGGCCGGGCGGATCTCGTCGCGCTCGGCCGTCCGCATCTTGTCGACCCGTTCTTCACCATGAAGGCGGCAGCCTGGTACGGGGCAAACGACGTGTTCTGCCCGCCGCAATATCTGCCCGGAAAAGATCAGATTTTCCGCAACAGCGTTCGCGACCGGGAGGACCTCGAGGAGCTGAGAATTAAGGCTAAACCCAAGACCCGGGCCGAGCTCAAGGCGGAGGCGACAAAGCCGCTTGCGGCGGAGTGACCGCCCGTGCGACCTTAACCCATTGCCTGTGTTTCGAGTGGAGTGAGGGCGATGAAGGCGATTATCGTCGGTGGCGGTATCGGTGGTCTCACCACGGCATTGATGCTGCGCTCGCGAGGCCTGGATTGTGAGATCTTCGAGCAGGCCGACACCATTCGCGAGCTCGGCGTCGGGATCAACACGCTGCCGCATGCCATGCGCGAGTTGGCGGGGCTCGGCCTGTTGCAGAAGCTCGACGAGGTCGCGATCCGCACCGATCAGCTCTATTATCTCAATCGCCACGGCCAGGAGGTCTGGCGCGAAGCCCGCGGCATCGACGCCGGCCACGACGTGCCGCAATTCTCGATCCATCGCGGCCGCCTTCAGGGCGTCATTCATCGCGCCGTCGAGGAGCGGCTCGGGCAGCAAGCGATTCACACCGGCCGCCGGCTCGGCGCTTTCACGCAGGACGAGGGCGGCGTCACCGCTTATTTCTTCGATCGGGTCGGCGCCCATGTCCACACCGCGCGCGGCGATATCTTGATCGGTGCCGACGGCATCCATTCGCGCGTCCGCGACACGCTGTTCCCGAATGAGGGGCCGCCGTGCTGGAACGGCCTGATGCTGTGGCGCGGCGCCCGCGACTGGCCGCTGTTCCTCACCGGCAAATCCATGATCGTGGCCGGTGGTCTCAACGCCAAGGTGGTGATCTATCCGATCGCGGAAGGATCAAGCCCGGCGAGCCGGCTCACCAACTGGGCGGTGCTGGTCAAGGTGGGCGAAGGCAATGCACCCCCACCGCGGAAAGAAGACTGGTCGCGGCCGGGCCGCCGCGAGGAGCTGATGCCGCACGTCGCGCGCTTCTCGGTGCCCTATATCGACGTAAAGAGCCTGATCTCGGCGACGCCCGAATTCTACGAATATCCGACCTGCGACCGCGATCCCTTGCCCTATTGGTCGTCCGGGCGCGTCACGCTGCTCGGCGACGCCGCACATCCGATGTATCCGGTTGGCTCGAACGGCGCCTCGCAGGCGATCCTCGATGCGCGTTGCCTTGCCGATGCACTGGTGCGCGCCGAGCATCCGCGCCAGGCGCTGGTCGAGTACGAGAAGAAGCGTCTGCCGATGACGGCGGAGATCGTCCGCTCCAACCGGCGCGGCGGTCCCGAAGGCGTCATCGACGCCGTCGAGCAGCTTGCGCCTGATGGTTTCGACAATGTCGAGAACGTCCTGAGCTATTCCCAGCGCGAAGCGATCGTGCGTGGCTACGCCACCAAGGCAGGCTTCGCCGCAGTGCCGGGACTTGCGGCGGTGCGCGCTTAAAAGACGCGGCTAGCCGCCAGGCGGCGGCGGCAGGAAGTGGATGTTGAACTCGGCGGCCATCGCCACCACGTCCTCGGGCTTCTGCTCCTTCATGTTGTGAAGCCCCCAGAACAGATCGAACAGCTTGCGGCTCGGCGACACCCAGAACAGCACCTTTGCGGTCTGCTCCGACTTGTTGAAGATGCCGTGCGGCACGCCCATGCCGAGGCGGATCAGGTCGCCCGCGGTCGCCTGCGCCTCCGAATTGCCGAGCATGAAATCGAGCTTGCCCTCCAGCATGTACAGATACTCATCCTGATCGGGGTGAATGTGCGGCGGCACGAACGTGCCCGGCGGCAGTGTCGCATGCCAGGAGAAGCTGTTTTCGGTGTAGCTCTTCGGCACATAGGTCTGGCCGAGGATGTTCCAGGAAATGCCCTGGATGCCCTCATTGGCCCGGGTGATGCCGGTGATTTCGCTCTTCATTGCAGTCCTCCCGTAACGCGATACGGTTTTAGGTTATGGTTGAGCATGATCTTTTCGGAAAACCGCTGCGCACTTTTCCGGATCATGCCTTAGTTCGCCGCCTTGCAGTCCTTGGCGTAGCGGTCGCCGTAATTCTCGAAGACCTTCTGCACGATTTCGGTCTGGAACTTGCCGTCCGGACGCTTGGCGACCTTGGTCAGGTAGAAATCCTGGATCGGATAGCCGTTGGTGTTGAATTTGAAGGCGCCGCGGAGCGAGGTAAAATCGGCTTTCTTCAAGGCGGCGGCGACTGCCTCCTTGTTGGAGAGGTCGCCCTTCACGGCCTTGATCGCGCTGTTGATCAGCATGGCGGCGTCATAGGCCTGGAAGGCGTAGGTGCCGGGCACGCTGTTGTAGGCGGCCTCATAGGCGGCAACGAACTTCCTGTTCTGCGGATTGTCGAGATTGGGCGCCCAGTTCGCGCCGCCGAACATGCCGACGGCCGCGTCCTGCTGCGCCGGCAAGGTCGATTCATCCACCGTAAAGGCCGAGAGCACCGGGATGGTATCGGCCAGCCCTGCCTGCCGGTATTGCTTGACGAGGTTGACGCCGAGGCCGCCCGGCATGAACGTGAACAGCGCGTCGGGCTTCTTCGAGGAGATCTTCGAAAGCTCCGGCTGGAAGTCCAGCGTGTTCAGCGGCATGTAGGATTCCTCGACGATCTCGCCCTTGTAATCGAGCTTGAAGCCCGCCACCGAATCCTTGCCGGCCTGATAGTTCGGGACCATCAGGTACATGCGCTTATAGCCGCGATCCTGCGCGACCTTGCCAAGGATCTCATGGACCTGATCGTTCTGATAGGACGTCACATAGAAGAACGGATTGCAGTCCTTGCCGGCAAACGTCGACGGACCGGCATTGGGGCTGATCAGGAAGGTTTTCGATTCTGTAATGGGCCGGTGGATCGCCTGGAGGATGTTGGAGAAGATCGGGCCGACCACAAAGTCGACCTTGTCGCGCTCGAGCAGGCCTTTCACCTTGGTCACCGCCGCATCCGGCTTCAATTCGTCGTCTGCGACGATCACCTCGACATCGCGGCCGCCCATCTTGCCGCCGAGATCCTTCACCGCGAGCGCAAAGCCGTCACGGACTTGCTGGCCCAGCGCAGCGGCAGGTCCCGACAGGGTTACGACCACGCCGAGCTTGATTTTCTCCTGGGCGAGGGCAGGGCTCATCGCGGTGCCGAGCAGCATGGCGGCTGCGGCCAAGGTCATTTGCGTCTTCATGATCTGTCCTTCATGACCATCGGCTTGCGCTGCAAGCCGCGTACTCCAATCCAAGCTTATGCCGATGATGGCCGCCGCCGCAAGCCGAGCTCAAGACGTCGCATCCTGCGGGCAGCAGCGCATGCAAGCGGCGCGCCAATTATTTGAAGCCTAAAGAAATTGACCTGCGGTCGATTGTTGCAGCTTTGGACTTGCGGCCGGCTCCGATTTATTTGAAGCTCAAAACGTTGGGGAATCTGTGCCGGCCCCAATGCCGGCCGTGAGTGACTGCATCAACATGCTCGATTCCGAAACCAAGGCCGTGGAAACGCCGGAGGACCATGCCGAAGAGCTTCGGCTGTGGCTGCGGCTCTTGACCTGCACGACCCTGATCGAAGGGGAAGTCCGCGGCCGGTTGCGGCAGCGGTTCGACGTCACGCTGCCTCGGTTTGACCTTATGGCGCAGCTCGACAAGGCGCCGGACGGCATGACGCTGTCCGACGTCTCCAAGCGCATGATGGTGTCGAACGGCAACGTCACCGGCCTTGTCGAGCGTCTGGTTGAGTCCGGTCACCTCGATCGGCGTACCTCGGAGACGGACCGCCGCGTCCAAGTGATCCGCCTCACAAAACTCGGGCGCGCCGAGTTTCGCAGGATGGCTGCGGAACACGAAGCCTGGATTGCCGACCTCTTCGCCGATCTGACGCCGAAGGATGTGCGGGAATTGATGCGGCTCCTGGCCAAGACCAAGGCGTCGGCGCAGAAATCGGCCGCGCGCAGCCGGCCGTAAGTAGGCGGCGGGACGGGCCGCAGACCCTATTTGCCGCAGGAAAAAGCAAGGAATGCGCAAAATCCACTATTGCACCAAATTGCTTTAAGCCTAAAATGTTTTCCAGATCGTGCTGCCGGGTGCAATCCATGCTGAAAGGAGCGTGCGATGGCCAACGCTGCCAAGGTTCAAGTGTCGGGCTCATGTGACGGCAATGCTGCGACGGCCCATGTCGATACGTTCGCGCGGCAACATCTGCCGCCGCGCGAGCTCTGGCCCGAATTCATCTTCACGCGACCGGAGCTGCGCTATCCCGCGCGATTGAACTGCGTCAGCTATTTCCTCGATCGCTGGGTCGAGCAAGGCCACGGCGATGCGCCTTGCGTCATCAGTCCTGCGGTCAGCTACACCTATCGCGAGCTGCAAGCGCTCGTGAACCGCATCGCCAATGTGCTGGTCGGCAAGCTGGGTCTCGTGACCGGCGGACGCGTGCTGCTGCGCTCGGCCAACAATCCGATGATGGTCGCGACCTATCTCGCGGTCATCAAGGCCGGCGGCATCGTCGTGGCGACCATGCCGCTCCTGCGGGCCAAGGAGTTGTCGTATCCGATCCAGAAGGCGGAGATCGGGCTCGCGCTGTGTGACGGAAAGCTCTCCGAGGAGATGGAGAAGGCGAAGGCCGCGGCGCCCGGCCTCAAGCACGTGGTCTATTGGGGCAATGGCGCGGCCGATTCGCTCGAAGCGCTGATCGCGGATGCGAGCCCCGAGTTCAGGGCTGTCGATACCTCGTCCGACGACGTCTGCCTGATCGCCTTCACCTCGGGCACGACAGGCGATCCCAAGGGCACCATGCATTTCCACCGGGACATGCTCGCGGTCTGCGACGGCTATGCGCGCAACATCTTGCGCGCCGAGCAGAAGGATCGCTTCGTCGGCTCGGCACCGCTCGCCTTCACCTTCGGCTTCGGCGGCGTGTTGTTTCCGATGCATATTGGCGCCTCCTTCGTGGTGCTGGAGAAGACGACGCCGGACGACATTCTGAATGCGATCGAGCAGTACAAGATCACGGTCTGCTTCACTGCGCCGACCGCATATCGGGCCATGCTCGGCAAGCTCGCCGGCCGTGACATCTCCTCGCTTCGCAAATGCGTCTCCGCGGGCGAGACGCTGCCCAAGCCGACATTCGAGGCCTGGCTGAAGGCCACCGGCATCAAGCTGATGGACGGTATCGGCTCGACCGAATTGCTGCACATCTTCATCAGCGCGACCGAGGACGAGATTCGCCCAGGCGCGACCGGCAAGCCGGTGCCAGGCTATGAGGCCAAGATCGTCGACGATGAAGGCCGTGACGTGCCACCGGGGACGATGGGTCGTCTCGCCGTGCGTGGCCCGACCGGCTGTCGCTATCTTGCCGATGAGCGACAACGGAAATACGTCCAGAATGGCTGGAACATCACCGGCGATACCTATGTGATGGATGGCGACGGTTATTTCTGGTACCAGTCGCGCTCCGACGACATGATCGTGTCGGCCGGTTACAACATCGCAGGAACAGATGTGGAGGCAGCGCTGCTCACGCATCCGTCTGTCGTGGAGTGCGGGGTCGTCGGTGCGCCGGACGAGGCACGCGGCATGATCGTGAAGGCGTATGTCGTCGCCGCGCCTGGTGTCACGCCGGACGCCCAGCTCGTGGCCGAGTTGCAGGAGCATGTCAAACGCGAGATCGCGCCGTACAAATATCCACGTGCGATCGAGTTCGTGACGCAATTGCCGAAGACCGAGACCGGCAAGTTGAAGCGCTTTGCCCTGCGTCAGCTGGCGCAGGCTGCAGCGACGTCCTCCGGCGTCGCTGCGGAATGAGAGAAGGATAGAGAATTGTCCGTGACGACGCCAAAAGGCCCGCAGCTCGCGGTGCTGCCGACAGCAGCCGAGCAGGAAATCCGCCCCAAGGCGCAGATCCTCCAGCCATCTGGCTGGCCAATGCCGAAGGGCTATGCCAACGGCATGGCTGCCGAGGGACGCATCGTCGTCACCGGCGGGGTGATCGGCTGGGATGCCGAAGAGCGTCTCGCGGACGGCTTCGTCGCGCAGGTGCGCCAGACCCTGAGCAACATCGCTGCGATCCTGGCCGAAGCCGGAGCACGGCCCGAGCACCTCGTGCGCCTGACCTGGTATGTCGTCGACATGGACGAATACCTGGCCAATCTGAAGGAGTTGGGCAGGGCCTACCGCGACGTCTTCGGAGCGCACTATCCTGCGATGGCCCTGGTTCAGGTGGTCCGTCTCGTCGAGAAGGCGGCGCGCGTCGAAATTGAGGCCACCGCCGTCGTTCCTCGCTGAGCTCGGCCGTCCGGCGGCGCCCGCGCCTGCGTCCGGTGCTGATTTCGCTACGACGGATGAAAATCTCCTTCCGAGACGACGCCGACCAGCTTGCCGGTATCGACGACGACCATAAGGCCGCTGACATGCCGCTTCAGCATGATGTTCGCGGTCTCGACGATGCTGATCTCGGGGGTAACCGAGATGACCGACTGCGTCACACCTAATTCTCAGGCTCTGCGTTCGGCGCGAGGTCGGAGGAGCGGAAGGGCTTGGCCCTGTCCAGTTTGCGGTAGGCCGCCGCGGCGGTTTGCAGCAGCTTCTTTTCCCGTTTGCGGTTGAGAAAGCGAGCGGCGGCCTCGAGACCGGCACCGTTCAGCGCGGCCGCCAGCGCTTGCCCTCGCGCATCGTCGTTCAATTGCCCGAGAGACTTTTGCGCCTTGCGCAATTGCTTGAGCATGGACTTCTGCTTCGTCGCCGCCCCGTCGGTGAATAGATCCGCGAGCGATTCGATCGAATAGGTCATCCGCTTGTTGAGCAGCCGCAGCTTGTGCCGTTTCTCGACGTCAAGCTTGCTCAGCTTCCGCGCCTTCCTGAGCAGTGTCTTTTCCCACGCCGCCAGCTGCGCCGTCGCATGCTCGGCGAGCGAACAGCGACGCAATCTGATGGCTTCCTTGCTGCGATGAGTCGACCAGGGGCCGCTCTCGATCCAGGCCGAGGTCTGCTCGACCAGGCGGCGATAGCGCGCGGATTGCAGCGCGCGCGCCAGCAGGCGGTGGCTCTCGGCGCGCTTCTCGTCCCAGTGCCGGAGCTCGGCGATCACGGCGAGCTCGTCGCCAGTCTCGGCGACGAGCCGCTCGATCGCCACGTCGAGGTCACGCACCATGCCGAGCTGGCTGTTGAGCCATTTCAGTTCGGCCCAGACATTCGGCCGCAGCGCATCGTCGACCATCGGCGAGAAGAAGCGGATGGCGGTGCGCAGATGTGTCAGTGCGATCCGGATCTGGTGCAGGGCATCGGGATCGCCGCGGCAAGTCCCGTCATGCTGGGCGAGAACGGCATCGAGGTGACGGCGGGCAATGATCCGGAACGCCGTGTCGCAGGCCATGCCGGGACTGAGGCGGCCGGGCAGTGCATTGCGCCGCATTGCCGGCAGTGCGCGGGCGGCCGTCGAGGTCGTGCTGGGTCGCGCCATCCTTGCCCGCGTCAATCAGATTGCCTTATTTGCCCTCAGTGATTGCGTCCCGACAGCTCTGGAGCGTCTGCTCTTGTGTCCCGGATGCATCGATGGTCGCCCAACCGACATGACCGATATTATAGCGCTCCTGCTGCGCGGCAACCTCTTGCGTGGCGTCGGATGCATCTCCCCGGCGGCTTCCGATACGCGCTTGCCTCGTCGCGAGGTCGGCGACGAGGAACAGGCCGTTCAGCGGCACGTTGCGCCCGCGCGCCAGTGCGGCGATCGCGTCTCGTTCCTCCTCGGCGGCGAAGACACCGTCGATGATCGCCGAATGGCCTTGCGCCAGCACCCGCCGGGCGTACTGAGCCAAGGTGTCGTAGACGCGGGCCGTGACCTCTGGCGTGTATGCGGATGGTGGCAGCCGCTGCGTGTCCTTGAGCCCGAACATCTGCTTGCGGACGATGTCGCTGCGCAGCACGATCGCCCCCGGCTGTGGCGTGACGATTGGTGCGAGCGCGCGCGCCAAAACCGTCTTTCCGGTGCCGGACAATCCCCCGACCGCCATCAGGCGCGGAGCGGGAGGATGGATCAACATTCGGGCGAGGCCGAAATAGCGCCGTGCGTCGTCAAGGATGCCGGGGTCGTCAGAACGCGGCGGCTTCAGCCGTGCCAGCGCCACCTGAGCGCGGATCGCCGCCCGGATCGACATGAACAGCGCCAGGACGGAGAGCGCGTCGAGATTGTCGTTTGGCGTCGCAGCGAGATATCGGTTCAAGACAACGTTGGCCGCGCGTGCTTGATCGTGGTGCAACAGGTCCATCAGCGTGAATGCGAGATCGTAGAGCACGTCGACTGTTGCCATCTTGGCATCGAACTCGATGGCGTCGAACAGGACCGGCTGTTCGCCGATCAAGACGATGTTCGCAAGATGCAGGTCGCCGTGGCAACGCCGCACGAAGCCGCTGTGGCTGCGCGCTTCGAGCAAGGTGCGGAGGCGCAGGAACATCGCGTGCGAGGCTCTGCCGAGCTGCGCGATTTCTTCGGCGTCAAAACGATTATCTTTTCCCAGGCCATTGCTGTTGCCATCGATCAGACCAGGGATGGAGGAAATCCACGCCCTGCCGTCGGAGTGGCCTGCCGCCGCATGCGAAGCCACGATCGCGTCGGCGGCGGCCGAGGCTCGATCGTCATCGAGCGGGCCGGCCTTGGTCAGATGATCCAGCGTTTGGCTTTCGTCGAAGCGCGACATGTCGACCGCATACTCGATCGGCCGGCCGGGGCCGCCGATCTGCACCGACCCATCCGGCTCCTCCGTGATCGCCACGACGCGATGATAGATCTGCGGCGCCAGCGGCCGGTTGATCCTGATCTCCTCCTCGCAGGCCGCCTTGCGCTTGTCGAGAGTCGAATAGTCGAGGAACGGAAACTGCACGGCCCGCTTGATCTTCAGCGCGCGGTCGCCGTCGAGAAACACCGAAGCTGCGTGCGTATCGATCCGCCTCACACCCGGATGCGTGGCGGAATCGGTGAGAGCCGCAAAGATCCGGTCCTGGGTCGCGGTCTCGTCTGTCATTCCTGCTGGCACATCCAGATGCGTCGGACGGCAGTCCGGCCGCAATCAGGTTACCTCCTAGAACGAGGTGGCGGCCAGTCCTTGATTTTGGTCAACGTCCCTCCAAACTGCCGGTCCCGGGCTCGACGAGGATCAAGCGTCGTGACAAAAGCCGGACTATCTGGCGGAAGGAAAAGCGATCCGCCATCATTCGCGCCTGAACGCGATCGTTAGGGGCGGTGTTGATAAAGACCGTCATTGGCCAGCCACCCTGCTGGGTTATGATCTCGCACTAAGCTGAACAGTTTGCGGCCCGATCTTCTACCATCGGAACCGCCAGCGATCGGACGCATTTGCTTTCATGTCGACCTACCGCCTCAAGAATCTGCTGTCACCGCGTTCCCTCGCGCTGATCGGCGCGAGTGCCCGCCCGGTCTCCGTGGGACGCGCCGTCCTGGAGAACATCCGCAGCGCAGAATTCAAAGGGGAATTCGGCCTGGTCAATCCGCGTCACGCCGAGATCGGCGGCATAGCCGCGGTGAAGAATCTGGACAGGTTGGACTTCGTCCCCGAACTCGTGATCATTACTGCGCCGGCGCGGGAAGTTCCCGGCATCATCGACCAGGCCGGACGTCGCGGGTCGGCGGGCGCGCTGATCGTCTCGGCCGGGCTCGGCCACGGACCGGGATCCCTGCACGAGGCTGCTATCACTGCTGCCCGCAAATACGGCATGCGGCTGATTGGTCCAAACTGCCTCGGCATCATGATGCCTGGAGTAAGCCTCAATGCCAGCTTCGCAGCACACATGCCAGGCGCGGGAAGTCTCGCGCTGATCTCGCAATCGGGCGCGATCGCGGCCGGCATGGTCGATTGGGCGGCGCAGCGTGGCGTCGGTTTCTCCGGCATTGTCTCGATCGGCGATCAGATCGATGTCGACCTTGCCGATTTGCTGGACTATTTCGCGATGGATCACAAGACCCGCGCGATCCTGCTCTATATCGAAGCTATCAAGGACGCTCGCAAGTTCATGTCGGCGGCGCGCGCCGCCGCGCGCGTGAAACCGGTCGTCCTGGTGAAGTCCGGCCGGATGGCGCAGGGGGCGAAGGCCGCGGCCACGCATACCGGCGCGCTCGCCGGCGCCGACGCCGTCTATGACGCGGCGTTCCGCCGCGCGGGCGTGCTGCGCGTCTCCGATCTGCGCGAGCTGTTCGATTGCGCCGAGACGCTCGGCCGCGTTGAATCCCCGACGGGCAAGCGCCTTGCTATCCTGACCAATGGCGGTGGCATCGGCGTGCTTGCCATCGATCGATTGGTCGAGCTTGGCGGAATCCCGGCGTCGATCTCGGCGGACGCTCGCAAGAAGCTCGATGACGTGCTGCCGCCGACCTGGTCCGGTGCAAATCCCGTCGACATCGTGGGCGACGCCGACGCCTCGCGCTACGCGGCGGCGCTGGAGGTGCTGCTCGCCGATCCCGACAATGATGCCGTGCTCGTCCTCAACGTGCAGACGGCGATCGCCTCAGCGGCTGACATCGCCACGACCGTGACGGAGTTCGTCAGAAAATACCGCGAGCAGCACCGCCAGTGGGCAAAGCCCGTCCTTGCCGCCTGGGTCGGAGCCGATCAAGACATCATTCGGACGCTCTCCGGCGCGGGCATTCCGAACTACCCGACCGAGGACGATGCCGTGCGCGGCTTCATGCATCTGGTCCGGCACCGCGAGGTGGTGGAGGAGCTGAGCCAGGTTCCGCCGGCGATGCCCGATACGTTCGTGCCGGACGCGCCGGCCGCGAAGCGGATCGTCACTGCTGCGATCGCCGACGGCCGCAAATGGCTCGAGCCGGTCGAGATCAAGCACCTGCTCGAAACCTACGAAATCGCGATGGTGCCGACCTATGCTGCGACCAATGTCGAGCAGGCGGTGGCCTATGCGAGCGACATGTTCGCGCAAGGCCTGACTGTCGTGCTGAAAATCATGTCACGTGACATCGTCCACAAATCGGATGTCGGCGGCGTCGTTTTCAATCTGACCACGCCGGATGCGGTGCGCGCGGCTGCCACCGATATTCTCGACCGGGCCAGAAAACTGCGTCCCGAAGCCCGCATCGGCGGCGTCATCGTGCAAGCGATGGTGGTCAAGGCGAAGGCGCGCGAGCTGATCCTCGGTCTTGCCGATGACCCCACCTTCGGCACCGTCGTCGTCTTCGGCCGGGGCGGGACGGCTGTGGAGATCATCAACGACAAGGCGCTTGCGCTTCCGCCGCTCGACCTGCAACTCGCCCGCGATCTGATCGATCGCACGCGCGTGTCACGGCTGCTTCGCGCCTACCGAGACGTACCGGCAGTGAAGCCGGATGCCGTCGCCATGGTGCTGGTCAAGCTGGCGCAGATGGCCGCTGACATTCCCGAAATCCGCGAGTTCGACATCAACCCGCTACTCGCGGACGAAACCGGTGTGACCGCGGTCGATGCCCGCGTCGCCGTGGCGCCGCCGCAGCGGAAGTTCGCCGGCTCCGGCCCGGCCAATTTCGCCGTTCGGGCCTATCCATCGCAATGGGAGCGCCGCCTGGTACTGAAGGACGGCTGGCGTATCTTCGTGCGGCCCTTGCGCCCGGAGGACGAGCCGACCATCCACGAATTCCTGCGTCACGTCACGCCGCACGACCTCCGCCTGCGCTTCTTCGCGCCGATGAAGGAGTTCACCCACGAGTTCATCGCGCGCCTGACCCAGCTCGACTATGCGCGTGCGATGGCCTTCATCGCATTCGCCGAGGAGACCGGTGAGATGGTCGGCGTCGTCCGGCTCCACTCGGACTCGATCTACGAAAGCGGCGAATATGCCATCCTGCTGCGGTCCGACCTCAAGGGCAGGGGATTAGGATGGGCCCTGATGCAGCTGATCATCGACTACGCGAAGTCGGAAGGGCTCAAGACCATATCGGGCGACGTGCTCCAGGAGAACATCGTGATGCTCGAGATGTGCCGCCAGCTCGGCTTCGAGATCAAGCCGGATCGGACTGAGCCTGATATCTGCGGTGTCAAGCTGAAGCTCTGAGCTCGCCCGCTAGGAGCGGGCTTCAGCCGGTGATGTGACAGCATCCTTGGCCGACCCGATGCCCGCGCCCGACCAGTTTCGGCCGTTCGGCAGCGCCTCAGCGCAATCGCGACTTGCATTGCCTGCAATTCTGCAGCGACTTAAATGCATGACGCTCCTTCGGATGCCGCCCTTTCGCCTAACCGCGGCATTTTCGCGGCATTTGCCTAAAACCGCGCCCATGCTTTCCGGTTGAAAAGCCTGATAACGTTGACTACGCAGGAACCTCGTGCCTCGCAGTCTTAGGAGCCCCGTGGCGTGCCTCAGGACAAGACCGGCGACCCCCGACAGTCAGCGGGCAACAAACTATCGGTTCTGCGCAAGCACCCGATCTTCGCAGATCTGGAGCCGGAGGCGCTCGATCAGCTCTGCCGCTATGCCAAGCACACAACCGTGAAGCGCGGTGCGACGATCGCCGCCAAGGGCGATCCCGGCAACAATCTGTTCGCGGTGATTTCGGGAACGGTGAAGATCTCCTCTTCGTCGCCGGATGGGCGGAATGCCATTCTCAATCTGATCGGTCCCGGAGAGATCTTTGGCGAGATCGCGGTGCTCGACGGCGCGCCGAGGTCGGCCGATGCGACCGCGAACACCAATTGCGAGCTCTACATCATCGATCGCCGGGATTTCCTGCCATTCGTGAAGAGCCAGCCGGCGCTGGCGATGAAATTCATCGAGCTGCTCTGCGCGCGCCTGCGCTGGACCAGCCAGCAGGTCGAGCAGGTGATCCTGCAGAACCTGCCGGGCCGGCTCGCCAGCGCGCTGATCGGTCTCACCGAGGAGCGCAAGTTCGACTCCGGCAGCGGCACACTCGCGATCACCCAGCAGGAGATCAGCGAGATGGTGGGCATGACGCGCGAGAGCATCAACAAGCAATTGCGCGCCTGGGCCGGCCGCAATTGGGTTCGTCTCGAGCACGGCGCCATCGTTGTGCTGGATATCGATGCGCTGCGCGAACTTGCGGAGAGCGGCCTCTCCGGCGAGTGATATCTCAGACCTGATCGTCGAGGATGGCGACCGCGCGGGTCCAACCGGCGGAGGCGCGTTCGATCTTGACCGGGAAGCATGAGACCATGAAGCCGGTCGAGGGCAATTGATCGAGGTTGTGCAGCTTCTCGAGATGGCAATAGCCGATGTGCCGCCCTGCCTTGTGGCCTTCCCAAATCAGGCCGGCATCCTTTGTTTCGGCATATTTCTTCGCGGTGTAGACGAACGGCGCGTCCCAGCTCCAGCCATCGGTGCCGGTCAGGCGGACGCCGCGTTCGAGCAGGTACATGGTGGCCTCATAGCCCATGCCGCAGCCGGAATTGACGTAATCGGCTTGGCCGAATTTCGCGCCGGCGCTGGTGTTGACGACGACGATCTCCAGCGGCGCCAGCGTGTGTCCGATCCGTTTCAGCTCCTTCTCGACGTCGCCGGCGCTCACCACGTAGCCATCGGGCAGATGCCGGAAGTCGAGCTTCACGCCGGGTTGAAAGCACCATTCCAGCGGCACTTCGTCGATCGTCCACGACCGTTCGCCGCGGTTCATGGTCGGATGGAAGTGCCAGGGCGCATCGAGATGCGTCCCGTTGTGGGTCGACAGCGCGACCTGCTCGACGGCCCAGCCCTGGCCATCCGGAAGGTCTTCCGCCTTGAGGCCGTCGAAGAACTGCAGCATGCGCGGCAGGCCCTGTTGGTGATCGATGTACTGGATCGTCGGATGGTTGCCTGGCGGATCGGCAGTCACGTCGTTTCGGAGCGGCACTGAGATATCGATCAGCTTCCGCGGCATGGGCATTTTCCTCGATATGGTCCGCTGTTTCGAACATGTTGAGGGGGCTCGGTAGGCGGCGTCAAGTCACGTGCCGGCGACGTCGAGCCAGCCCGCCGTGCCCACCATAATGCGAATTGCGCCAGAAATTGATCGATGCAAGTCTTGCATTGATCAATGCTGGATTTGGCTTGGACTCAGAATGCCGCCCGCCCTACGGACGACATTGGCGCTTGACTTCACACCTGAAGTGGAGCGACCCAAGGCGGCCCGCAGCCGGCCGACAACGACATAATCAACTCACTCGACCAGGAGGAAAGCCCAGATGAAGACGCTCACCGGTATCCTCACAGCCGTTGCCTTGGCGGTCTCAGCGCCCCTGGCGACCGCACGCGATTTCCGCTCCGCCGACATCCACCCCGCCGATTATCCGACCGTCGAGGCCGTCAAGTTCATGGGCAAGCAGCTCGCGGCGGCGAGCGGCGGCAAGCTCGGCGTGAAGGTGTTTCCCAACGGAGCCCTCGGCTCCGAGAAGGATACCATCGAGCAGCTCAAGATCGGCGCTCTCGACATGATGCGGATCAACGCATCGCCGCTGAACAATTTCGTGCCGGAAACCATCGCGTTGTGCCTGCCTTTCGTCTTCCGTGACACGCAGCACATGCGCACCGTCCTTGACGGTCCCATCGGCGATGAGATCCTGGCGGCGATGGAGCCGGCGGGACTGGTCGGACTTGCCTATTACGATAGCGGCGCCCGGTCCATCTACACCGTTAAGGCACCGGTCAAGTCGCTCGCCGACCTCAAGGGCCTGAAGATCCGCGTCCAGCAATCCGATCTATGGGTCGGCATGATCCAGAGCCTCGGGGCCAACCCGACGCCGATGCCCTATGGCGAGGTCTATACCGCGCTCAAGACCGGCCTCGTGGACGCTGCCGAGAACAACTGGCCGTCCTACGAGTCCTCGCGCCATTTCGAGGCCGCCAAGTTCTACAACGTCACCGAGCACTCGCTGGCGCCGGAAGTTCTCGTGATGTCGAAGAAGGTCTGGGACACGCTGAGCAAGGAAGATCAGGCGATGGTCCGCAAGGCGGCCAAGGAATCGGTGCCTGTCATGCGCAAGCTCTGGGACGAGCGCGAGCAGGCCTCCCGCAAGACGGTCGAGGCGGCCGGCGTTCAGGTCGTGACCATCGCCAACAAGGCGGAATTCGTCGACGCGATGAAGCCGGTGTACACGAAGTTCGCCGGTGACGAGAAGCTCCAGAGCCTCGTCAAGCGCATCCAGGACTCGAAGTAAGCACAGCGGTGTCGGGTCCGGAGCCGCCCAGCGTGCGACACCGGACCCTCGCGGGGGAGGCACGGGATGACAGATCCACACGTCGCAAGCCACGAGCACGTGGCGGTCACTGGTCGCCCGTCCACCGGCTTGCTGTCGCGGATCAATGCTCCCGTCGCGCGCGCGGGCATGTATCTGTCCGTGACCGGCCTGCTCGGCATCGTCATCATCGTGTTCTACCAGGTGTTCGGGCGTTACGTGCTCAATTCGAGCCCGACCTGGACGGAGAACCTCGCGCTGGTTCTGATCCTGTATGTCACGTTGATCGGCGCCGCCGTCGGTGTGCGCGATGCCGGACACATCGGCATGGACAGTCTGCTTGTGATGCTTCCGGATTACATGCGGGAAAAGATCGAGCTCGTGATCCACGTCCTGGTGGCCGTGTTCGGCATTGCGATGGCCTATAACGGCTGGATCCTGGGGGCGTCGGTTGGAACGGTGAAGATCCCCAATCTCGGCCTGCCCGAGGTGATCCGTTACGTGCCGCTGATCGCCTCCGGTGTCCTGATCGTCTCCTTTTCAATCGAGCACATCGTTGCTCTCCTGCGCGGCGAAGAGGTCGTCCCCTCATGGAACTGATCATCCTCGGCGCCACGTTCTTCGGCTTCCTGATCCTCGGCGTCCCCGTCGCCTTCGCGATTGGCCTCTCGGCGATCTGCACCATCCTCTACGAAGGTCTGCCGGTTGCCGTCATCTTCCAGCAGATGATGTCGGGGATGAACATCTTCTCGTTCCTCGCCATTCCGTTCTTCGTCTTCAGCGGTGAGCTGATGCTGCATGGCGGCGTCGCCGACAAGATCGTGCAGCTCGCCAAGAATCTCGTCGGGCACATCCGCGGCGGGCTCGGCATGTCCAACGTCGTCGCCTGCACGCTGTTCGGCGGCGTCTCCGGCTCGCCAGTGGCCGACGTGTCGGCGATGGGCGCGGTGATGATCCCGATGATGAAGAAGGAGGGGTTCGACACCGACTACGCCGTCAACGTCACCACCCATGCCTCGCTGGTCGGAGCCTTGATGCCGACCAGCCACAACATGATCATCTATGCCCTGGCCGCCGGCGGCAAGGTCTCGATCGGCGCGCTGATCGCCGCCGGCCTGCTGCCGGCGCTCGTGCTGATGGTGTGCATGCTGGTTGCCGCTTACGCAGTCGCGGTGAAGCGCGGCTATCCGGCCGGCAAGTTTCCGGGCTGGGCCGAGGTCTTCCGCTCGCTCGCGGCCGCGCTGCCCGGCCTTCTGATCGTCGGCATCATCCTGGCGGGCATCCTGTCCGGCGTCTTCACGGCCACTGAATCGGCAGCCGTTGCGGTCACCTACACGATCCTGCTGACGTTCTTCATCTACCGCACCATGACCTGGGGCAACTTCCTGCGCGCCGCCGCCAAGGCGGTGAAGACGACGGGCGTGGTGCTATTGCTGATCGGCGTCTCCACCATGTTCCAGTATCTGATGGGACTGTATGAAGTCGCCGATCTCGCCGGCGCGATGATGAGCAAGGTCTCGACCGAACCCTGGGTCATCTTCCTGCTCATCAACGTCATCCTGTTCGTGCTCGGCACGTTCATGGACATGGCCGCGACGATCCTGATCTGCACCCCGATCTTCCTGCCGATCGCGATGAAAGCCGGCATGGATCCGGTGCAGTTCGGCATGCTGATGCTGATCAATTGCGCGCTGGGGCTGAATACGCCACCGGTCGGAACGACGCAGTTCGTGGGCTGCGCCATCGGCGGCATCTCGGTCGGCGCGGTGATGCGCACCATCCTGCCGTTCTATGCCGCCCTGATCGCAGCACTGATGTTCGTGACCTACGTCCCTGCGTTCTCGCTGTGGCTGCCCCGCCTGCTGATGGGCTACAAGGGATAGCAGCACCAGGGAGAAGCTATCAGTGACGGACTATCGCAAGCTTTTCGATCTCACCGGCAAGACCGCAGTCGTTCTCGGCGCCGCATCCGGCATCGGCAAGTCGTCGGCCGAGGCGCTGGCCGGGCTCGGTGCCCGCGTCGTTTGCGCCGATCGCGCGTTTGATGCGGCGGAGGCGACCGCCGCCGGCATTCGCGACAAGGGCGGCTGGGCGGAAGCAGCTAGCTGCGACGCCGCAAGCGCCGCGGACGTCAAGGCGCTGGCCAAAACCGTGATGCAGAAGTTTCCGCGGCTCGACATCGCCGTGACGACGCCCGGGCTCAATATCCGCAAGACCATCCTCGACTATACCGAGGAGGATCTCGATCGCGTCCTGAACCTCAACGTCAAAGGCACAGTCTGGTTCTTCCAGGCCTTTGGCCGCATCATGGTCGAGCAGAAGGGCGGCAGCATCATCGCCTGCTCCTCGGTGCGCGCAGTCACGATCGAGCCGGGCCTCGGCGTCTATGGCTCGACCAAGGCGGCAATCGGCCTTCTGGTGAAGGGCTTTGCCTCCGAGGTCGGGCATGCCGGCGTGCGCGTCAATGCGATCGCGCCGAGCATCGCCGAGACCGCGTTGACCGGCCCGTTCAAGCAGCGGCCTGACATCTACAATCTCTACGCCGGCCACACCGTGTTCAACCGCTGGAGCAGCGCCGACGAGGTCGCCACCGCGGTGGCCTATCTCGCCTCGGACGCCGCGAGTTATGTCAGCGGCAGCACGATGTTCATCGACGGCGGCTGGACGGCCGTGGACGGCCCACCGACAGGCCTTACCCAGCTGCACAAATAGGTGGCCATCCGCATCTAACCGGTAAAGCCCACGCGCCGGCGCAGCTCCTTCTGCTCTGCGCCAGTCAGCAGGGCGATCAGCGCGGCGGCCTCCTTTGGATGCGCGGCCCGCGCTGTCGCGCCGGCCGTGTACATCGTCACGAGCTCGTAGCCCGGTGGCAGCGATCCCGATAGCGCGATGCCGTCGGTTGCGATGATCTCGGTCGCCTGCGTGCAGCCGATCGGCGTTTGCGCGGTGGACGCCGCGAGCTCCCGCATCGCAGTCGCTCCGTTCGGAAAGATCATGAGGCGAGACGCGACCTCATAGCCAATACCGAGCTGATCCAGCACCTTGGCGACATGCTGTCCCGCCGTCGACGCCTTGGTATCGGGGACGTAGATCGCATCGGCGCTGCGTAAGACCTCACGCAGATCGGCTTCGGTCCTCACCGTCACCTCGGGATCTCGGTTGCGGACCGCCAGTGCAGTCTCGACCTGGCCGATATCAGCGATCGAGGAGGCCGTGACAAGCTTTTCCCCGGTGAGCTTTGCAAGAAGGGCTTGCGTCAGGATCACGAGGTCCGCCGGTTTTCCCGCGCGCAACCTGTCGGCCATGATACCGACCGCGCCAAATTCGCCGTCGATACTGAGGCCGGTCTGCGCCTTGAAGGGGGCGGTGAGGCCGCGCACTAACCCTTGCGCTGCTCCGCCGCTCAAAATGTTCACTGTCGTCACGATGCAAGCTCCGCAGCTGCAATGATCCTGTCGCGCGTGATTGGCAGGTCGCGCACACGCACGCCGAGGCAGTCGTAGACCGCATTGGCGATCGCGGCCGTCACCGGGCCATGCGCGGCCTCACCGGCGCCAACTGGTTCGATCTCCGGCCGCTGGATGAGCTCGACATCCACTGCCGGCACTTCGCTGAATCTCAGGATCGGATAGTCGGTCCAGGACGTCGATGTAATTCGCGCCCGGTCGAAGCGGACACGCTCCTTCAGCACCCAACTCGTTGCCTGGATCGCGCCGCCCTCGATCTGGTTGATGACGCCGTCCGGATTGATGGCTTCGCCAACGTCGACGGCAAGCGTCAGCCGCTTCACGCGGATGTCATCGGTGCCTTCGATTTCGGCAATCGCGGCGCAGTAGGCTCCCATGTTCTTATAGCGCGCAAAGCCGACGCCGTGACCGATGCCGGTTCGCTTCTGCGGTTTCCACGCCGCGCGTTGCGCAGCGGCGCGGATGACGTCCTTGGCGCGCTCGTCGCGCAGATGGCGCAAACGGAATGCGATCGGGTCCTCGCCGCGCAGGGCGGCGATCTCGTCGAGCAGGGATTCGATGGCGAACACATTGCCTTGTGCGCCGAGGGTCCGCAGCGCCGAGGTGCGTACCGGCATCGTCAGCAACCGGTGGCTCGTGATCGTCCAGGCCGGGAGGTCATAGAGTGGAACGGAGTTGCGATCGGCGCCGCCGCCATTGGCGGCCGGCGGGTTGGACGAGATCATGCGCGGGTAGGGGTTTGCGATCTCAGTCGCGGCAAGCAGCGCCGGCTGCGCCGCGCGCCCCGGCCGCGCCGCGTGACCGTTGCTCCAGATGGTATGACGCCAGCCGACGATCTCGTTTTCGGCGTCGACATCGGCCTCGATCTCGATAGCCATGGCCGCACCGAACGGCGCATGGGACATCTCGTCATGGCGCGACCATTGCACCCGCACCGGATGGCCGCCGGCAGCCTTTGCCAGCAGCACGGCATCGAGCGCGACGTCGTCGGCCGCGTTGTGTCCATAGCAGCCGGCGCCTTCCATGTGCTCGACGACGATGTTCTCGGCCGGCAGCCTCAGCACGATCGCGAGATCGGCGCGCAGCAGATAGACGCCCTGGCTGTGGGTCCAGACATGGACGCGATCGCCATCCCATTGCGCCATGGCGCAGGACGGCGCGATCGAGCCGTGTGCGATGTAGGGGCGGGTGTATTGGCGGCGCAGGGTTTGGGCCGGCTTGGTCGTCGCCGCCGCGGTCCTGATCTCGATGATGGTGGTCTCGACCGGCTGGCTTCTTAGGAAGCCCGCGGGATCGTCTTCATCAGACAGCGGTTCGCCGGCCGACCAAGTCGCTCCCTTGCGTAAGGCTTTCAGAGCGGCTTCCGCCGCTGCCTCGCTGTCAGCAACCACGCCGGCAAATCCGCCGTCGTGAACGATCGCGATGAGGCCGGGAACAGCGCGCGCAGCCTCCTCATTGAGCGCAGTCAATCTGGCCCCTGAAACCTCCGGCCGCAGCACGCGTCCGTGCAAAAGGCCCGGCAGTGCCCAGTCGTGGATGAAGCGCGGCCGCGCGAACACCTTGTCGGGAATGTCGAGGCGCTGGACGGAATGTCCGGCGACGAGACGCTCGGTGGCGCTTTTCGCTGTCGCGCCCGCGGTGACGTCGTGGTCCAGCGAGACCTCGCCAGCCAGCTCCCAATAGCTAGTGCTGACATTGCCCGGTCCCGAGATCGTGCCGTCATCGATACGCAGCAGCGCCGCATCGACGCCGAAGCGGTCCGATGCAGCAGTGAGGAAGCGCTGGCGCACCTCGGCGCAGGCGTGGCGCAGTGCGCGGCCGGATTGCTGGATCGACAGGCTGCCCGAGGTGACGCCTTCGTTCGGGCTCATTGCCGTCGAGGCGCGGATCATCTCGATCCTGATGATATCGAGATCGAGCTCGTCCGCCGCAATTTGCGCCAGCGCCGTGACAATGCCCTGGCCGATTTCCACTTTGCCGGGCGAGATCGCTACCCGGCCGTCGGCGGTGAACCGCACCCAGGACGATAGTCTTGGATTGGCTGCGAGGCTGGCCGACAGCTTCGGGGCAGGAGACGACACATTCATGACGTCGCCATCTCCGATGCTGCCCGCAGCACGGCGCGGACCATGCGGTTGTGCGATCCGCAGCGGCACAGATTGCAGTCCAGCGCGGCTTTAACCTCGGCGTCCGTCGGTGACGGATTGCGCTTCAGCAGCGCCGCAGCGCTGATCAGGATCCCCGATACGCAATAGCCGCATTGCATCGCCTGTTCGGAGATGAAGGCGCGTTGCAGCGGGTGGGCCTTCTCCGCGGTGCCAAGGCCTTCCACCGTGACGACGTCCTTGCCCGCGACCGACCAGATCGGCATGTCGCATGAAGCCATCGCGCGGCCGTCGACCATGACGTAACAGGCGCCGCACTCACCGGCGCCGCAGCCGAAATGCGCACCGTTGACACCGAGCCGGCTGCGCAGCACGTCGAGCAGGATCTGATCAGGATCGACATCCACGGCCATCGCTGCGCCGTTGAGCTGGAATTGTATGGCAGGCATTCTAGGCCTCACGACTTGTCGAACTTCTTGACGATGTCGGCCCATTTCTCGATGTCGCTGCGCAGGAATTTGTCAAATTCCCCCGGCGTCATGGACATGGGCGTGGCGCCCTGATCGCGCCAGAGCTTGACGATGTCGGGCCGCTTGACCATTACGTTGACGGCCGCATTGAGCTTGTCGATGACAGGCTTCGGCGTCCCCGCCGGCGCCATCAGGCCGAGCCAGATCGTCGCCTCGTAGCCAGGCACCCCGGCCTCGATCGCGGTCGGCACGTTCGGCAGCACGGCCGAGCGCTGTTTGCCGGTGGTGGCGAGCGCGCGGACTTGGTTCTCACCGATGTTCGGCGCCATTGCCGGCACGGCGTCGATCATCATCTGCACCTGTCCGCCGATCACGCCGCTGCGCGCCTCTCCACTGTTGCGATAAGGCACATGGACGATATCGACGCCGGCCATGACTTTGAACAGCTCGCCGGCCATGTGATAGGGCGTGCCCTGGCCGGAGGAGGCGTAGTTCAGTTTGCCTGGCTGCGCCCTGGCGAGCGCGATGAATTCCTGCAACGTCTTTGCTGCGACTTGAGGATTCACCACGATGACGAGATCGGAAGAGTTCACCGGCGCGATCGGCGCGAGGTCGCGCATCAGCTCGTATTTGCGCTTGTCCGGCGTCAGCAGGGATTCGTTCGCGGTCTGGGTATTGGACATCATCAACAGCGTGTAGCCGTCGGCGGCCGCCTTTGCCGCTTCGACCGTGCCGATGACGCCGCCCGCGCCGGTGCGGTTCTCGATCACGAAGGGTTGGCCAAGGCTTTCCTGGAGCACGTTGCCGATCAGCCGGGCCGCGACGTCCGCAGGCCCGCCGGCGCCAAAGGGCACGATGATGCGGACCGAGCGGGTGGGATAATCCTGTGCCAAGGAGGAGGCCGCGGAGAAAGCGGCAAGCACGCCGGCCGCCAGAGCCAGCATGAATCTTCGGGCTTTCATGCCCACCTCCCTGATGTCGTTCTTGTTGGCCGACACTGTAGCGGCAGGGGACGTGGACTGTCGACGGCTCACAAAGCCGATCGTGCCGGGAATATCGCGACCGTGTCGGTGTGGCCGCGCCGCTCTTCGCAGTCGCGGCAGGAACCGGAAGCGCACGTGATCTGAGCAAATCGCATGGGCATTGCCGGATAAATGCCCTCGGCTGACGGGTATTTTGGTGTTACGAACTGGGACATGAACCAGCACGCCAAGATCGAAATCCGCCATTCGACCTGCCCGCATGATTGTCCCTCGGCCTGTGCCCTCGATGTCGAGGTGGTCGAGGGCCGCAGCATCGGCCGCGTCCGCGGTTCGAAGCAGCAAACCTATACGGCCGGCGTGGTCTGCGCCAAGGTCGCCCGCTACGCCGAGCGCATTCATCACCCCGAGCGGGTGACGTTTCCGATGCGCCGCATTGGGCCGAAGGGTTCTGGGCAGTTTGCGCGGATCTCCTGGGACGAGGCGCTGGATGAGATTGCCGATCGCTTCAATCAAGCCGAGCGCGAGTTCGGCGCGGAATCGATCTGGCCCTATTACTACGCCGGCACCATGGGCCTCGTGATGCGCGACGGTCTCAATCGCCTCACCCATGTGAAGAAATATTCGCGCTTCTATCAGACAATCTGCGCCAATGTCGCGCGCATCGGGTTCGCGATCGGCACCGGCAAGATCGCCGGCGTTGATCCGCGCGAGATGGCGCTGTCAGACCTCGTCGTGATCTGGGGCACAAATCCCGTCAACACCCAGGTCAACGTGATGACGCACGCCTCGCGCGCGCGCAAGGAGCGCGGCGCCAGAATCGCTGCGGTCGACATCTACGACAACGAGACCATGAAGCAGGCCGACATCAAGATCCTCCTGCGGCCCGGCACCGACGGCGCGTTTGCCTGCGGCGTGATGCATGTCCTGTTCCGCGACGGCTATGCCGACCGCGCCTACATGGACAAATATACCGATTGCCCTCGTGAGCTCGAGGCGCATCTGAAGACGCGCACACCCGAATGGGCCTCGGCCATCTCAGGCGTGCCGGTGGCCGAGATCGAGGCCTTTGCCAAAGCGGTCGGCGAGACCAAGCGGACCTTCCTGCGTCTCGGTTACGGCTTCACCCGCTCGCGCAACGGCGCGACGCAGATGCATGCGGCGCTCTGCATTCCCGCCGTGACCGGCGCCTGGCAATATGAAGGCGGCGGCGCCTTCTTCAACAATTACGCGCTCTGGCATTTCAACGAATCCATCATCGAAGGCCACGATGCGATCGACAAGACCACGCGCGCGCTCGACCAGTCGCAGATCGGCCGCATCCTCACCGGCGATGCCGAAGCCCTGCAGGGCAGGGGCCCGGTCAAGGCGATGCTGATCCAGAACACCAACCCGATGACGGTGGCGCCGGAGCAGGCGCTGGTACGGCAGGGGTTTGCGCGCGAGGATCTTTTCGTCGTGGTGCACGAGCAGTTCATGACCGAGACTGCCGAGATGGCCGATATCGTGCTGCCGGCGACCATGTTCATGGAGCATGACGACCTCTATTATGGCGGTGGCCACCAGCACATCTCGGTCGGTCCGAAGCTGATCGATCCGCCCGGCGAATGCCGCTCCAATCACGAGGTCTTGCAAGGGCTGGCGCCGCGGCTTGGTGCGAAGCATCCGGGTTTCGACATGACGCCCCGCGAATTGATCGACGCGACGCTGAAGCTCAGCAATCACGGCGACATCGCCGGCCTCGAAGCCGATATCTGGCGCGACCTGCAACCGGATTTCCGCACCTCGCATTATCTCGACGGCTTTGCCCATGCCGACAGGAAATTCCATTTCAAAGCCGACTGGGCGCATCCGCCGTTCGGTCAGACCATGGGCGATTTCGACAAGATGCCGGCGCTGCCGGATCATTGGGCGGTGATCGAGCACAGTGATCAGGCCCATCCATTCCGGCTCGCCACCAGCCCGTCGCGCAGCTTCCTCAACACCACCTTCAACGAGACGCCGTCCTCGCAGGCGCGCGAGGGCAGGGCGAGCGTGATGATCCATCCCCTGGATGCGGCCGCGCTCGACATCGCGGGCGGCGATGCGGTGACACTCGGCAACAGTCGCGGCGAGACCACGCTGGTCGCAACGCTGTTCGAGGGCGTGCAGCGCGGCGTTCTCATCGCCGAATCCGTTCATCCGAACAAGGGCCATATCGGAGGCCGCGGCATCAACATGCTGACGGGCGCGGACACCATCGCGCCGATCGGCGGGGCTGCATTCCACGACAACAAGGTCTGGATCAGGAAGGCGGCCGCGGGCTGAAGCACGCTGTCGCTTCGATTGCTCTCTAAATTTGTGTCGAGGCGCTAAAGCTCCGCCTCGCCGCAGATTGCGCTTGCACCTGGCGCCCGAGCTGCCGCAAATGACAGCAAAACGGAGCCAGGGAAGCGAGCGTGCCATGAGCGACACCACAGCCGTCTTTACCGAGAAGCGCGGGCAGGCGTTCTGGATCACCATCAACCGGCCGGAGAAGCGCAACGCGCTAAACGGCGATGTCATTGCCGGCATCAGCAAAGGCTATCGCGACGCACATGACGATAGGGACGTCCGTGTTATCGTGCTGACGGGCGCGGGCGACAAGGCGTTCTGCGCGGGCGCCGACCTGCAGAATTCCGGCGCGGCTTTCGCGATGGATCATTCCAAACCAAATGTCGACTATGCCGATCTGCTACGTTTGTCACAGAACGCCACCAAGCCTGCGATTGCGCGGGTTGGCGGCGTCTGCATGGCCGGCGGCATGGGCCTTTTGTGCATGACCGACATGGCGGTTGCTGCCGATCACGTCATCTTCGGCCTGCCGGAGGTGAAAGTCGGCGTGTTCCCGATGCAGGTCCTGAGCCTGCTGCAAAGGATCGCGCCGCCGCGGCTTGTCAATGAATGGGCGCTCACAGGCGAGCCGTTCGACGCCAAGGCGGCACAAGCCGCGGGCCTTCTGAATTACGTCGTGCCCACGGCCGAGTTAGATGCCAAGGTGGACTGGCTGATCGGCCGCATCGTCGACAAATCGCCGACGGCAATCCGCCGCGGCAAATACGCCATGCGCGCGATCGCCTCGATGTCGTTCGACGAGAGCATCGCCTACACCGAAAGCCAGATCGCGCTGCTCGCGATGACCGAGGATGCCAAGGAGGGCTTGAAGGCGTTCAGCGAGAAGCGCTCGCCATCGTGGACGGGGAAGTAGGCGATCATTTCAAGGCAAGATTGGATGGTCGTTCAATGCACCGCTATTCCGCGGAATAATCGGCGTTTAGTCGAACAAGAAGTGATCTTGTCCGCTCCTCGCGACGCTTCTTTGTGGCCGTGATCAACTGCTTTCCGGTGCGCTTGGCGTAGGTTGGCAGTTGGCGACTTGATCTATGACGGCCTGCGGCGCGCAACTCTGCGTCCGTGAGATCGCTGTCGGCACCTTCGGTAAAGCCTCCGTGCCGGAAGGAAGTAAAGGAAAGTTCCTGACGAAGGCCGGCCTCCGCAATGATCTTTTTTACCACGCTGCGCAAATAACGCAGGTCCTTGCGTGGCGTAATCCATGGAAGCGGGGTTGCCGACCGACGATGGGCATGGTCACGCCGGAATACCAGGCCCGGGAGCGAGGTCGTTTTAATCTCGTCGAGCTCGTCCATAAGTTCAGGAAAGAGAGGGGCGCCCGTTTCATCTAATAATGGCCACCAGGCTTCCTCTCCATTCTTTGGGTGCACGATCCTGACGCTGTTTGGCCGTTCGCTAGGACGGTAGTGCGACATGTCGAAGGAGCCAAACACGTGCTGCTCCCGCTGCAGCCACTCCCATGACAACAAAGCAGCAGTTGCGATGGAGCGATAGTCGAGCCTTTTCGCGGCAGCCCTGAACGCGACCAGTTCATCCCAAGTTGCGGTTGGTGTGGGCCGTATCGGCTGGCCGGGCGCACGTGATCTTAATCCCATCCGTGAAAACGGATTGCTCGCTGGTACTATTTTTTCTTGAGCGCGCTGCCCGACGAACCAGGCCCGCCGGCAGCTCGCCATTGCCACATTTGCATAGCGACGACGCTCGCGGACGACGACCTCTCCATTCTTGCCTACTTTTGTTACGACTAGCAGCTTTCCATAAACTGCGTCGACGAAGGCCTTGGTGAAATCGGACAATTGCTTCGACCCAACGCGACTTCCATCTTTAAGCTCGTGATTGGCAAAGAGCGCGAGACTCTTTTCGTACTGCCGCTGAGTGGTGGTTTCGATTTCGCCCCACTTCTGGTGAGCTTGGAAGATGCCGATTAGCCAATCGAACGTGCCGGGTGCGGGAGAGACCGGCATCATGTCACTTAGACCCCGTGAGCGCCAACTCTCGAATGCGGGCAAGAGGACTTTCTCTACCCGTTCGACGGCACTGGCATAATCGCTCCCTAAAGCTTCAGGGCCCAAATCGCAGCCCTGCCGACGAGCCCAGGTTGGCGGTGAAAAATAATAAGCCATCGTATTGTTCGCCAACAGCTTTCGTTGACAATATCGAGGAAGCTTTGGTGCCGTATCAACCGAGATCATACCAGACATAAGAGATCCTCCGGCTCCCTGGCGGCACTTCTTCCAATGGGTGCGGCGAAGTGGTCCATGGTCGCCTTCGACCAGACTGGCTGCCGCAGCCGTCCTGTTCCACGACAGCTGACCGGTGGCGGTGCGTCTCCACGGCGGATCGCGCGCGCAAGTTCTCCTGTGTCTTTAAAATCCAGGTAGGCGGCCGCCATATCTGCTCTCATCATCGCAGGCCAGGTTCCAGCGGGTGGGTAGCGAGCAGTCAGCGCTGTGCGTGGTGAAGATGGGCGGTCCACCGAGCGTGTCGAGGCCGAGCTGGTGCAGCACGTGCACGTCGCCGCGACTTCGATCTCGAAATCCAAGTTCAAACGCCACGCGGCTTGAAGATGCCGATGCTCCTCAATGCAAGCGATTATCGTCAACGCGCTCGGCAAGTCCTTCCGCGCGGGCTGTTCGAATATATCGATCGGGGCACGGAGGACGAGACGGCGCTGCGGCGCCTGCGCAGCTCGCTCGACGCTATCACCTTGATGCCCGCAGTGCTGACAGGGCATGACAGGCGCGATTTCGAGACGATGCTATTCGGTCGAAAGCTGGCAGCGCCCCTCGCTGTGGCGCCAACGGCGCTTGCCGGTCTCGTCGCCCATGATGGCGAGACCAAACTCGCACGCGCAGCCTCGCGGGTAGGGATTCCCGTCTGTATCTCGACGCAGTCGGTAACCACGGTGGAGACGATCCGGCGCGGCGCGCCGGACGCGCTGCTCTGGTTCCAGCTCTATGTCTGGCGCGATCGCGCGCTGACCGAGCGTCTTCTGGAACGGGCGACTGCCTGTGGCTGCGAGAACCTGCTCGTGACTGTCGACACGCCGGTCTCGCCGAACCGGGAATATAATCAGCGCAGCGGTTTCGGTATCCCATTCACTCCGCGGCTGCGCAGCATGATCGACATGGCACTGCATCCGACGTGGCTGTTCGGGGTCCTTGCGCGCTATCTCGTCACCGAGGGTATACCGAACTACGCTCACTATCCGCACACATTTCGCACCGCCGTGACCCGCGCCGATATCTGCGAGGCGGTCCGGCTCGAGCCGCGGCTGAGCTGGGACGACATGCGCTGGCTGCGCGAGATCTGGCCAGGCAGGCTCACCATCAAGGGTGTGCTCACGGCTAAGGATGCCGAACAGGCAGCCGAGATCGGCGCGGATGCGATCGTGGTCTCCGCCCATGGCGGACGGAATCTCGATTGCCTGCCGGCGCCCGCGGACTGCATTCCAGCGATTGCGGGAGCGGTCAAGGGGCGTCTAACCATTCTGGCGGACAGTGGCGTCCGCCGCGGCACGGATGTCCTGAAATATCTGGCCTTGGGTGCAGAGGCAGTTCTTCTCGGCCGCTTGCCGCTATGGGGTCTTGCCGCGGGAGGAGAGACGGGCGCCGAAGCCGCCCTGCGCATGATCTTGCGCGAGATGGATACCGCGATGGCCTTTCTCGGAGCGGATCGCGCTCCGGACTTGCGTCCATGCGCGCAAACGAACAATTGAATTTAGACGCCAGTACTTGGAAAACCGCCATGTCCACCAGATCAGCATCGCCTAAGTCCTTCAGCAGCGCCGGTCTTGCCGGCGAAGTCGACGGACTCCTCACAAGCCTCGGGGTTCGCCGTCCCGACTATACGGAAGGCACGCTGGTCGTTCGCACGCCGATCACCGGCGGAATGATCGGGCGGGTCACCGAGATCGGCGCCGCCGAGGCCGCTTCCGTGATCGAGAGGACCCACGCGGCTTTCCTGGTGTGGCGCCTCGTGCCGCCCCCCAGGCGCGGAGAGCTGGTGCGGCTGTTCGGCGAGGAACTGCGCGCCAACAAGGAGGCTCTCGGCCGGCTGGTCTCGATCGAGGTCGGCAAGATCGCTTCCGAGGGCCTCGGCGAGGTCCAGGAAATGATCGACATCTGCGATTTCGCGGTCGGGCTGTCACGCCAGCTCTACGGCCTGACGATCGCGACCGAGCGTGGCGAGCATCGCATGATGGAGAGCTGGCATCCGCTCGGCGTCACCGGCATCATCTCGGCTTTCAACTTTCCCGTCGCCGTCTGGGCCTGGAACGCTGCGCTGGCCTTGGTGTGCGGCAATAGCCTGGTCTGGAAGCCGTCGGAGAAGACGCCGCTAACCGCGCTTGCAACGCACGCTCTGTTCGAGCGCGCGCTCAAGCGCTTCAACGAAGCCGGCGGCGGCGCGCCGCAGGGGATTGCAGCGGTGCTCTTCGGCGGCCGCGAGATTGGGGAGGCGCTCGTTGACCATTCGAAGGTCCCCCTGGTGTCGGCGACCGGCTCGACGGCAATGGGTCGCGCGGTCGGTCCGCGGCTCGCCAAACGGTTCGCCCGCGCGCTGCTAGAGCTCGGCGGAAATAACGCGGCGATCGTCGCGCCGACCGCCGACCTCGATTTGACGCTGCGAGGCGTTGCCTTTGCCGCAATGGGGACCGCCGGGCAGCGCTGCACGACGCTGCGCCGCCTGTTTGTGCACGAGAGCGTGTATGAGAGCTTCGTGCCGCGTCTGAAGCAGGCCTATGCATCCGTGACGATTGGCTCGCCGCTGGAGAGCGGCACGCTGGTGGGGCCCTTGATCGATGCAGGGGCCTATCGCGCGATGCAGAGCGCACTCGAAGCTGCAAGGGCAGCTGATGAAAAGGTCTATGGAGGCGAACGGGTCGTTGTCGAGGGCGCGCCCGACGCTCACTATGTCCGCCCTGCTTTGGTTGAGATGGCAGCGCAGACGGGGCACGTCGAGCAGGAGACCTTCGCGCCGATCCTCTACGTGATGAAGTATCGCGATTTCGATTCCGTGCTCGCGTTGCACAACGCCGTCCCGCAGGGGCTGTCGTCGTCGATCTTCACCAACGACCTGCGCGAAGCTGAAACGTTCCTGTCGGCGCGCGGCTCCGATTGCGGGATCGCAAACGTCAATGTCGGCCCGTCCGGCGCGGAGATCGGCGGCGCATTCGGCGGCGAGAAGGAGACCGGCGGGGGGCGTGAATCCGGATCCGATGCTTGGAAAGCCTATATGCGGCGCGCGACCAACACCATCAATTACGGTCGCACGCTCCCGCTGGCTCAAGGCGTCGAGTTCCACGTGATGTGACGAGCTTCGGTCCGGGAAATTTTGCTCGATAATAACTTAGAAGATATCCACTGCGTTCGGGACGCAGGGGGCGGAGGTTTAAATCCGCTCGCTCCGCCCATTTTTTTCAATGTCCAGCGACATGCGATCTTCACCTTGGCAACTGCGTCTGCCCTGAAACCATGACCACGAGGCAAGCGGGCAAGCGCGGCCTGATCAGGCCTTCGCGTCCAACGCATCGACGGTCGCGAGCTTAAACTTTAGCGTCGAACTTCGTGCCAGCGGCTTGTTGAAAGTTGATAGAGCCAGCTGCGAGGATGCGTTCCAGTCCGATCGCGCGAGGCGATAGCCCGTTTCATGGTCTTGGCGAAAGGTCGTCGCGGCAGGCATTGAGCATGATCAGTCGAAGCTGCCTTGTAGGCGCGACGGCGAACAGCCATGCTCAAGCCCCACCGTCTCGTCGAGAACGTCACAGCCGGTCTCTCGGATCGCATCGGTAGGGATCAGCGACCAGCATCCGGATTAGCTGTCTTCTTTTGTCATTCGGCTGGTGAGTCCTAGCCTGCATTCGCCTTCAACCCCGCCGCCTGGATGCCCGCGACCGCGCAGGCCTCGTCATTGTCGGAGGTGTCGCCGGAGACACCGACGGCGCCGAAAAGCGTCGTGCCATCCATGATCAGCACGCCGCCGGGGACCGGCACCAACGCGCCCTTGGCGATCGTGTTCACCGCGTCGATAAAAAAGGCCTGCTCCTGCGCGCGTTGGAATAAGGCGCGCGAACCCATCCCCATCGCGAGCGCACCATAGGCCTTGCCGTGCGCGATCTCGCCGCGCATCAGGCTGGTGCCGTCTTGCGCGGCGGCGAGCTTGAGCACGCCGCGCGCGTCCAGGATGGTGACGACCAGCGGCTTCAGCTTGAGCTCGCCGGCCTTCGCGAAGGCGGCGTCGAGAATTTTGCGGGCGGTGTCGAGGGTGAGGTCAGCCATGGCTGGTTTCCTTTGTAGCTGGAGAACTGGAATTGGGTCCGGCGCGATCGAGGCTCATGGCCAGCACCCGCGCGACGTGAAGGGCCTCGCGCCCGGCACCGTCGTGGATCTGGTGCCGGCAGGAGGTGCCGTCGGCGACGACCAGCGTAGTCTGGTCCGCGCGCCGCACGGCCGGCAGCAGTGACAGCTCGGCCATCCCGATCGAGGCATCGTAAGTGTCGGCACCGTAGCCGAACGCGCCGGCCATGCCGCAGCAGCTCGATTCGATGGTCTCGACCTCAAGGCCGGGGACGAGGCGCAGCACCTGCTCGACCGGCTTGAAGGCGCCGAAGGATTTTTGGTGGCAATGGCCGTGCACAATGGCTTTGTCGGCCAGGTTACCGAGCGGCAGTTGCAGCCGCCCGGCCTCGGCCTCGCGCACCAGAAATTCCTCGAAGGTCAGCGCGTGGGCACCGACCGCCTTGGCGTCGTTGTCCTTGCGTAGCGAGGCTAGCTCATCGCGGAGCGTCAAGAGGCAGCTCGGCTCTAGACCTATGATCGGCACGCCGCGGGCGGCGAAGGGCGCGAAGGTGGCCACGAGACGATCGAGCTCGGCCTTGGCCTCGTCGACGAGGCCGGCTGACAGGAACGTGCGGCCGCAGCACGGCGCGCGACTGCCGCTCGACGGCTTCGGCAGATGCACGCGATAGCCGCCGGCCACGAGTACGCGCAGCGCTGCGTCGAGATTTTCGCGCTCATAGATGCGGTTGAACGTATCGGCGAACAGAACCACTTCGCGGCCGCTCTCCGGTCCCACGCTGTCAGCCGGCGGCACGAACACATCCTTGCGGAAGGCGGGCAGGGCACGGCGGGCGCTGATGCCGGCAAAGCGCTCGAACAGCTTTCGCAAGAGCGGGCTGCTGTTGCGCAAATTCGCCAGCGGCGCGAAACGCGATGCAAGGTCGGCATAGCGCGGGAGGTAGCCGACCAAGCGGTCGCGCAACGTGAGGCCATGGGACTCTGCGCGCGCGGCCAGCACTTCGATCTTCATCTTGGCCATGTCGATGCCGGTCGGGCATTCGTGGCGGCAGGCCTTGCAGGAGACGCAGAGTTTTAGCGTTTCCATCATCTCGTCGGAGGAGAGCGCATTGGGGCCGAGCTGGCCGGAGATCGCGAGCCGCAACGTATTGGCGCGGCCCCGCGTGACGTCCTTCTCGTTGCGCGTCGCGCGGTAGGACGGGCACATCACGCCGCCCTCGAGCTTGCGGCAGGCGCCGTTGTTGTTGCACATCTCGACCGCGCCCTGGAAACCACCGCCGGCGCCGGGATAGGCGGACCAGTCGAGCCTCGTCTTCAGCTCGCCGACCCGATAGTCGGGCCGGTAGCGGAACAGCGAGCGGTCGTCCATCCTGGGCGCATCGACGATCTTGCCGGGATTGAGAACGCCGTCGGGATCGAAGCGCTGCTTCACGTCCTTGAAGTCGGCGACGAGGCGTTCACCGAACATGGTCTCGTGGAATTCGGAGCGCACCAGGCCGTCGCCATGCTCGCCGGAATGCGAGCCCTTGTATTCGCGCACCAGCGCAAACGCCTCTTCGGCGATGGCGCGCATCGCCTTGACGTCCTTCTCCAACTTGAGATTCAGCACGGGCCGCACATGCAGGCAGCCTTCGGATGCATGCGCATACATAGTGCCGCTGGTGCCATGCTTGGCAAACACCTCGTTCAGCCGTGCGGTGTAGTCGGCGAGGTGTGGCAGCGGCACGGCGCAGTCCTCGACGAAGGAGACCGGCTTGCCCTCCTGCTTCATCGACATCATGACGTTGAGGCCGGCGGCGCGGAAATCGGCGATGCCGCTCTGGAGTGCCGGCTCCGTGATCTCGACCACTCCGCCCCATTTGCGCTTGTCGTTGTTCCAGCCGAAGCCGAGATCAGCCATGAGCTCACCGAGCTGCTTGAGGCGGATGAGGTTATCCGCCTGGTCTTCCTCGGCGAACTCGACTACCAGCACGGCATCCGGATCGCCCTTGATGGCTGCGGAGATGACGGGTGCGAACATCGCGATGTCGCGGCCGAGCGCGATCATGGTGCGGTCGACCAGTTCGACCGCGATCGGCTTGAGCTTGACCAGATGCTGGGTCGCGTCCATCGCTTCGTAGAAACTGCCGAAATGGCAGACGCCGAGCGCCTTGTTGCGGATCACAGGCCACAGCTTCAGCTCAACCTTGGTGGTGAAGGCGAGGGTGCCCTCCGAGCCCACCAACAGATGCGCCATGTTGTTCGGCGCGTTGCGCGGCACTAGCGCATCGAGATTATAGCCGCCGACGCGGCGCTGCACTTTGGGAAACCGCGCCGCGATCTCCTCGGCTTCGCGCGCGCCGAGATCGAGCATGTCGCGGAACAGGGCCCGTGTGCTGTCGCCGGCCTCGACATCGGAGAGATCGCGTGAGACCTCGCCGAAGTGGCTCAGCGTGCCGTCGGCAAGGGCGGCCTCCATCGACAGCGTGTTGTCGCGCATGGTGCCATAGCGCAAGCTACGGCCGCCGCACGAATTGTTGCCGGCCATGCCGCCGATGGTGGCGCGGGAGGCTGTGGAGACGTCCACGGGAAACCACAGGCCATGCTTTCTAAGCGCGCGGTTGAGATCGTCCAGCACGATGCCGGGTTCGACCACGCAGGTGCGACTCTCGACGTCGAGCGACAGGATCCGGTTCAGATGCTTGGAGAGGTCGACCACGAGCCCATCATTGACGGTTTGGCCGCATTGCGAGGTGCCGCCGCCGCGCGGGGTGACCTTGTGTCCCTCGTCCCGGGCAATGGCAAGCGATAGGAAGGCCTCATCCATGGTCTTGGGCACGACCACGCCGGCGGGCATGATCTGGTAGAACGAGGCGTCGGTCGCGTAGCGGCCGCGGCTGAAACCGTCGAACAGGACGTCCCCGGTCATTTCCGCGCGCAGGCGCCGTTCCAGCGAGGAAGCGTTTGTCATCCCTGATCCCGGACCGATCCAGCGAGGTGGCCCAGCCTTGCTGAGTTATTCACTATGTTTCGTGTTCGATTATATTGTGAATTCAAAATGAGCAACCCGGCCGTCTTCAGGACGAGACCGGCGCGTCCTCTCGGGGTTCGGTCAAGTGCTCGATCGCGGCCGCCCGCTTGTTGCGCAGGTGCTGGAACAGGATGTCGCTGAGCTCGCTCGCGGCGCGGCGGCGCAGCGCATCGAGAATGGCCTCGTGCTCGCGCATGGCCTCCGCCCAGCGCTGCCGCTTGCGGGCGAAATTGGCGGAGTAGCGGATGCGCCGGATCCGGCCGGCGAAGTTGGCGTAAGCCGCCTTCAGCGTCTCGTTGCGCGCGGCCGCGACGATGCTCTCATGGATGCGCTGGTTGGCCTGGAAATAGCCGTGCATGTCGCGATGCAGATAGCGGCCGTACATCTCGTAATGCAGCTGCTCGATCGCGGTGATCTCCGCGTCGGTAATGGCTTCGCAGGCGAGACGCCCGGCGAGGCTCTCCAGTCCTGCCATCACGTCGAACAGCTCCTCGAGGTCGCGCTGGCTGAGCTGGCGCACCCGCGCGCCGCGGTTGGGCAAAAGTTCGATCAGCCCCTCGGCAGCGAGCACTTTCAAGGCTTCGCGCAGGGGCGTGCGGGAGATTCCGAGGATCTCGCAAAGCTGCCGCTCGGGAACGCGACCGCCTTCCGGAATGTTGCCCTCGACCACGTAATCGCGCAGCCGCAGCAGGATCTCGCCATGAAGCGAGGCCTCCTGGCGATCGCCGCCATTTAGGCTGGGCGGGGTAATCGGAACCCCGGTGTCGGGAATCGTGGATTTCATTTGCAGCACAGTAGTTTGCCTGTTCCGTCGCGTCGACGGTCACAATCGAATACCAAAATTCGATTGAAAGGACAAAGAATGAATGCAAAGTAGCCGACGGGGGCCGTCGAGAGCCCGCCGACCGGGAGGTTTCCATGCATCAGGGACGCCATTTCCTCCAGATTCCAGGCCCGAGCCCGGTCCCCGAGCGCGTGCTGCGCGCGATGGACATGCCCGTCATCGACCACCGCAGCGCTGAATTCGCCGAGCTCGGCCAGGGCGTGCTTGAAGGCAGTCAGAAGATTTTCCAGACCAAAGCTCCCGTCGTGATCTTCCCCTCGTCGGGGACCGGCGCCTGGGAGGCCGCGATCGTCAACACGCTGTCGCCGGGCGACAAGGTGCTGATGGTCGAGACCGGCCATTTCGCCACGCTGTGGCGGCAGATGGCCGGGCGCTTCGGCATCGACGTCGATTTCGTTCCGGGCGACTGGCGCCGCGGCGCCGATCCCGCCGTGATCGAGGCCAGGCTCACCGATGACACCGCGCATGCGATCAAGGCCGTCATGGTCGTGCACAACGAGACATCGACCGGTGCGACCAGCCGCATCGCCGAGATCCGCGCCGCGATCGATCGCGCCTCGCATCCGGCGCTCTTGATGGTCGACACCATCTCCTCGCTCGGCTCGGTCGACTACCGCCACGACGAGTGGAAGGTCGATGTCAGCGTCAGCTGCTCGCAGAAGGGATTTATGCTGCCGCCCGGTCTCGGCTTCAACGCGATCTCGGAAAAGGCCCGTGCTGCGTCAAAGACCAACAGGATGCCGCGCTCCTATTTCGACTGGGAGGAGATGCTCAAGCCCAACGCGAAAGGCTTCTTCCCCTACACGCCGGCGACCAATCTGCTCTACGGCCTGCGCGAGGCGATCGCGATGCTGCTCGAAGAGGGCCTCGACAACGTGTTCGCTCGCCACCAGCGGATGGCTGCTGCGACGCGCGCTGCCGTCAAGCACTGGGGCCTTGAGATCCTCTGCCAGGAGCCGGCCGAGTACTCGCCGGTGCTCACGGCCGTGCTGATGCCGCCGGGACATGATGCCGACCAGTTCCGGAAAGTGGTGCTCGACAATTACAACATGTCGCTCGGCTCCGGCCTGTCGAAGGTCGCCGGAAAGGTCTTCCGCATCGGCCATCTCGGCGAATGCAACGCCCTGACGCTGCTCGGCGCGCTCACCGGCGTCGAGATGGGCTTGTCGGTTGCGGGCGTGCCGCATCGCGCCGGCGGCGTCGAAGTCGCGATGAAGCTCTTGGAGCAGCGCCCGCAGGGCAATGCATCGCCGCATCTGAAGGTCGTCGGCACGTAAAGTGGTCGCGGTGAAAGAGGATGGTATCCGAGGGCAGGTCGGCCCGTTATGCACGGACGGACCCTCTTGGAGGAGGGGACAAGCCGGTCAAATGGTGCTATTCGGCGCCCACCAACCAAGGCTAGACCGGGAAGGACGCCGATGACCGTGCATACTGGAAGGCATTTCTTACAGATTCCAGGACCGACCAATGTGCCCGACCGGGTGCTGCGCGCGATGGACATGCCGACCCTGGACCATCGCGGTCCGGAGTTCGCCGAGCTCGGTTTTGCGGTCCTCGCCTCGATGCAGCGGGTGTTTCGCACCCAGCAACCCGTGATCATCTTCCCCTCGTCCGGCACCGGCGCCTGGGAAGCGGCGATGGTCAACGTGTTCGCGCCCGGCGACAAGGTTTTGATGTGCGAGACCGGCCAGTTCGCCGTGCTGTGGCGCGGCATCGCCGACAAGTTCAAGCTCGACGTCGACTTCATTCCGAGCGACTGGCGTCATGGCGCCGATCTCGCCGAGATCGAGAAGCGTCTTGCCGCTGACAAGCAGCACGCGATCAAGGCGGTCTGTGTCGTGCACAACGAGACGTCGACCGGCTGCGCGACGCCGCCGCTCGACGTGCGCAAGATTCTCGACCGCACAAAACATCCGGCGCTGCTGATGGTCGACACCATCTCCGGCCTCGGCTCGATGGAATACGAGCACGATGCCTGGGGCATCGACGTCTCCGTCGCCGGCTCGCAGAAGGGTCTGATGCTGCCGCCGGGGCTCGGCTTCAACGCCGTCTCGGAGAAAGCGCTCGCGGTGGCGAAGGCCAACGCCGGCATGCGCTCCTACTGGGACTGGCAGGAGGTCATCAGCTTCAACAAGCTCGGCACCTTCCCCTATACGCCGGCAACCAACCTGCTCTACGGCCTGCGCGAAGCAGTCAAGATGCTGGAAGAGGAGGGGCTGGAGAACGTCTGGAGCCGCCACAAGCGTCACAGCGCGGCGACGCGGGCCGCGGTCAAGGTTTGGGGCCTTGAGACGCAGTGCGCCGACCCTGTCGCGCATTCGCCGGCGCTGACCGGCGTTCGCGTGCCGGAAGGACACGACGCCGACGCCTTCCGCAAGGTGGTGCTGGAGAACTTCGACATGTCGCTCGGCACCGGACTGAACAAGATCAAGGGCAAGGTGTTCCGCATCGGCCATATCGGCCATTTCAACGATCTGATGCTGATGGGCACGCTCGCCGGCGTCGAGATGGGCCTCGATCTTGCAAAGATCCCGCACCGGAGCGGCGGCGTCCTGGCGGCCATGGACGTCCTGAAGGGGCGCGAAATGGTGCCGATGGCAAAGGCCCAGGTGGCTTGATCCATCCAACCTGAAGAAGAAGTGAGCGCGATGAACGCACCAACTGCCAACGAAGACCTGCTCTACTCCGTCCAGGACGGCATCGCGCGGATCACCTTCAACCGCCCGCAGGCACGCAACGCCATGACCTTCGCCATGTATGACCGCATGGCGGAGATCTGCCAGAAGATCAACGCCGATCGTTCGATCAAGGCCTTGATCCTGACCGGCGCGGGCGACAAGGCGTTTGCCTCCGGTACCGATATCTCGCAGTTCCGCGCCTTCAAGTCCGCGCAGGACGCGCTCGACTACGAGGCCCGCATCGACCGCGTGCTCGGCACGCTCGAGCAGTGCCGCGTGCCCGTGATCGCTGCGATCGCGGGAGCTTGCACCGGCGGCGGCGCCGGGATCGCGGCCTGCTGCGATCTCCGCATCGGCACCGAGACGACGCGGATCGGCTTTCCGATCGCGCGCACGCTCGGCAATTGCCTGTCGATGTCGAACATCAGCCGCGTCGTCGCGCTGGTTGGTCCCGCCCGCACCAAGGATTTGATCTTCAAGGCGCGCCTCGTCGAGGCGCCGGAAGCCCTCGCGCTCGGCCTGCTCAACGAGGTCGTGCCCGACGTCGAGACGTTGCAGCGCCGCGCCGACGAGACGGCGAAGCTCGTCGCCAGCCACGCGCCGCTGACGCTGGAAGCGACCAAGGAAGCGGTGCGCCGTATCCGCCGCACGCTGTCGCGCGAAGAGGGCGAGGACCTTATCCTGAAGGCCTATATGAGCGAGGATTTCCGCGAGGGCATGGACGCCTTCCTCAACAAGCGTACGCCGAACTGGAAGGGCAGGTAAAGTCTCATGAGCTTTCGGCTTCGTCAGTCGAAAGTCATATGCGCTGAATTGCCCGCCTGCTTGAACTCGTCGGTATTACTCCGCACAATGCAAGGATAGAACTTTTCCGCACTACAACAAAAAACATCAGGGGATGAAACTCGTGCGAATTCCAGTAAAGGCCGTTGGCGCTGCGACGGCGCTGTTGTTGAGCACGCCGGCCTTCGCCGGCTGGGAACCGGCTAAGCCAGTCGAGATCGTGGTCGCGGCGGGCGCGGGTGGCGCCTCCGACCAAATGGCGCGGATGATGCAGGCTGCGATCCAGAAGAACAATCTGATGAAGCAGCCGATGGTCGTCTCGCTCAAGGGCGGCGCATCGGGCGCGGAAGCGCTGATGTACATGAAGTCCAGCGAGGGCGATCCGAACAAGGTGCTGATCGCCTATTCGCTGATCTACATGCTGCCGCTGTCGGCGAAGATCCCCTTCAACTGGCGCGAGCTGACCCCGGTCTCAGTCATCGCGCTCGACCAATTCGTGCTGTGGGACAACAGCGCAGGTCCCAAGACTTTGAAGGAGTTCGTCGCAGCCGCGAAGGCGGCTAGCTCGCCGTTCAAGATGGGCGGCACCGGCTCCAAGCGTGAGGATCACGTGCTGACCGTTTTTCTCGAGCAGAAGACCGGCGCGAAATTCTCCTATTTGCCTTACAAGTCCGGCGGCGAGGCGGCGACCCAGTTGGTCGGCAACCACACCGAAGCCAATGTCAACAACCCCTCCGAAAATCTCGAAGTCTGGCGCGCGGGCCAGGTGCGTCCGCTCTGCGTGTTCGACAAGGAGCGCATCGCCTACACCACCAAGGTGACCGAGACGCAGTCCTGGGCCGACATCCCGACCTGCAAGGAGGAGGGCGTCGACGTCCAGTACCTGATGCTGCGCGCGATGTTCCTGCCCGGCAAGGTCACCCCGGAGCAGCAGGCGTTCTATGTCGATCTCTTCCACAAGGTGACACAGACTGCCGAGTACAAGGATTATATGGAGAAGCAGGCCCTGAAGCCGATCTTCCTCACCGGCAAGGACATGGTGCAGTTCCTCGAGGAGGACGATGCCATCAACAAGGCGCTGATGACGGAAGCCGGATTCGTCGCGAAGTAGCTGCTTGTCACCTCGCCCCGCTTGCGGGGAGAGGTCGGATTTGCATCGAAGGCGCGATCCGGGTGAGGGGGACTCTCCGCGAGAGTAACTCTCACTGCCTCCGCGGAGACTCCCCTCACCGACCCTCTGCCCGCAAGCGGGGAGAGGGGAAATTGAACGCACTCCGTCCGTGACAGTAATGTCCCAAACCGATCTTGAAATCGTCGTCGAGGATCCGACCGCGCCTGAGGACGACTCCCCCTCCGTCGTTTCCTCCGGCACGATCGAGATCGTCGTCTGCCTCATGCTGCTGGCCCTTGCCGTCACGCTCGGCTACGACAATTGGCGCACTGGTGCGGCCTGGGATGCGACAGGGCCCGAGCCCGGCTATTTCCCGTTCTATCTCTGCGTGATCCTCGGCGGCGGCAACCTCTACGGCCTGATCGTCGCGCTCGTCGCGCACCGCGCGGCGCGCGAGACCTTTGTCACGCGGGCGCAAGCCCGCCGCGTGATGGCAGTGTTCGTGCCGACGCTGCTGTTCTGCCTGGTGACCCAATTCCTCGGCCTCTATGTCGCGAGCTTCCTCCTGATCTCCGGCTTCATGCGCTTCGTCGGCAAGATCGCGCTGTGGAAGTCGCTGCTCACCGCCTTCGTGTTCACGGCGGTCATGTTCGTCACCTTCGACATCGCCTTCGACGTCATCATGCCGAAAGGGCCGCTCGAAGCGGCCCTCGGGCGCTAGGGCGGATCGCGATGGAAGCGTTTGGTCTCCTGATTCACGGCTTCGCGGTCCTGCTGACGTGGAAGACACTCATGCTGATGCTGGTCGGGCTGGTGCTCGGCATCTTCGTCGGCGTGCTGCCGGGGCTCGGCGGCCCCAACGGCGTTGCGATCCTGTTGCCGCTCACCTTCACGATGGATCCGACCTCGGCGATCGTGATGCTGTCCTGCATCTATTGGGGCGCGCTGTTCGGCGGCGCGATCACCTCGATCCTGTTCAACATCCCCGGCGAGGCCTGGTCGGTCGCGACCACCTTCGACGGCTATCCGATGGCGCAGCAGGGCAGGGCGGCGGAGGCGCTGACCGCGGCGTTCACGTCCTCCTTCATCGGCTCACTGGTCGCGGTGCTCTTGATCACCTTCCTCGCGCCGATGATCTCGTCCTTTGCGCTGAAGTTCGGCCCGCCCGAGTTCTTTGCGGTGTATCTATTGACCTTCTGCTCCTTCGTCGGCCTCGGGCGCGAAGCCAAGCACAAGACCGTCATCTCGATGTCGCTGGGTCTCCTGCTCGCCGGCGTCGGCATGGATACGGTCTCGGGCAATCTGCGCATGACCTTCGGCTCGGCCGAGCTTTTGCGCGGCATCAACTTCCTGGTCGCGGTCATCGGCCTGTTCGGCATCAGCGAGATCCTGCTGACGATGGAGGAACGGCTGGCGCTGCGCGGGCATGCGGCGAGCATCTCGCTCCGCGTCGTGCTCAGCGTCTGGAAGGACTTGCCCAAATATTGGGTGACGCTGCTGCGCTCGTCCTTCATCGGCTGCTGGCTCGGCATTACCCCCGGCGGCGCGATTGCGGCGTCCTTCATGGGCTACAACCTCGCCAAGCGCTTCGCCAAGAATCCCGAGGGTTTCGGCAAGGGTCGCATCGAGGGCGTGTTCGCGCCTGAAACAGCGGCGCATGCGTCCGGCACCTCGGCGCTGCTGCCGATGCTGGCGCTCGGCATTCCCGGATCCGGCACCGCGGCCATCCTGCTCGGCGGGTTGATGGTGTGGGGGCTCAATCCCGGCCCGCTGCTGTTCGTCGAGCACAAGGATTTCGTCTGGGGCCTGATCGCCTCGATGTATCTCGGCAACGTCGTCGGCCTCGTGCTGGTGCTGACGACGGTGCCGATCTTCGCCTCGATCCTGCGCGTGCCGTTCGCCGCGGTGGCGCCGATGATCGTGGTGTCGTGCGCGATCGGCGCCTATGCGATCCAGAATGCGATGTTCGACATCTGGCTGATGCTCGGCTTCGGAATCGTCGGCTACGTCTTCAAGAAGATCGGCATTCCCCTGGCGCCGTTCACGCTGGCGCTCGTGCTCGGCAACCGCGCCGAGGATGCCTTCCGCCTGTCCATGATCGGCTCCGGCGGGACCTTGAAGGTGTTTTGGTCCAACGGCCTGGTGGGCTCCATCACGACGCTGGCGGTCGTGCTGCTGTTCTGGCCTGTTATCGACGGTCTGTTCGGCCGCGTCGGTTGGCGGCAGCAAGGCAAACGGCTGCCCGACGAAAAGTGAATTAGGTTGGGGATTAGTTTTGTTGTGTCGTAAAGCAGAATGCGGCCTTGTGCCGGGCTTTGTCGTTGGGCACGGCGCGTGACGTTCACACCACCTTGGCGTCCCTGAGCTTGGCAATCTCGTCGCCACCGAAGCCGAACTCCCTCAGCACCTCGTCAGTCTGCTCGCCGAATTCCGGCGGCCGCGCCACCATCTTGCTCGGCGTGCGCGACAGCGTCACAGGCTGGCCGACCAGGCGGATGTGGCGGTCCTCGTCGTTCGGCACGTCCTGCGCGATGCCAAGATGCTTGACCTGCGCGTCCTCGAACATCTGGTCGATGGCATAGATCGGCCCGCAGGGCACGCCGGCATCGTTGAGCTCACGGACCCAGGTCTCGGTCGACTTTGTCACGGTCCGCTTCTCGATCTCGGCGTTGAGCGCGTCGCGGTTCCTGGAGCGCGCAGGGGCCGTCGCGTAGTCGGGATTGCTGACGAGCTCCGGCGCGCCGATCGCCTGGGCGCAGCGCTCCCAGATTCGCCCGCCCGTGGTCGCGATGTTGATGTAGCCGTCCGAGGTCCTGAACACGCCGGTCGGGATGCTGGTCGGGTGATTGTTGCCGGCCTGCTTGGCCACGTCCTTCTCCATCAGCCAGCGCGCGGCTTGGAAGTCGAGCATGAAGATCTGAGCCTGGAGCAGCGAGGTCTGCACCCACTGGCCCTTGCCGGAGACCTCGCGCTCGAGCAGCGCGGTGAGAATGCCCATGGCACAGAACAGGCCCGCCGTGAGGTCGGCGACGGGAATGCCGACCCGCATCGGTCCTCCGCCCGGCGCGCCGGTGATCGACATCAGGCCGCCCATGCCCTGCGCGATCTGATCGAAGCCCGGCCGCTTGTGATAGGGGCCGTCCTGGCCGAACCCGGAAATGCTGCCATAGACGATGCGCGGGTTGATCGCGGCGAGGCTCTCATAGTCGATGCCGAGCTTCTTCTTCACGTCGGGGCGGAAATTCTCGACCACGACGTCGGCCTTCGCGGCAAGGCGCTTGAACACGGCGAGCCCGCGCTCGTCTTTCAGGTTCAGCGTCATCGCCCGTTTGTTACGGTGCAAATTCTGGAAGTCGGAACCCCGCCGGGGTCCGCCCGGCTGCTCGCCACCGGCATCCTCAGTCAGCGCGTCGATCTTGATGACATTGGCGCCCCAATCCGCGAGCTGCCGCACGCAAGTCGGCCCGGAGCGGACCCGGGTCAGATCGAGCACGGTGAAGCGCGACAGGGCTTCCGAGGCATGCGGAAAGGGCATCGTGAAAGGGCTCCGGGACAGATTGCGGTGGCTACCATAGTGTCGTAAGACCTTGCGACAAGTCTGGGTCGGCGCGGATGCCGCCTGCCGAAATGCCATGGCTGGCGCGGTTTGCTGCGCTGCGTGACGGGATCAGCGCGACAGGCGCTTCAGTTCGGCGCGCGCCTTCTCGGCCAACGGGTCATCGCCGTGGCGCGCAATGAAGAGTTCGAACGCCTCCCGCGTTCCTTCCCGGCGGGCGATTTCGTATTCCTCGGCCACCGCAACGGCAGGATCGCGAGCCATTGGCATGGAGGGCGAGCGGTCGGCCTTGCTGCCGTCTTCCGCGTTGGCCTTTTCTACCATCACGAGCAGTCCTCCGAAGGGCGCATGATCGAATGTGGCGAGCGCTGCCAGGGCGCCAAACAGTCCGGCCGCAAATGAGCGTCGTGTCATGAAACCCCTGCAAATCATGGGTGCCGCATGGAACTGAGGTTCCTGCTTGTGCCCGTATGAGTACGGGATTTAATGGCTAACGGCGCATTATAAAAGAAGTCCGGGTGCCCTTGCCCAATTAAACCAAACGTTCAACTGTCTCGCTAATCATGCGTTAACGCCTCGAATCGGACGGGGCTTGCTGCTTCGGAGATTCGCTTTGGCAACCGCAGTCACGGTCACCAAGACCAACAACACCGATATCGATGGTCTGCTGTCGGGCTACAAATGGTCCGGCGCGATCACCTATAGTTTCCCGGATTCGTCCAGCGACTACGCCAATCCGTACACCGGCGGCAGCAGCGAGCCGACCACGTCGGGCTTCGCCTCGGCGCCGACCCAGATGCAGGCGGCGATCAACTACGCCATCGGATTGATCAACGGCTACACCAACGCCAATATCCAATACGCAGGCACGAACGGCGCCGACATCATGATCGCCCAGTCGCCGTCGGCCAATCCGACCTCCTACGCCTACTATCCCGGCAATTATGCCTCCGGCGGCGACATCTGGTTCGGGACTCAATACAACTACTCGCTCGCCAAGCTTGGCAACTACTATTTCACGACCGCGCTCCACGAGCTTGGCCATGCCGTCGGCCTCAAGCACAGCCAGGAGACCGGTGGTCCGGCCAACGTCGCAGTGCCGACCGCGCACGACGACAGCGAATATACCGTCATGAGCTATCGCAGCTATGTCGGCGCTTCCACCACGAGCGGATACACCAATGAGGCCTACGGATATCCGCAGACCTACATGGCCAACGACATCCTCGCGCTGCAGACGATGTACGGCGCGAACTTCACGACCCGGAGCAGCAACACGGTCTACACCTGGAGCCCGACCACGGGGCAGGAGTTCATCAATGGCGTCGGGCAGCTCGCGCCGGGCGACGGCGTCGGCGGTTCGGCCAATCGCATTTATGAGACAGTCTGGGACGGGGGCGGCGTCGATACTTACGACCTGTCGAACTACACGACGAACCTGAGCATCAATCTTAACCCCGGCGCGTCGTCGGTATTCTCCTCCGTCCAACTGGCCTATCTCGGCGACGGCCATTACGCATCGGGCAATGTCTACAACGCCTATCTCTATAACGGCGACGCGCGCTCCTACATCGATAACGCCATCGGCGGCTCTGGCAATGACACGATCTTGGGCAACGCCATCGCCAACGCGCTGAACGGCGGGGGCGGCAACGACACGATCACCGGCGGTACGGGCAACGACACCATCAGTGGCGGCTCGGGCAGCGATACGGCCGTGTATTCGGGCAACCACTCCACCTATAGCTTCGCCTACAACAGCAGTTCGCAAATCTTTACGATTAGCGACCAGCGTTCCGGCTCTCCCGACGGTGCCGATACCGTCAACGGCGTGGAGTATTTCCAGTTTGCCGACACGACGATATCGAGTGCCGCTCTCTTGAGCTTGCTCACACCCCTTGTGATTGAATCCTTCGGAGCCACCAGCTTGGTCGTTGCCAACAACAACTACTATCTGGATCCCGCGTCCGGCGGGATTGGCCCCGTGCTGAAATATTCCGGTGCTGCAGTGACGGTCGGTCAGTTCGGCAGTTGGACTTTCGTTGGGGCAGAACAGACCGGTAGCGGTTTCGAAGTCGCGCTTCACCTGCCCGGGGCCGATCAATATACGGTCTGGAACACGGATGCGAATGGCAACGTCGTTGGCAATGCCGTGGGTGGCATCGTGTCAGGAACCAGTCAGGTTTTCGAGGCGCTCGAGACGAGCTTCCATCAGGATCTCAATGGCGATGCCACGATTGGGCTTCCGGACGCTGTGATCGAAGCCCTCGGCGCGACTAGCTTGGTGTTGACGAGCAATAATTACTATCTGAACCCCAGCTCCGGTGGAGCCGGTCCCGTGCTGAAATATTCTAGTGCTGTAGTGACGGTCGGCCAGTTCGGCAATTGGACGTTCATTGGCGCAGAACAGACCGGCAGCGGCTATGAAGTCGCGCTACATCTGCCGGGCGGTGATCAGTATACGGTCTGGAACACCGACGCGAACGGAAACGTGGTCTCCAATGCGGTGGGCGGCATCGTATCGGGCTCGAGTTCTGCACTCCAATCGCTCGAGCCGAGTTTCCACCAGGATCTCAATGGAGATGGCACCATTGGGGTCCCCACCAATGTGATCGAATCCTTCGGATCGACGAGTCTCGTTCAGGCTGGAGTTAATTTCTACTTCAACCCTGTTTCGGGCGGGACGGGCCCGACGCTCAAATACTCCGGCTCTGTGGTAATGGCGGGCCAGTTCGGCAGCTGGACCTTTACCGGTGTAGAGCAGACGGCCAGCGGCTACGAGGTCGCGCTGCATCTGCCGGGAAGCGATCAGTATACGGTCTGGAACACCGACGCGAACGGCAACGTGGTCTCCAACGCAGTGGGAGGCATCGTCTCGGGTTCGAGTTCTGCACTCCAATCGCTCGAGCCGAGTTTCCATCAGGACCTCAATGGCGATGGCGTCATAGTGAGCTCGGCTTCAGCGGGCACCGCGGTGATAGAGACGTTGGGATCGACGAGTCTCGTTCAGGCTGGAGATAATTTCTACTTCAACCCTGTTCCCGGCGGGGCAGGCCCGGCGCTCAAATACTCCGGTGCGGTGGTAACTGCGGGTCAGTTCGGCAGCTGGAACTTTACTGGAGTGGAGCAGACGGCCAGCGGCTACGAAGTCGCGCTGCATCTGCAAGGCAGTGATCAGTATACGGTCTGGAATACCGACGCGAACGGCAACGTAGTCTCCAACGCAGTAGGCGGCATCGTCTCGGGCTCAAACGCGACCCTCAAATCGCTGGAACCGAGCTTCCATCAGGATCTCAATGGCGACGGCGTAGTAGGAGCGACTTCTTCGAGTGCAGAGTGGCATTTGCTCGCTTGAACGCTTGAACGGTCCGCAAGAGAACTTCCGACGATGCGCAGAAGAGCCGCTTGTCAGGACGTCCTCAGAGCCCTTAGACGAATGTCAGCGAGCATGTTGCGAGCCGACCTTGCTCCACGAGGAATTGGTCGCCGCGATCAATCTCTTCGCCAGACGTCTGTGCTGCTTTTCCCCAATTTCGGCGAGCCCAACCGCGATTGCATTGGACGCCGTGACTGCAAGGACAAACATCGCAAAGCCTCTGGTCGGGAAAATGACCCAAAGCGCATACATCAGCGTGTAGTGGATCAGGTACAGCGAATATGAATAATCTGCCAAAAAGCCGATGCATCTGACCAAAGATGTCGATGTGACCTGATGAAGGGACTGTGTTGCAGCTGTTACCCCAAAGAAGGCTGCGAACAGGGCAAAATATGAGATCAAATTGTATTCGTGGCCACCACGGGTGATCGCGACAAAGACCACGCATCCCAGGATTCCAACGATCGCCGCGGGAGCGCGCTCGCGTATAGATGTTAGGCCGATGAAATAGACCAGCGCGCCTAAGAGCCAGAGGATGAACAAGCCAAAGCCCACCCCATCCTCTTGATAGGATCCGAAAACGTAGTGGATCGGATTTGAACTGAAGATGAGTGCCAGTGGCAGCATAAAGGGAATGGACTTCGGACGTGTCGCCGCAAAAAACGTCGCGCCCACGAACATGTAAATGTGCCATTCGATCGCCAAAGTCCAAAGAGGACTGGCCGATCCAAATTCGGAGTGCGCGAGCGAAGACGCGAAAGCTCCACGATAGCCGGTCAGCATACCGAGATTTGCGAGCAGGGTCTGCAAATCATAGTAGCGTGCGATATCCGGAGCGCCGGCCCAATAGATCGTTATTCCGTCGACAAGTACAACAAGTAAGAGGGCGGGAATAAGCCCAGAATAGATCCGCGAAAATCGCTCAATAAAAAATTGGGTAAATCCATAAGTCGGATTATTCGATTTGCGCACCAAGGTGTGTGTGATCAGAAAGCCAGAAATTAGGAAGAACAGGAGAACACCGACGTTCTGCATATACGGCAGGTTTGACGGATGCCAGTTCAAAAAAAACGACAGGGCATGGCCCACGCACACCAGTTGCGCAGCGAGAGCTCGAAGGAAGTCAATCGTTATCGCAGTATCGTTCTTCGAACGATCAAGATCAAACATGCGAAGCTCAGGAGCATAGTGAAGATCGGGAGGACATTTTTGAGGTGGTTAGCATAGGCCTATCTCGCAGTCTATGAAGACTGATTGCGGTCGGCGCGGCGAGATCGTCGTCGTGGCGACAGCGATGATGCGCCAAGTTACGTGCTGCATGATGACCGTGAATTGGTTCGCGCCCGGCACATGGCTCAGGTGTTTGCGGCAGCTTGGAAGCTGAGCACTTGTTCCATCCGCGTCGAGCCGTCCATAGAGTGATCGCAAGAAGGCAAGGCGGCGGCCAGTCTAGTAATCATCATCCCTGCCGTCTGTGAGGAGCTCTAAGCGGCGATCAGACGTGTCGGGCGGATCGTTGACTGGAAGGATGCGGCCTGACCGGCAGGCACATTGACGCACTCAGAAGGCCGACGGGCTTGCGGGAGCCGGTGTGTGTCACGCTGTCGACGCTTGCTGGCTGCTAGCGGAAGATTACGACGCTGAGGGAGGAAAACTAGCAAGTGCAGTAGCGAAGTGAAGGCGGGCTGGCCGGGATAACGTTCAGAAAGAGATCGCCCGATCTGTTGCGGACCTTGGTGTGAACAGGACAACATCTCGACCGGCCGGGCCTATGCTGAATAGTGCAGGCATTGTGGTGACCACGGCCAACTACACTACAGGGTCGGTCATTGCCGCCGAGCAGGTGTCAGGTGGTGGCTGCGACGTGGTCTGGAAGGATTCGTCGAGGGCAGTCTGGAGCGCGCACAGCGACGGCAATTTCGTGACGACGCTGGCCGCGGCTCCCGAAGTGGTGGGGACCGATCCCATCAAAGCACTGGAGCCGACTCCAGCAGGATCTCAATGGCGATGGCGTCGTCGGCGCAGCGCCGGTGGCTGCGGATAGTCTCATGTTCAATGTCAGTCCAGCCCGACAGAGGCACCATCCTATGCCCGGTTGGGTTGGTGCGGAGGTCACGTCCTCCGTCGGTGTGCGGTCGTGAATCACGATGCCCACGTGCCCGTCAGCCCGGCTGCCTTCTCAACGGCCTCCACGGCAGCAGCTTCCTGCCTGACGCACCATTGACATGCTGACATAGTGCGCCTGTTTTGCCCGACGACTCGAATTGCGTCGTAAAATCCGCAACGCGTTCGGGCCAGTGGTTAAGCCATTGATGGGCGGGTCCGGCTACTGTGCATTGGGTTGATTTCGCGCTTTTCGTAGCGAGCATCGAATGATGATTTTTGCGATCGCAGCGCGCTTATTGCGAAAGCGCGCTGCGGAGATGAAAGCTGCGCGCGGAATCAGGTCAGTTGAAGCGAGTGCTTGAAGTAGGCGATCGTCTCCTTCAGCCCATCTTCAAGCGCAACCTTCGGCTCCCAGTTCAGCGCCGCCTTCGCCTTGGCGAGGTCGGGCTGGCGCTGCCGCGGGTCGTCTTGGGGCAGCGGGTTGAACACCAGCTTGGAACGCGAGCCCGTGAGTTTGATGACCTTTTCGGCGAGTTCACGGATCGTGAACTCAGAGTTGTTGCCGAGGTTAATTGGGCCGGTGACGTCTTCCGGTGTCACCATCAGCCGCGTAATGGCCTCGACGAGGTCGTCGACATAGCAGAAGGAGCGGGTCTGCCCGCCGTCGCCGAACACGGTGATCGGCTCGCCCTTGAGAGCCTGGACGATGAAGGACGACACCACGCGTCCGTCGTTGGGCTGCATGCGCGGGCCGTAGGTGTTGAAGATGCGCGCGACCTTGATCGGGAGGCCGTGCTGACGCCAGTAGTCGAAGAACAGCGTCTCGGCGCAGCGCTTGCCCTCGTCGTAGCAGGAGCGGATGCCGATCGGGTTGACATTACCCCAATAGTCCTCGGTCTGCGGATGGATCAGCGGATCGCCATAGACCTCGCTGGTGGAGGCCTGGAAGATGCGCGCCTTCAGCCGCTTGGCGAGGCCGAGCATGTTGATGGCGCCGTGCACCGAGGTCTTGGTGGTCTGTACGGGGTCACGCTGGTAGTGGATCGGCGAGGCCGGGCAGGCCAGGTTGAAAATCGCGTCGACCTCGATGTAGAGCGGGAAGGTGACGTCGTGCCTGACCGGCTCGAACAGCGGATTGGCGATCAGATGGGCGATGTTGCGCCGGCTGCCGGTGAAATAATTGTCCGCGGACACCACCTCGGCCCCCGCTTCGAGCAGTCGCTCGCACAAATGCGATCCGATGAAGCCGGCGCCCCCGGTCACGAGGATGCGGCTGTTCTTGTAGCTTTCAAACGGCATGATCGGGTTCCAGGAGGATCTTGGGGGCGGACTCGTCCGGTGAGGCCGGCAGAGTGGTATCGGCTACGGGCGGAAAGGCCAATAGGCTTGCATTCTGGCGTGATGATACGTCAAAAGTCCAGTGGGCCGCCGTCCGGGCCGAAATGATCATTTCCGGCTGGCTGATGGCTACGCGGCGCTTGTGCGCCGGGCTTTGCTAGAATTCCCGCCGCTTCAGCCAGGCCCGCGCGCCCCAATGGGCAAAACACCAGACCGACCTGATCAGCGAGAGATGTTCGACGTTGCGGTAGATCTGCCAGACCCATTTGGCCGAGCGCACCGGGCGGCTGGAGACCGAGAATCCCCTGACGCGGTAGCGGGCAAGGTCCTCGTTGAGACCGTATGCGGTGCGGCCGCGCCTGAGGATCGAGAGCCACAGGCAGAAATCATCGTAGCCCTCGTTCTTCATCGTGATGGGACCTGAGATCTCACGGTCGACCATCGCGGTCAGGGTCGCGATCGCGGTGTTCTTCAGGAGCTGGCCATAGCTGAGCGAGGCCGGCACCTCGATCAGCCGTCCGGTGACCGTGTTGGTCTCGTTGATGCGGCGGAAAGCGGTATAGCTGAGGGCGGCCTGCTTCGCCTTAGCGAAGGCGAGCTGCCGCTCGAGCTTTTCGGGGAGCCATAGATCGTCGCTGTCGAGGAAGGCGAGATAGCGGCCCTGCGCGGCATCGATCGATGCCTGGCGCGCGAGCGCCGGGCCGCCATTTTTGGCCTGCCGGATCAGCTTGACGCGGGGATCGCGCGCGCCGATCGCCGCGATGATGTCCGGCGTGTTGTCGGTCGAGCAGTCGTCGGCGATCAAGAGCTCCCAATCGGCGAATGTCTGGCTCTGCACCGAGCGGATCGTCTCCTCGATCAGGCCTTCGACGTTCCAGGACGGTGTGATGATCGAGACGAGCGGCATGATGGGTCCGTTCAATTCACACGGGCCGGTTCGGCCATTGCAGCGCGCAAGGAGGCCGCGAACGTGTCGAGCAGTTCGGGATCGCTGATATAGAGCTCGCCCGGATGAGACCGGCGCCAGGCGGACTCGAAATAGGGCGCACCCTTGGTGGGATCGAATGGCCCGGTAGAGAGCGCTTGGCGCAGCCGCGCGGGCACGTCGGCCAGTCGATCGACCGCATGCACCAGAGGACAGGAGCGGTAGAATGCATCGCCCATCACCACGACCGGCTTGCCAAGCAGCAGTGCCTCGGCACCCGACTTGCTGTTGACGGAGACGACGGCGTCGGCGCGATTAAGCACGGTGTAATTGTTGGTCTGCGGCGGCAGCAGCACGAAATTGTCGAACCGGCGCGCGAGCTCGAGCAGGCGGGCGGCCGAGATGGCGCCGATCTGGGCTGGATGTTCCTTCACCACGAGCACGTGCGAATCCGGGATGGTGCGCAGCAGGAAGTCGACGGTCGCAACTTGGTCGAGATAGTCCGGCGAGCGCAGCGTCAGCGCCATGTCAGCCGGAACATGGAAAGGATAGTAGACGAAGGGTGTTTCGGGTAGCGGCCGGTAAAGCTTGCGCAGCCGCGTCGCGTTGAGCGCCATCGCGGCGTGCACGCGGGCATGACGCAGATTGTGTCCGAATTCCTGGTGCTTGCCGAGCGCGAATTGGTCCCAGAGCTTCTCGGCGAGACGATGGGCATTGCGTAAATTGACGACCTTCTTGAACGCCGCCGAATAGTGGTGCTGATCCTTCTTGGGAATGACGATCGCGCGCTGCGTCAGCGTCTCGTCCAGATAGCCGCGGACCTCGGCGGACACCGCATCGGCGGGCTTTGCCATCACGTCGGGCGCAGCAAAGCTGTCCGGCGTAAAATACATCCGGCCGCGAAAGAACGACGGCTCGATGAACCAGTTGCGGATGCCCCGGCGCCTGGCGGCGTAGAAGCTTGCGATGACGGAAAGGAAGCCGCCGAGCTCTTGGACCAGTTCGGCGCGTCGCTCCTGCGCCTCCAGCCGGTCGAGCAGCGCCTCCATGGCATTGGCATAGATCATGAAACGCCGGCGCAGCGCCGCGGTATCGTTGATGCCGAAGGTGAAACGTTCATGGCTGAACAGGAGATTGGTCCCGTCGAGTCCGTAAGAGGCCACGCGCGCGTCGAACGCCTTGCGATCGTCAGGCGAGGGGCCGGCCTTGAGACCCTCGCGATACATGTTGGTGACCGGAACGCCTTCGGCGACCGACATCTCGGCGCTGCGATCGTCGAAGGCGAGCAGTTCGACGTCATGTCCGGCTGCGCGCAACCGCTGCGCGACCGGAATCCAGAACCGGGTCTGGTATTCGGCAAGCGTGGTGAGGAGAATGGTCTTTGCAGTGGTCATGAGTCTATTTGGTGTGTTCGATCGCAATGCTCGCGAGCGGCAGGCCCGTCGTCGCGCAATGCGCGCGTCTTGCCGCAAATTGCGACGGGTTCGCACGATCATGGGTTGCGATGCGTTGAAGCAGGGTCCTGACGAAGATCGGCTCGATCCGCTTGTCGCGCCGGGCGGGATTGAACTGGCTGCGCAGCCGCTCGGTGACGGCCGAGCCGAGCGCGGCGCTGGCGGCACCCTTGACGACCTGGCCGAGGCTCGGCTTGGCGCGCGTGCCCTTCACGGTTGCGAGCAGCGAGAGGTATGGCCGGCGCGAAGTCGTTGCGCGGGTCAGGACGTCGGCGACGCGTTCGGCGGCTTGCCCGTCGTTGAGATGGAAGAACGCCTCGATATCGGCGGCGTGAACGCGAGCGAAATCGAAGGTCTCGGTCTCACGCTCGATGTGATCGATCACGCCGAGCAGCTCATCGAACGAGGCGACTTTCCGGCTCACCCGCGCGGGTAGCGCAGCATGGCCGGCGGTGATCGGCGTGTTCAAATACTCGAGCTGGAGCGGCAGCTTTCCGAGCAATGCCGATTCGACGGCGGTGCCGCAGTTGAGATGAACGACTGCCGCCGCATTGCGAATGCGGTCGAGCACGCTGCCGGTGCCGTCGATTAGGACGTTGGCGTGGCGCGCGAGCGCGTTGCGATAGACCTCCTCGCTCTCGAAGGGATGCGGACGCACCACAATGCTGCGGTCAGGCCGCGCTGTGGCGAGGCGGTCGATCTCGGTGAGATAGTTGGCGAAGACCTGCTTCAGGTCCGCGATGAAGCGATCGACATAGGGGCCGTCCCAGCCGGCCCGCACCATCGCCTCGCGTTCGCCGCCCGGCTTGCCGGTGAAGCGTGAATTGACCAGAGGGAAGTTGGCGTTGACGAGCACGTAGCCGCGCGGTTCGCCGTCGAGCAGCGCGCGCCAGCGCGGGGCTGCAAAATCGAAGCGCGGGCAGCCGGTGAGGTGAAGATGCTCCGGAGGCATGGTTCCGGCCGCCAGGAAGGCGTCATGCAGCCGGTTGCCCCAGAAGAAATAGCCCGCCAGGATGTCGGCGTAACCGCTATCCTTGATATGTGCGGCCATCGCCGGTGGCGAGTTGCCGCCCTTTTCCGCGAGCACGCCGCCTTCGGTATCGAGGACGTACAGCGCGAGTCCGGCCTTGGCAAAGCTCCGCATCAGGTCGAGATTGACGGGACGTGCGTAATTGACGACCAGGGCGTCCAGCCCCAGCCTCGGGACATCAACGGCCTGCTCGTACATCGGCACCAGCGTGACTGCGGCGCCACGCCGTGCGAGCTGATAACCAAGCATGACTGCTCCCGGCAGGTCGCGCTTGGGGTGATCGACCACTAGGCCTATGCGCACCGTTTGCGTCTCCTCGTGTCGAGCAAGGCTTTCATCGATCTCCCGCATGGTGCAAATTGACGAGCTAGGTCGACGCCCAGCCGAAGCGGTGGCCAAGTTCCACGAAGATCGCCCGCTGGCGGTCTTCCAGAACGAGAAAATACTGTATGGCCCAGGTCACTGCGCAGAACGCGGCGATCGCAAGCCCGAGCCTCCAGAAGCCGTCGATTGCAAAATGGTCTGCAAGCTCGAGTAGCAGCAGGCCCAAGACTATGAGAATGACGGCCTGGGCGAGAAGTGCTCTAAGGAGGCGGTAGGAGTCAAGTTGCAACCCGCGGCTCACGACCCCGATCTGCAACGGTAGAATGACGGCGTTCCCGACCACTTGGCCAAGGATCAGCGCTCGTTCATCGAACAAGTGCAGCGTCGCCACCGCCACCGCGGCCCACACCGCCAATTGATAGATCATGAGCCGGTTCAGGCGGGACTGCACGTCTGCGCGGGTTAGGAACATGACGTTGCCGAAGGCGAGGTACTGAGCGCAGATCGGCACCACGAAGCTCAGGCCCATCCAGAAGGCGTAGGGAGCCATCTGTGGTCCGATCCAGACCTGCATGATCTCGCGCGACAGCATGGCGGCCGCCATCAGCGGCGGCACCGTGAACATGGGCAGGATGATGAGGCCGAATTCACCGAGCCGTTGGAACGCCGCAGCGTTGCCGCGCTCGTCCAAGCGGCTTGCCACCGGCAACAAGGCGGACGTCAGGAGGCCGACGACGATCTTGGACACCCGCGGCAGCCGGACAAGGGTGTCGTACACGCCGACGCCCTTGGGCCCGAATAAGAGGCCGACCAGGAAAGGCTGAATCGGCAGCGCCAAGCCGCCCGTCAGCTTGCCCTGCGCGAACAGCGCGCAGCGGTGGAACAGCTCGTGCCGGATCGGCGCGTCCCACATCGCGAGCCTGACCTTGCGCACGACGGCGACGAAGGCCGCGGTGAACACCAGACCTGCGCGCATCAAGGTGCTGGCGAGATAGATATAGGCCACCAGTTCGAATGAGGCTGCGGCGTTGGCCGCCCAGATCGTACAGGCGACGTAGACGATCGTGGAGCTCACCTCAGCCAGCCGCAGGACATTGTAGCGCTCAAAGCCCTTGACGATGCCTTCCCAGACCAGCGCGGGGATCAGCACCAGGTTGGCGAGCGCAGTGTAACGCAAGATTTGCGCAAACCTGTCCGCGTGAGCGGTATCGACGCGGAGTGCGATGGTCAGGTATGGCGCGCTGATCCAGATCGTGACCGCGAGCAGTCCTGCGAGGACGGCGGCCATCGCGGTGAGAAGCGCGAGTTGTTGGCCAGCGACGCGCCAATTGCGATGCTCGCGCGCCCGCGCGACCGCTTGCGTCGTGACTTCGGAAAGGCCGAGATCGAGCAGTCCCATCATGCCGCTCGGCAGCAGGATGCGGGCCAGCACGATGAGGCCGAACTCGGTCACGCCCCAAGTGCGGATGATGACGGGGATGACGACCAAGCCGAGCACCGCCGCAATCCCGAAGGCTGCGCTGGATATCAGCGTGTTGCGGATCAATTGTCTGAGCATGCTCCGCCGTTCACCACGCGCTTAGGCCGCCGTCGACCGCGATGTTCTGGCCGGTGACGTAGGAAGCCGCATCGGAAACCAGGAACAGCACCGCGCCGACCATCTCGTCGGGCTTGGCCATCCGGCCAAGTGGAATGCGGGCGCTGTAGCGTTGCTTGAAGGTCTCGTTCTGCCCGCTCTCGACGCCGCCCGGGGTGAGCGTATTGACGCGAACGCCTTTAGCCGCCCAGTAGGTCGCCAGGTGCTTCGTCAGGCCGATGACACCGGCTTTGGACGCCGTGTAGACCGCGGGCGTGTTGATGGCGCGGCCGAGATATTCGGAGCCTTCGTAGATGCGCTGGTCGGGCGCCATCAGGCCGTAGATCGAGGCGGTCTGCACGATGGCACCGTAACCGCGCTCGGCCATTCGCCCGCCGAACACCTGCGCGACGTTGAACATGCCATCGAGGTTGACCGCCATGATCTCCCGCCACGTTTCCTGGGAGAACCTCTCGACCGGGGCGAAGAAGGCATCGATGTCGCGAGTCTTGTTGGCGGCGTTGTTGAGAAGAATCGAAACCGGTCCAAGGCCGGCCTCGATCGCATCGGCCGTGTTGCGCACTGCATCGGGGCTGGTGATGTCGCAGCCGTAGCCTCTGGCGCGGACGGCATGGCGTGAGGCGACGTCGGCCGCTGCCGCATCGGTCGCGACCTGATCGAGATCGACGATCGCGACATTGGCGCCGAACTCGGCGAGGCCTTCGACGAAGCGGCGGCCGAGGATGCCGCACCCGCCGGTGACGACGGCCGTGCGGCCGGTCAGATCGAACAGGGCCTTGAAGCTCGTGGTCATCGTTTGAGGCTCCTCAGACCGGCAATCGTTGGCGCAGCAGCAGTTCCACCAGCGCAAAATCGAGATCGGAATCGATGTCGATCGAGCGCTCTTCCGGCATTTCGAACAGACGCGTATCCGGATAGAACACCGCGGGCTGCTCCAGGAATGGCGCGACGTGCCAGACATAGATCGACGCGTTCATGTCGAAGCAGCGCGGCGCATCCTGCCGACGCGTAATCGGAGGGTTGGCAGATTTCGAAAGACCGACGCTGCCGTCGCTGCGCTGCTCGACCAAATTGAAATAGGGCGACCGGCGCGCCGGCGCTCCGGTAATGACATTGCGGGCACCGCTCTCGCGCAGCAGCGCCACCGCACCGCTAATGTCCGACGCAAGCCTGAGCGGGGAGGTGACGTCGAGATCGACGAACATCTCCGGTGTCTTGCCCGTTTGTACGATGGCCTGCTCGAGACAATGGCGGATCGCCGGCAGCTTCGGCGCCGCATCCGTCGCCATCTCAGCCGGGCGCCTGACCGCGATGTCTGCACCGGCCTTAAGCGCTGCGTCGAGCAGAGCGTCCGAATCGCTGCTGAAGGCGATCGCGTCGAACAGGCCGGTCTCGCGCGCCTGCTCGATGCTCCATGCGAGCACGGGTTTGCCCAGCAGATCGCGCGCGTTCTTGCCGACGACCCCTTTCGAGCCGCCCCGCGCGCACATGGTGCAAAGCAGACTCATGGCGATATCCAGGTCTTGGTGCGCAGCGCGCGCTCGCTAGCATCGATCAGATGCACCACGCCGAGCCCTTCGGCAAGCGAGCAGGCCGGGCTCGCGCCATGCATCCCGGCGATATGCATGTTGCGGTAGCTCTGGTCGCGCTCGCAGGCGATCTCCGTTGTCTTGCCGTTGACCGAGAGGCGGCTGCCGACCAAATCGGCCTCGATGGTGTCGTCGTCGACGTTGACGCGAATGCGGCGGATGCCTTGGCGGTCGAGATAGTCCATATGGACGTGGACCGCTGGCGCCCGCTGCATGTCAAGCAGCAGGTCGAGATGGTCATCGACGTCAAGGTCGCGCGCCCCAGACGCGCCGCCCAGCGCGGCGACGCGATGCCACGGCCCGAACAGCCACAAGAGATAATCCAATTCGTGGCTGAGATCCCGCAGCACCCCGCCTCCGGCCTCAGCCGTGGCGGATGCGGTCGCACGATGGTCGCGGCCGGGTCGCCAGTCCCTGATGTCTTGACCGACATAGGCGGCCACCGTGATCACGTCGCGCCCATGCAATCTCTCAGCGAGCGCCGTCATCACGGGATGGAACCGCAGATTGTATCCGACGCTGACATGGGCAAACGGATATTTCGGTGGCGATGCCGGTGTCGCAAATAGCGGCTTTTCGACAAGCACCTTGCCATGGAAGCCGGCTTGCGCGAGCTCTTGCAGGTCGTCTGCATGGCGCGCAGTCTCGGTGGCGATCACCACGTAATCCGGATGCGCAGCCGCGAGCGCCTGCGTGATTGATCCGTAGTCGCCGCCCTCGCGGCGGCTGACGGTCGCGACCTGAAGCCCAAGCCCGCCCAGGACGCGCGCATGCCTAGTGCCGATCGAGCCGAGGCCAACTACGACGGCGGTTGTCGAGGTCACGAGAAGACCTCATGAAACTCCGCATGCGCCTGCTCGAAATCCTCCAGGCGGCCAATGTCGAGCCAATATTCACGGATCGGATAGACCGCGACGCGCCCCTTGCTGGCGATAACGCGCTCCAGCACGGTCGGCATATCGATCCTGACGCCGGGCGCGACATGGCTGAAGACGGAACTGCCGACCACATAGATGCCGGCACTCACGAACCAGCTCTCGGTCGGCTTCTCGCGGATGGCGTCGAGAAAACCGTCTGACGTGGAGACCACGCCGTAGGGCACGTGCACCTTGTGCTCGCGCACGGCCATCGTCGCTTCCGCCGGTGTTCCGTTGTGGAAGTCGAGAAGAGCGCCGTAGTTGATCGTGGTGAGGATGTCGCCGTTGGTGACGATCGTCGGCAAAGCCGGCGGCGTCGGGAACAGTCCGAGCGCGCCTGCGGTCCCCAGGCGCTCGGTCTCGTGCACGTACTGGATATTGGCGCCGAAGGCGCTACCATCAGCAAAATGGTCCTTGATCGCCTCGGCCTTGTAGTTGACCGAGATGAAGATGTTGCCAAAGCCCTGCTGCACGACATTGCGGACGATCGTCTCGAGCAGCGGCCGGCCGCCGACATTGAGCATCGGCTTCGGTACCTCGCGCGTCAGCGCGCCCAAGCGCTCGCCGAGACCGCCCGCCATGATCAGGACAGGATTCGGATAATGGCGCGGTTCGAGCAGCTCATCGAGCGTCTCGACCACGACCAAATGGCCGCCCTCGTCGACGAGCGGGAGCTGCTTGATCGACCTCTGCCGCATCAATTGCAGGCGATCCTCGCGCGGCAGGGTCGCAGGAACCGACACCGGCGCTCGGTTCATGATATCGGTTGCAAGGCCGGTCAGCGGGATGCCGCGCAGCAGCCCGCGCCTCACGTCACCGTCGGTGACAACGCCGAGCAGCCGATTCTGGTCGTCTAGCACCAGTGCAATCTGGATGCTTCCGCTCTCGATGGCGGCAATGGCCTCGCCCACGGTCGCCTGCGTTCCGACGACGGCCTTACGCCAGGATTTCATGGCAATCTGCCTCGTATACGCCAGATATAGGGGGAGCGGCCCAGGGCTGAGCCTGCTATATCGCGGCTGCGAGAGGCGGCGTCAACCCCGGCGGACGTGCCTCGGGCCGCCCCGTTAACCTCACCATTTCGCGGCCCGAAGCGGCAGTTTGAAGACCGGCGATCCGGCCGTTAAGATCAATCCGCGCAGGGGAATCGCGATGGATGATCTCATCATCATAGGGGGCGGCGAGCATGCCTTCATGGTCTACGAGGCGGCGCTGTTGTCCGGCAGGTTCAAGGTCGTCGGCTTTCTCGATCGCCAGCCCGGAACGCTCGGCGACCTCAGCTATCTCGGAACCGACGAGGCCGCGCTGAACTATCCGGATGCCGCCTTCGTGGCGGGAATCGGATTGATGCAGGCGGGGCCTGCCCGCCGGCAGATGGTGGGCCGCATGCAGGTCAAGCGCTGGGCGTCCGTGATTCACCCGCGCGCGATCGTCTCCCCGTCAGCCCGGATCGGCGCAGGCGCCGTCATCATGCCGGGCGCGATCGTCAATGCGCGGAGCCGGATCGGTGATCACTGCATCATCAACTCTGGCGCCATCGTCGAGCACGACGTGCGGGTCGGCGACTACACACATCTGTCGCCGGGGACGGTGGTCGGCGGCGGTGCGGAGATCGGCGAGAACTGCTTCGTCGGTCTCGGCAGCCGGGTCAGGGATCACATCGCGATCGGCAAAGACACGCTGGTTGCGATGGGATCGGTGGTTACGGCCCCATGGCCGCCAGGATCCGTCCTTCGCGGCGTTCCGGCAAAGCCGCAAGGCTAGAGCGGATCGTCCGGCTCGAGCGCACGCGGCGCTGCCGTTCCGATCAGTGACCAATAGTCGATCGGCGGCCGGCCCGCGCCGGGCCGCTTGGCAGTGATGTCGGCCGGGCCGATGGTTTCACCGGCCTTCAGCGCGCGCGCTGCGACGAGGCTCTTGCGCGCCACCGGCACGTTCCTGATCTCGGATTCCTTCGCCGTCTTCACGCCGTCGCCGATCGCGCGTTCGACGTTGCGGATGGCCGCGACCATGCGCTTGAAATCGTCAGGCTCCAGCGAGGCCACGTGATCGGGGCCTTGCGCCCTGCGGTCGAGCGTCAGGTGTTTTTCGATCGTCGTGGCGCCGAGCGAAACGGCGGCGATCGAAACTTCAAAACCGTCGGTGTGATCGGAATAGCCCACTGGAAGTTGGAACGACGACCGCATCGTCGCCATCGCGGCGAGATTCACGTCTCCGATCGGGCAGGGATATTCGGTCGTGCAATGCAGCAGGCTGACGTGCCGTGCGAGCGCGCTGCGTGCCGCCGGATCGCGCCACGCCCCACGGAAGGCGGCGATGCCGGGCCGATCGTTGCGCTGGCCGTAGCCATGGGCGAGCACGCCCAGAGCCTCCTCGATCTCGCCGAGCGTTGCCATGCCGGTCGAGAGGATGAGCATTGCGCCGGCCTTCGCAGCAGCATGCAGCAGCGGCGCATTGGTGAGATCACCCGATCCGATCTTGATGCGCGGCAGTTTCAGCGACAACAGGAAGGCGAGCGAGGCGTCGTCGAATGGCGTCGACAGGAATTCGATGCCTCGCTCCTTGGCGCGCGCGATCAGCGTGTGATGCGCGGCTTGTGGCAATTCGAGCCGTTCCAGCATGGCGAGCTGGCTCTCGGCGGCATCCGTCGTTCGTTGCTGATAGTCGGCCTTTTTCGCCGCGCCGCCGGCGAGCGCCTTGGCGTTGAACGTCTGGAACTTGACGATGTCGGCGCCGGAATCGGCGGCCGCATCGACCAGCGCCAGTGCTTTCTCCAAGCTGCCGTCATGATTGACGCCGGCTTCCGCGATGATCAGCGTGTGCGTCGTCATGGCTGCGCCCCTTTGGCCGGAATCTCGTAAAAACCTTTTGCCAGAAGCTCCCTGAAATCCGAAATGCCGGCGACGATTTCGGCGAAGCGCCGGCTGGATGCGCCGTCGCCGTAAGGGCTGTCGGTCGCCTGCCGGCCCCGTTGCAAGGCTTCAGCGATCGCGCCGGCAATCGCGTTGCGCTCGGGCGCCGCATGAAACACCGAGGCCGCACGCTCGCGCCCCTTCTGACGGTCGCCGACGTCGACCGTGGGAACGCCGAAGGAGGGCGCTTCGAGCACGCCGCTCGAGGAATTTCCGATCACCACATCCACCTGGCTCATCAGGCTGAGATAGCGAAGCTGCCCGAGCGAGGCGACCGCGATCGTGTTCTGGCGGTGAGCCGCGAAAGCCTCGATCCTGGCGTTCAACGCACGGCCCTCGGCATCCGCGTTGGCGAGCGTGAATACGAAACGAAAGGCGGGATCGAGCGTTGATAGTGCCGCGAACAATTCGTCCAGTTCGGACACTGACCGCCCGGATTCAACCGTGACCGGGTGGAACGTGATGAGCGCATTGCGTTCGCCTAGCGGCATTCCGAGGGCGCGGCCGATGCCGTCGCGGTCCATCAGATCGAGATGCTTGATGGCGTCGATGCCGACCGATCCGATGGTGTGAATGCGGGACGGATGCTCGCCAAGCTGGATCAGCCGCTGCGTCGAAGCCCGATTGCTGGTGAAATGCAGGTGCGCCATCTTGCTGATGGCGTGGCGGGTGGATTCATCGATCGCGCCCTCGGTCACGTCGCCGCCGAACAGATGCGCCATCGGGAGTCGCATGAACATCGCAGCCTGCGCGGCCGCGAACATCTCGAAGCGATCGCCGAGCACAACGACGAGATCCGGTTGCAGGCGCGTGAAGGCGTCGGCAAAGCCGATCACGCCGAGTCCGACTGATTTGGCAACACCAGCGCCCGAGTCGCTGCTGAGCAGCGACTCGACACGCTCGTCGACTTCGAAGCCCTCCTCGCGGATGGCGTTGAAGGTGTAGCCGAACTCCGGCGCAAAATGCATGCCGGTGGCCACGAGCTGAAGCGTCAGGCCGGGCGTTTCCCGGATCGCGCGCATCGGCCAGACCAGCAGCCCGAAATCAGCGCGGCTGCCGGTGACGAAGCAGATCTTTCGCGCGACATTATTCATCGCGGGCTCTGATGCTGGCGCTGCTGGGCAGGTTAATCAGCCGGCGCTCGATGGCTTCGGCGGTCGAAAGGTCGCCGCGCGGGCTTTGCGCGAACATCGGCAGCTTGTGCATCAAGGTCCAGGCCGGACGCGCGCCGAAACCGGCCTCGTTGAGCGCGGCGAGAAGATCGTCGCGCTGGCCGGCCTGGGCTTCGTCGAGCAAAATCGCATTCAGCCAGTAATTGCTCGTGGTACCCTTCGGCTCGCGTGAGAAGCGGACGCCGGGAACATCCGCAAAGGCACGCTGATAGGCCGCAGCCAACTTGCGCTTGCTGGCCAGGAAGCCGTCGAGCTGCTCGAGTTGGGCGCAGCCGAGCGCCGCATTCAGATTGGGCAGGCGATAGTTGAAGCCGATCTCGTCGTGGATGAAGGCCCATTTGTGCGGCAGCTTCGCAGTCGTCGTCAGGTGCTTGGCGCGGCGCCCCAGCTCTTCATCATTGCTCAAGATGGCGCCGCCGCCGCCTGTGGTCACGATCTTGTTGCCGTTGAAGCTAAGCGCTGCCAGGCGCGCCCGCGACCCGACCGCCCGGCCCTTGTAGGTGGACCCCAGCGATTCCGCGGCATCCTCAACCAGCGCGATGTTCCAAGCGTCCGCAAGGGCGGCGATCGCGTCCAAATCGACGGGGTGCCCGAATGTGTGCATGGGGGCGATCGCTGCGATGCGGCGGCCGGTCTCGCGATTGATGGTGCCGATTGCAGTCTTCTGCGCGACCGCGTCTAGTCGCACAGCGAGCGCATTCGCGTCCATGCCGAGCGTTTCGAACGAGCTGTCGATGAAGTGCGGTGTCGCCCCGCAATAGGCGATCGCATTCGTCGTCGCGATGAAGGTCAGCGCAGGGGAGATGACTTCGGCGCCGGGCTCCACGCCGGCAAGCCGGAAACAAGCATGCAGCGCGGCTGTGCCATTGACGACGGCGACCGCGCGTTTGGCGCCGGTGACCTCCTCGAGCATGCGCTCGAACCGATCGACGAACGGGCCGACCGAGGAGACGAAGGTGCTCTTAATGCACTCTTCGAGATAGGCGATCTCGTTGCCGGCAAACACCGGTTCGTGCAGCCCGAGAACTCCATTAGGTGTCCCCACCGCGCGCCGCACGGCATCGACGATCGTCTTTGGCTCGAAGGTTGTGCTGGTCACGCGACTATCCACGATCGTCTCAGACGTTGTAGACGTCAGCCTTGTAGCGGCTGAGATTTGCGGGATTGGTAAACCAGTTGACCGTCTTGACCATGCCGCGGCGCATACCGTCGACACCGCCGAATTCAGGGCTCCAGCCGAGCTGCTGGCGTGCCTTGGAATTGTCGGCCCAGAGCCGCTCGACCTCGCTGTTGGCGGGACGCAGGCGCGCCTCGTCGGTCTCGATTTCGATCGACGTTCCCATGACTTCGGCGATCATCCGCGCGGTCGCGCCGACCGAGATCTCAAAACCGCTGCCGAGATTGATGGTTTGGCCGACGACTTGCTCTGCAGGCGCCGTGAGGCCCGCGATCAAGCCGCGCGCAGTGTCGGTGACGAACGAGAAATCTCGCGTCGGGCTGACGGCGCCGAGGCGGATCTTCCGCTTGCCGGTCGCGATCTGGCTGATGATCGTCGGGATCACCGCACGCGCCGACTGCCGCGGGCCGAAGGTGTTGAAGGGGCGGATCACCACGACCGGCATGTCGAACGAAGCCTGGAACGACAGCGCCATCTGATCGGAGGCGATCTTCGAGGCGGAGTAGGGGGACTGTCCGACCAGCGGATGGCTCTCCTTGATCGGAACGGTCTGAGCCGTGCCGTAAACTTCACTGGTCGAGGTCTGCACGAAGCGGCGCACGCCGGCCATGCGCGCGGCCTGGAGCACGTTCACGGTGCCGCGCACATTAGTTTCGACATAAGAGTCGGGAGCGACATAGGAGAACGGGATCGCGATCAGCGCCGCAAGATGCAGCACGTCGGTGCAGCCGCTCGCGGCCGCGATCATAAAGTGCGGATCGCGTATGTCGCCAGCCACCACCTCCACCGACGTCATGATGTCGGCCGGCACCGTGTCGAGCCAGCCCCAGGAGTTGAAGGAATTGTAATAGACGATCGCCTTGACGCGGGCGCCGGCCTTGACCAGCTCCTCGACGAGATGCGAGCCGATGAAGCCGTCGCTGCCGGTGACAAGGACGCGGGCGTCCTTCAGATCTTCCATGCCGGACCCCAAAAAGGCGATTAAGCCAGTATTCGCAACAAGATGGGGCTATAGCATACTGGCCGTCGCGTGCAACAGAGCAACATCCGCCAAATGCCGGGGATGCAGCTTTTTGGGCGCCTCTAGCCGTTCCTGGTCGAGGCCAGGCGTTGCTTGACGAATACTTCCAGATTTCCGCCCTCGAACAGATGCCCGGCGACCCCCGCCGCCTGCGCTGCTTCGATGTCGCTTTGCTTGTCCCCGATCACCATGCTGCGCGTCATGTCGACGGGGAAGCGCTTGATGAGATCGGTGATCATGCCGGGGGCCGGCTTGCGCCGGTCGCTCGTGCGGCAATAGCGTGCGACGGTTCCGTCCGGGTGATCAGGACAATATTCAAATGCATCGATATGCGCACCGATCAGCGCCATCTGGTCGGCCATCCAGCGGTGCAAAGCGAGGACGTGGTGCTCTTCGTAGTAGCCGCGGGCGACGCCGGACTGATTGGTGATGACGAAGGCGAAGTAGCCGGCGTCGTTGACGGCTTTCACGGCCTCACGCGCGCCCTCGATCCATCCGAGCTTGTGCGTCTCGAACGTGTAGCCTGAATCGTGGTTGAGCACGCCGTCGCGATCGAAGAACACGGCCGGCCGCCGCAGCTTCTCCGGCAACTCGCGATCGGCGCGTGCGAAATCGTCGGGAATGCCGATGTCGATGAAGTAACCGCGATAGGCCGTGCCCCGCAGTGCGCCGGATGCGGTAAGGCCGGGGAATACATCCTGCTCGAGCGAAGCCGGAAGCTTCGCGATGTCGGCGAGAATGGATTTGTCGACGACGTAGATGCCCGCATTGACAGGCCCTGTGGCGCCCGAGCCGGGAGCGATGAAGTCACGCACCACGTCACCATCGAGCACGACGCGCCCGTAGCGGTCTCCGACGACGCCGTCGCGCAATGCCATGTGAACGCGCCCGCCCTGCGCGCGCGCGATCAGATCGAGCAGGTTTAAGTCGAACAGCGAGTCGCCGTTGAGCAGCAGGAAGCGGTCATGCAGCAGGTTGCGCGCATGCACGAGCGCGCCACCGGTGCCGAGCGGCTCGCTCTCGCGCGATACCAGGATCTTTGCCCGGCCCTTGGTCGCGCCAGCATAATGGGTCTCGACGATCTCGGCCCTGTGGCCAGCAAGCAACAGGATCTCATCGAAGACGTGGTATCGAGCCAGTTCGTCGATCAGCGTGTCGAGAAACGGCCGCCCGCCGATTTCGAGCATCGGTTTCGGCACGGTTTTGGTGCGTTCGCCGAGGCGGGTGCCGAGCCCACCGACGAGGATGACGGCCTGTCTCAGCATGACAGATCTATCCGTGGGCACCTCAGTCGAAGGTGAGCAGCGCAATATTCCTGACTCAATGCTCTGGCTTCTCGTTGGATGGAGCTGTGGCCGGGTCTTCTCCCAGCTGCGGTCGACCTTCGAACAAGGCTTGGAGGAAGCAACAGGAGTGACCAGCGTCCCGCACCAGCGCGCAAAATCGCGCGCTGCTCGCCGTGACAGGAACTGTTGTATATGCAGTGTTTACTTAGCAGCGGCCGGAAGCAACGAGCAAGGGAAAAGTCGTGGATCCCCTTCGCTAGACCAGCGTCCAGGCGGATCCAAGCGGCAGCCAGGCTCACAATCGTTCATCGAGCCCTCTGGTATGCGCCGATTGATCAACCATAGATGGCTCAGTATGATATCGACTGGGCGCCGATCCACATTCACATTGTGGAGCTTCCCATTCATATCGTGTCCGGAACAAGAATTACATGCCGATGGTCGAGCGTACGCCGCAAGCTTCAGCTTTTTTGCCGCTTGCGAGGTGGTCAGATGTCGCTGCCCAAGCGGTACGGAGACATTGGATTCTTTCGCTCGTGATCGGAGCGATCCTGTTGGCTGCTCTTGGTTCCCTTGCGGTCGGCCGGAAGGTGGAATCCTGGACCGCGACCACGTCGATCGCAATTGGCACAATGCCCAGCTTTGACGGCATTCTCGGGCTCTCCGGGGTGCCGGTCGAACGTGTAGAGAATGCCCGTGATCTGGTGGCGCGGATCGGAGCGATCCAATTTCAGGACAATGTTCTGGCCGATGCTCGGAAGGCACTTCGCGACACCCGGGGGTCATTCGCGGGAGCCTCGTTGCGCGGGATCGTTGTCGACGATTCCTCGATCCGTCTGGAGGCGAGTTCCGCCTCGAAGGAGGAGGCGCTGACCCTGCTTCAACAAGCAATCCTCGCGATCCAGGCAGCGCACCAGAAATTATTCGAGCCGAGAATGGAGTTATTGCGCTCGGTGCGCGCTAGCCTGCAAGATGCGAGAGCGCGGCTCAACGATACGCTCAAGAAAGGCGACATGGAGTTTGCGCCGGCTCGATCGGATGGAACTTTTGCCGGACCTGTGTTCGTGGCTAGTCCAGGTGCGTCGGTCGACAGGATGCTCAACATCGACACGCGCATCGCTGTACTGGCCTATCTCGAGCGCACCGGGCGGATGACGGCTTCACAAGATGAAGCGTCACCTGCGACGGAAGGGCCCCGGCAAGTCAATCTCGTGCGAAAGGCGATTCTGGCGGGCTTGGGCATGGTTCTTTTTATCGGTCTGTTGACCTTCTTCCTGAGACTGTCTGCGCGTGCCGTGTAGGGCCTGGCAATGACCCTTCTGGCTGGAGTCTCCATACTCCTCTTCATCGTCTGGCTGGCGCTCTTCAGGTCGACGATCTTCGTGTGCGTCGCCTTTCTGTTGTTTACCTTCGCGTGGCGCACGATCTCGTCGCTCTATATCGATCTCTCGGGGCCGGTTTTTTCGTCCCAGCTTCAGATGTATATTGGCCCCGGCGTCATGACGGTGTTCCAGTCCATGGCGTACTTTCTGACGCTAATTCCCTTCCTCTGGGTCTTCAATCCGGCGACGCTCGATGAGTGGGCGCGGTCGGCGCCAATTCCCGAACCGCGTGCGAGCCATTCTCAACTGACCCTTTCGGACGCCACGTGCTACGCGTCCGTCCTCTTCTTGGTCTTGCTTTTCGGCGCCCTGATTCAAGGGGGCGTCATTCCGCTATTTGCCAAGATCGAGCGTTGGACCTTTAACGAGCAGGCCAATTTCCTCCATCGATTTGTGATCGAGCGAGGCGACATGCTCTGCTTCTGGTGGGGAGCCATGTTCGTCGCGGAGTGGTTGCGGCGCCAGCGATACGATTATCGTTTTCTGAGTTTGCTGGCCGCACTCATGTTCTACACGTTTCTCGCAGGCGGCCGCTTCTCGCCCTTCTACCGATATTGTGCATTCTTTGTCATACCGTTCTCGGCGGTGTTGCTCGTTCAGGCGCGGGGACTCGGAAGCGGAACTTTATTCAGCTTGATGCCTCGGATTGCCGATCGCCGCATCGTGCTGGCCGGCGCCGGCGTCATTGTGGCGACGGCCGCGATGATCGCATTCGCGCTCTACTGGAATCTGACCAGGGTCAGAGGATTCGAAGGTGAGGCCGCGCGGGGCGCTCTTGTAGAGCGCGTTCTCGTGCAGCCGTCAGAGATTGGATGGGCATCCTATCAACGTGTTCTGGTCAACGGAGATTGGGATGCGCGGCACGCGTTCGATGCCCTGTTCGAGCGCCCCATCGTTGCGGGACGAAACACGACACCGCAGTTTCTGATGTCCGAGACGATCGGTGAGCCACGGACAACGGAGCACATCACGGGCGGATTTCAATTCGCAGGCGGATTTCCTGAAATCTTCTTCGAGCTGTTTGGTCCTTATTTGGGCTGGATCTTTCTGCTGGGGGCCGGTTGGCTCACTGCGCTCATCTCCGCGGTCATGATCCGCTCAATCGTCGCCGAGCGATATCTCACCTCGGCTTTATCCTTTTATGTGTTGTACGGCTTCTACGTCATGTACATCGGTGGCATGCTGAACTTCGTCGCGACGCCGACATATTGGGTCAAAATTGCTGCGCTGTTCGCCGCAATCGTTGTGGAGGAGCGGGTGCAGAGGTTCGGCCGGCCCATTCTCCCGTGGGTGCTGGCCGACAGGACTCGTTTGTTTCGCCGCTCTGCCATGTGATGTCCGTGCGCCCAGCCGGGACTGGCAATCTTCAATTTCCTTTCGAAGGATCGGCCGGACGACCCACGATCAGGGAGCCGAGCGTGAACAGATCCTCCTCGGAGAACCCTCTGAAGCATGGTGCCAATCGTTCGAGGATATGTCGCTCCGGTGGCCGGCGGTCGGGCTGGTCGCTCAGCAGCTCGAACCCGGCCTCTCTGAATAGCTCCAGATATTCGCTGTGGCGCAGACGATTGACGTATTGGAAGCGCGACTGGAAGGGCGCCCAATCCTCCTCGGAATAAGTCAGGAAGTTCAACGAGCTGATGGACGGATCGAAGCCTTTGAAGTGGTCGCTATAGTCGATTTGCATGAGGACCAGTCCGTCTGGACGCATAATGCGCCGCAGCTCCTTCAAGATTGCCGCGACGTCGGTCTTGGGAATGTGCTCGAGCGTTTCGACGGAGACCGCGCAGTCGATCGAACCGGCCGGCAGGCCCGTCGTCCGGGCATCCGCTGGCGCACGATAGTCGATCCTCCACGACCGTTCGAGGTCGTCCAAGGAATCGATGTCGGGGTGGCTGGTGCCGCTGAGGCGGGAAATGATGGCGGCATTGGAGCGGATCAGCTCCAGCTTGGCCAAGCGCTCGATGTCGACGGTGATGAAGCGCCGCGCGCCATGCGCGCTGAAGGCGAGCGGAATGATCAGATCGCGCCCGGCGCCGAACTCGAAGAAGATCGAATCCCGGAGCGGCCGCAGGCTGTACGCTTCGTGAACGCCCAGCAGTCGCTGCGCAAGCGTGTAGACGGATTTGACCTGTTTCTCGGGCCGCGGCAGCCGTCGTGTGACGTAGCGCTGCAGGGCGTAGTGAATGTCTTCGCCAAAGGGGATATTCGACAGCACCGAGAACGCTCGCGCCTTTGTCTGCCAGCGCATGTCAGTGGTTCCTCGGCTGAATGGAGTGACTAGCCAGCTTCGGTCGTACGGGAGCCATATGAACAATGCAAGGTTGTGGGAGCGGGCGGCATCGCACACCTCGACCGATTCCGTCCTCCAGACTGCTGAGCGTGCTCGTGGCGAGTTGTGTTCCGACCCGCTCGGTGCGCCGCCATTCCCGGTTGATTCCACTGTCGGCGGAGCGTAAACAGACCCTCAAATTACGTCGACGTTTTGCATGCGGGCCGGAACATCGCGTATGACCTTTAGAATGCCGCCGGTTGGTTTGGTCTGTGCCGGTCCATTACTCTCCCGCCGAGTCTTGTCGAATGTCCGGTGAACTGCAGATTGGAGAGGCCGTCGCTAGGGGCTATCCTCCCGCCGTTCTCTATCTGCGCAACGACGAGGTCGTCACGACGGAAGTCTGCGCATTCAACTACTTCTCGGTCTTCCTGAAGGATCATCCGGACGTGGATGCTCATGTCTGGCTCTTCGACGGAGCGGGCAAGCCGGCCGGGTATTTCCACACGGAGCTCGGCGTCAACGGACAGTTGCAGTTGCAGACTTCTAGGCTGTGTCCGCACGTTTCGGGAACGGTGGCGATGGCGCTGATACCGAAACACGAGACCAAGCTTCGTCCCGGACGGAAGGTGACCACCGGCTATTACACACAATATTTCTCGCAGCATGGCGCGGTGACATTGTCGCACGAACGCGAACCCGTCGCGGCGGCGCCGTTCCCGACCTCCGCCTGGATGCAATCCTATCTCACGCGCTTCCTGAAAGAGTCCGGTGTGGTGTTGGTGAACTCGTGCATGGCGTCAGAAGGGCCGTCGGTGGGAACGGCCCGCCTCATGGCCCTGAATGGCACCGCATTGGGCGAGCGTGCGCTTCCGGAAATTGCGCCGATGGGCGCCGTCCGCATCAGCACGCTGGATCTTTTCCCCGAGGCTGAAAGATTGATCGGCGCGAGCGAGGGATTCGCCCTTGAGTTCAAGGGCACCAACATCGCCAGTCCGTTCAGCTATTATGAGTTTGCCAACGGCAAATTCAGCCTTCATCATTTTTAGGGGCTACCGTGACACGTTTCCCGTCCAGTCCTTGGAAGCCTCACGAGCCTCGATTCATGTTCCCGACCTTTGCGGGTATCGAATCGCGCATGGGTTTCTCGATTCCTGCCTGGTATCGTCCAGTCGACATCAGGTATCTCCGCAGTCTCATTGCCGGCAGCCTGCGCAAGAACTTTCGCGAGACGGTCAAGGATCTCGTTCCCGAGCTCGCTAGCCTGGTCGCTTCGGGCTTCAGCAAGAAGCTCAGGTTCAAGCTGCACATCCTGTCGCGCGACGGCGATTACCGAGCGACCTATGAATTTCCGGAAAACTATTCGCCGGGTGCTTCCGTCGAGGTCGAACTGTCGCGCCTGTTCGCCTCGCTCAAGCTGCCGCGGGACGACTATCTCGTCATCGCTGTGATGTCACGCGGACGCATGGACGGCTTTCGGTCTTCGCCTGCCAGCTATTCGATGACCTATGTCGATCAGGACAATGTCGCGATCTATCGCACCGGCGCGTTTGCCCGGCCCTTGAACGAGGGTAGGCTCAAGGCGCACGTTGGGTTCACCGGAATCAATCCGAAGATCATCGCAACCAGCGACATCGTCAGCAGCCTGATGCTGATCAATCACTCCTCCGATCCCGAATACGCTCATGCGGCGCGGCCGACGTCGAAGCTGATCCGCGAGGATGGCGAGCAGATCGACGGCGATTTCGGTGAGATTCCGCCGCTCGGGGCGCGCGAGATGTCGGTCGTGGACATGTTCGGCAGCCGCGTGTTCGATTTCCTCAAGCCGTTCGGCGGCCGAGGGACAACGGTCACCACCTGCACCGGAGTTACGCTCGCGAGTCTGCACTTACAGCGTACGAACGACAACCGGCGGACGCTGCTGGGCATCGAGCACTCGCGCCCTGCGCACATGAACCTAGCCGGCATCTTGCAGCATTAGGGAGATCGCTCATCTGAGCGCAGGGCAGTGGTGTCTCGCCCTCCTCATGAGCGGCGGTGCCGCGGTTACCATACGCTCCTGCCGCCGTCCATGACGAGATTCTGTCCGGTCATGTAGCTCGATGCATCCGAGCAGAGGAACTGGACCGCGGCGCGATATTCGTCGACGTCGGCCATGCGGCCCATCGGGATCAAGCGTGTCAGCCGTTCGACGAAGGCGGGATCCTGGTTGTTGAAGACGCCGCCCGGCGAGATCGCGTTGACGCGCACGCCGTGATCGGCCCAGTAGGTTGCAAGATATTTCGTCAATCCGATGAGACCGTGCTTGATTACCGAGTAGGTCACCGGCTTCACCGGCTGCTCCTCTTCACTTGTCACATGCGGCTGGCGATAGAGTCGCTGGTCCGGCGCGATCACCCCGAGATCGGAGGCGATGTTCAGGATCACCCCGCGGCCACGTTTGGCCATCTCGCCGCCGAACACTTGCGCGCACAGCATCGCGCCGGTCAGGCCGACCGAAATTTCGGTCTGCCACTGCGGTACCGGGAACGCCTCGAAGCGCGAGGAGTGCGTGACGCCGGGCGCGGAGGTTACCTTGGGGTCGATCGCTGCGTTGTTGACGAGGATGTCGACGGTGACGCCGCGGCCTGCAAGCTGCTCGTTTGCAGCGCGCACCGAGTCGAGCGAAGCGACGTTGATCTCGAGCGGGATCAGATCGGCCGAAGGTGCGACCTGCTTCAGCGCCGCCGCGGCGGCTTCAGCCTGCGTCAGGCGGACATCGGTGACGACTACGCGCGCGCCGGCTTCCGTGAGCGCCGCGACATGCTGTTTGCCCAGCAGTCCGCCGGCGCCCGTGACGAGCGCGGTGCGTCCGGTCAGGTCGTAGCGGGAGAAGGGATTTGCCATCGAAGGCTCCTGTTCAGCTTCTGAGCTGGCCGCCGTCGGCCACCACGACGCTGCCGGTGATAAAGGCGGCTCGTGGCGAAGCAAGGAAGGCAACGACGTCGGCGATCTCCTCGGGAGTGCCAAGCCGGCGCAGCGCCACCTCGCGCTGGAGCATGTCGTCGACCGCCGGCTTGTTTTCGGCGATCTTGCGCGCCCAGGTGCCGTCCGGGCTCAAGATGTTCCCGGGCGCGACCGCGTTGATGCGGATACCCTCCAGCGCCAGCGGGCGCGCCAGTCCGCGCACGGTCGCGTTCAGGGCCGCCTTCGCACCGTAGTAGGTAACGGGCGCGCCAAGCGCCGCCATGCCCGCAATTGACGAGATGCAGACGATAGCCCGGTCGCCGCTACCGCGCGCCATCAGCGGCCGGGCCGCCTCGATCATGTTGGTCGCGGCGAACAGATTGAGATCGATCATCCGCGACCATTCCGCCGCGGTTTCCTTGCCCGGCGGCACGGAGGCGCCGGTGCCGACATTGCAGATCAGGATATCGAGCCGGCCCCATTGTTTCCCGATGCTCTCGACCAGCACCTTCGCGGCGACCGGATCCGTGACGTCGGCGACATGCATCGAGGCGTTGCCGCCGACCGCTGCCCGCGCGGCATCAAGCGCATCGGCGCCGCGCGCAGCGAGCGCGACCTTTGCACCCTCCGCGGCAAGCGTCGCGGCGATTGCGAGCCCGATCCCGCGGCTGGCGCCGGTGACGAGCGCGACGCGATCGTTCAGCTCGAGTTTCATCGCGCGGCGTCCTCGATCCAGCCAACCGTCATGTCGCGATATCTGGCCAGCGCGCCGGCATGGTCGCCGTCGACAGCGCGCGCGGTCTGCAGGATGTACTGCCCCTTGTAGCCCGATCGCTCGATCAGCCGGATCGTTTTGGCGAGATCCGCATTGCCGGTGCCGAGCGGCACGGTGGTGCCGCCACGGACGCGGTCCTTGACGTGAACATTGAAGATGCGCGGCGCATAGGCCCCGATCTCCTCGTCGCTGTCATAGCCGAGCGAGGCGCTGTTGCCGCTGTCGTAGTTGATGCCGAACATGTCGGCCGGAAACGCCTCCATGAACCGGGCGAGCTCGCGCGGGGGCAGATCGGACTCGAAGACGATCTTGACGTTCCGTCTTGCAAGCGTCTCCGAGCGCGCGAGCAGCACGCGCTTCAACGTGTCGCTCTCGCTCTCGCGCTCGATCTTGCCGTTGTCGACCAGCGGGATCACCACGAATTCGATTCCGATGCGGCTACAGGCGGCGATCAAGAGGTCGAGGTCGGCGACGAGCGCATCGCGCACGACGGCATCAACCTTCCAGAACGGCACCTGCATGAAGCAGTCGCCGGTCAGGCTCGGGATGCGGACGCCGTTCTCGCGCGACAGCGTCAGAATCTCCTGCTGTCCTGGCTCGGTCGTCAGGGGATTGTCGCGCAGCCGCTCCTGGTCGATGGTCCACTCCATCCGCGTCAGGCCGAGCGCCCTCGCGCGCGGGAATTCGTCACGCCATTCGTTCCATGGAAACGCCTGGATCTTGCCGTCGACGAGCGCCGACAGACGTCCCTGCATGAAGCCGATGCGTTGCAGCGTTGCGGTCACGATTTGCTGTCCGAACTGATGGCGAGGCCTTTGGCGATCCAGCCGCCGTCGATGAAGATCTCCTGGCCGGTCATATAGGCGGAGGCTTCCGATGCGAGGAAAACGGCAGCTCCCACCATATCGGCGGGCTGCCCCCAGCGGCCGAGCATGGTGTGGCGGCGCCGATCCTCGTGCATGACAGGATCGGCGAAACTCTTCGCGGTCATCTCGGTCACGACATAACCCGGCGCGAGCGCGTTGACGCGGATGCCGTCGGGCGCATAATCGGCGGCAAGCGCGCGCGTCAGCCCAGCAAGACCGGCCTTCGCGGCTACATAGCCGGGATTGCCGGGAAAGCCGCGGACTGAATTGATGCTGGTGACGTTGACGATCGCAGCCGAGCCCGCGTTCTTCAGCAGCGGATGGGCGGCAAGGATGGTGGCATACACGCCGGTCAGGTCCGTTGCGACCGTCGCACGGAACCGTGTGAGCTCGCTTTCCGCACTTTGGGCGGGAAGGCTGATGCCCGCGGCATTCACGAGTGCGTCGATGCGTTCGCCTCTTGCCGCAATGATGCGGAACGCACCTTCGATCGCCGCATCATCGGAGAGATCGCAGGCAATGGCCCCGACGCCGTGTGGCGCGGTCCCGGACCGGCTGAGCCCGAACACTGTGGCCCCCGCATCTTGCAGGCCGCTCGCAATCGCCGCACCGATGCCGCGCGAAGCGCCGGTGACGACCGCGACCTTGCCTGCGAGGGAGAAGGCGCTGAGATCAGGCATAGCCGTAACTGCGCATGATGGCGGCGCACAGCTTGACGTCTTCGGGACGGTCGATCTGGAACATCTTGTGACGCTCCATCACGTGAAATCCGATCTTGCCGCCGAGACGATTGCTCTGCTCGCGCAGGAGTGAGGGGATGAGAACGTAGAACGAGCCGTTCTCCAGGTAGCGCTTTTCGATCTGCTGCCGCATGCGGCGGTTGCGGAAATCGTAGTTGATCGGTTCCGGGCCGTTGGCACCGATCCGCCAGTTGAAGTAATCCTCGACCTCGCAAACTGAGAGCAAGCTATCAAGGTGCTCGCGGTCGAAGGTCTCCAGGGCCCGTTCGATGTCGGCGGATTCGCGGATCGGCGAGGTCGCCTGGAGCGCGACGACGCGCTCGAAGCGCCCGTGGCGCGCGTCGATGGCCTCAAGCGCGTGCAGCCAGGCGGATTCGGAGGAGGCGAGATCGCCGGAGATGTCGTCGGGCCGGCGCACGCCGACGGCGCCGGCCGCTTCGGCCGCGGCGAGAATCTGCTCGCTGTCCGAGGAGACCGCGACCACGTCGACGCCGCGCGCTGCGCGCGCCTGCTCGACGGTCCAGGCGATCAGCGGCTTGCCGCAGAGATCGAGCAGGTTCTTGTGCGGAATGCCCTTCGAGCCGCCGCGTGCGGCGATCACGGCCAGCGTCTTGCGCGCCATCAGATGTGCCCCTCGAGACGCTCGAGCGCGGTCCAGAAACCTTCGCCCATGTTCTTGTGGCCCTGCCATATCTCGGGAATGAACGACGCGGTCGGTGCATGCTTGCGCAGCACCTGGCCGATTTCGTCGAAGTCGATCTCGCCTTCGCCGATCTGGAGGCCTTCGCCGTCGAGGCCCTTGGCGTCGCCGAAATGCAGATGCGCGGTGTGCGGTCCGAGCTGGGCGAGGCCTTGCGCGAAGTCGAAGCCGAAATGATTCGCAGCGAGCTTGGTATGGGAAATGTCGACGCACATCCGCAGGCCATGCTTGGCGCAGAACGCAGCCGACTCCTCCGGGAAGATGAAGATGTTCTGGTGGCGCTGGCCGCCGAAATGCCAGGGGAATGGCGCCATGGTTTGCGGCGTCAGCTCGACACCGGCCATGTCGAGCTCCGTCAGGCTCTGGGCAAAGATGCGGTAACGCTCGGCCTTCTGCTCCGGCGGCAGCGGCTCGTCCATGGTGAACCCGCCGATATTGGCGACGATCGGGGGGCGCTTGGTCTTCGGGAAGAACTTCTTCAGGCCGCGGGTGATGTCGATCACCGCCTGCGTTTGCTCCAGCGAATAGCGCCGCAACGCCTCATCGGGCGTCGCGAGGTCCATCAGCTTGGAGCCGGCAAACAGCTCCGGGGCGTGCACGACGAAACCGAGATCATAGGTGCCGGAGAGATAGGCCGCCGGATCGCGCTCCATGTCGCTATAGCTCAGATGGAACTCGATGATGTCGGGCTGACAGATTTCCAGGAAGCGCTCGGTGTCGTGATAGCGCACCGGCACGCCCCACGGGCGGTCGAAGCGGTAGCGGCGAGCTCTTGCGGCGCCTTCATCGAGGTCGCTCTGGAAGAAATAGCCGTCGGACGATATCGTTCGCGTCAGCTTGCGGCCGAGCAGCGCCGGCATCTTCAGCGGCGACAGGCCCTGTCCCGGGCTCTTCACCGCAATGTCGCTCTCGGAGATGATCGTACCGGCCGGAAGGTCGCGCGCGGCCACCAGACTCTTCGCGAGATTTTCCCGGTTGATCAGCTCGCCCTGACTTAGCGCGCGTTCTGCGAGCTTCTCGCCGCGCGCCGCCTCCACCTCGCGGATGCCGGAGACGAGTGCCTTGAATTCCTCGGGCTCGAGGCTCGCGGCGTGATCGGGGCCTTCCATCTCGCGGTCGAGCGTGATGTGGCGTTCGATGACGACGGCGCCGAGCGCCACCGCGGCGGTCGAGACGGCGATGCCCCGCTCGTGGCCGGAATAGCCGACGACCGGGTGGATCTCGCGCAGCGTCTCCATGAAACGCAGATGGATGTTGTGGAGCGCCGCAGGATAAGTGCTCTGGCAATGCAGCAGCACATAGCTCGCATTGCGGTCGTCCAGGAATTTCGCCGCGGTCTTGATCTCGTCCGTCGTGCTCATGCCGGTCGAGACGATCAGTGTCTTGCCGGTGGCGGCGAGGCACGCGAGCAGCGGCAGGTTGGTGAGATCGGCCGAGGCGACCTTGTAGGCCTGCACGCCGAAACTTTCGAGCACGGCGACGCTCTTTGCGTCCCAGGGCGTGCAGAGATATTGGATCCCCTTCGCTGCGCAGTACTCGGCGATCTTCTTCTGCTGCGCGGTCGGCAGTTCGAAGCGGCGGAGGAGATCGAGCGTATATTCGACCGCGAGGTCGTCGTCCTTTCCGGACAGACTCGAGGCGCGATAGACCTCCTCGAGCTTGCGCATCTGGAATTTGGCGCAATCGGCGCCGGCCGCGACCGCGGCATCGACCAGCGCGATGGCGCGGTCGAAGTCGCCATTGTGGTTGTTGCCGATCTCGGCGATGACGTAGCAGGGTTGGCCATCGCTCAGAAGACGGTTGCCGATGCGGACCGGAGCAGGTGGTTTGGGCGATGTCATCAACATTCTCGTCTCATATGCGTCAGGCGAGCCGCGCGGGAAAGCGCGACTTCCACGTCCGCAGCCCGTTCTCCTCGAACATGATGCGCGAACAGCGGTGTCCCCCCTGTTCCAGCGCGGCGATGAGCTGGTAGCGCTCGAACGGACGTACGAAGAACATGAAGTAACCGCCGCCGCCGGCACCCAGCAGCTTGCCGCCGACCGCGCCGTGCTGTTTGGCGAAATCGTAGATCGCGTCGATCGCGCCCGACGAGATCTTCGAGCTCAGCTTGCGCTTGGCGTGCCAGGCCTCGTCGATTAGCCGGCCGCATTCCAGGAGCTGGCCGCGCAGCAGATGCCGCCGGATGTCGCGCGTCACTTCCTTCTGCTTGGCGGCCGCAGCGACTGCGTCGCTGGTCTCGTGCTGCGCCTTCTGGTCGCGATGAATGGCCCCGGAATCGCGACCCGAGCCGGTGTAGCAGAGCACCAGGCTCTCTTCGAGCTCGGCGATAATGTTGGGGTCGAGCCGAAGCGGCACGATGGTGTTCTGATCGGAGAAGAACTCCATGTGATTGAAGCCGCCGAACACGGTTGCGTACTGATCCTGCCAGCCGCCGGGGATGTTGAGCATGAGCCGCTCGGCCTGGAACGCCATCTCCGCGATCTCGTGGCGGTCCCACTGATCCCCGCGGAATTCGTTGAAGCAGCCGATGATCGCGGACGAGACCACCGCCGAGCCGCCGAGACCGGAGCCGACCGGGAAGTCGGCCGAGACTTCGAGCTCGAATCCGTAGGTCGGCTTGATCAGGCGCACGACCGACTTGATCAGCGCGAGATCTCCGTCAGTGCCGAGTTCGGCGAGATTGTTAGCCTCCACGGTGCGACGGAAGTCGTGCGAGTAGATCCGGATGCTGGGATCGTTCCGGCGCCGCAGCGTCGCATGAGCGTACATCTTGATCGTGGCGTTGATGACCGCGCCACCGTCATTTGCGACGAAATAGTGCGTCAGATCGGTGCCGCCGCCCGAGAAGCTGATCCGCACCGGCGAGCGGGCGCGCGCGAACACCTCGCTCTCTTCCGACAGGTTGAACAGCTCGCGGCTGAACACGTCGACCAGCCGTCCCTCGCCATCGAGGATCGGCACCACGTGCACGCGTTGGTCGAGCAGCTTGAGGATCTGCTCTCGCGGTCCGCCGGTGCGCGCCCAGACGAAGTTGCGATTGATGCAGGTTGCAACCCGGTCCTGGATTGTGGTGCCCGTCAGCATGCGCCTGCGGATGTCACCGTCCGTCACCGCACCGACGATTCGCCCGCTCGCGTCCTGCGCGAACAGGATACCGAGCATGTTCGCATTCAGGCGCCGGAAAGCTTCCTCAATGGTCTCTGTTTCGGCGATCGTGACGAGGGTTCGTTCAAGCACGTTTTGGGATCCAGGAAAGGCCAAATTCCAGGCCATATCGTTACAGGGGTGGTAATACGGGAGCGGCTGGGACGATGCAAGGTTCCTGCGCCCGGGCGCATTACGCCAAAAAGGGCACGCATCAAGCGCTTCGGCCGCGTAGTGGCCGATTTACATTGGGCGCGGCTTTCATAGAAGCATCCGTAACGGGTCCACACGAAATGGACGCCGATTGGAATCAGCTCGGGGATCAAGTGCGGTATCACGATGGTGCGCGGTGCTGCTGCGCGATGGCGAGTTAATCGCTGCCGCGAGGGAACGCGCTTCGCGCATCCAAGGTGTCCATGCGGACGGCAACCCTCTCTACAGTCGGCTGATCGGTGAGTTCGCGAACGCGACCTCGCTGTCGAAGTCGCTGAAGTCAGCGTTCGTCCGCGATCACCTTGCCGTCGTTCGGCAGCACGCCGGGGCTGACCAGCTCGACGTTGCCACCGAGCTTCGTCACGGCACGCAAGGTGCTGGCGATCTGCTCGCGCAACGCGTCGCTCGCGGCTGTCGTTTCCGCTTTCAGCGTCATTGCGTCGGTCTCGCCCTGGCGCGAGACGACGAGGCGTAGTCGTCCGAGCGCGGAATGGCGGTTGCCGATTTCGGCGATCTGCTCGGGGCGGACGAACATGCCCTTCACCTTGGTGGTCTGGTCGGCGCGGCCCATCCATCCCTTGATGCGCATGTTGGTGCGCCCGCACGGGCTGACGCCCGGCAGAGTCGCGGTGAGGTCGCCGAGCGCGAGCCGGATCCAGGGATGGTGCGGGTCGAGCGAGGTGACGACGATCTCGCCGACGTCGCCCGGCGCAACCGGATCCCCCGTGCCGGGTTTGACGATTTCCAGGATCAGGTCCTCGTTCACGATCATGCCTTCGCGGGCCTCGGTCTCGAAGGCAATGAGGCCGAGATCGGCGGTGCCGAAGGCCTGATAGGCGTCGATGCCGCGCGCCTTGAACTCGGCCTGGAGCGAGGGCGGAAACGCCGCGCCCGAGACCAGAGCGCGCTTGATCGAGGAGACGTCGCGGCCGCCGCTTGCTGCGGTATCGAGCAGGATTTTCAGGAAATCCGGCGTGCCGCTGTAGCCGACCGGCCGGTAAGCCTCGATCAGTTCGAACTGCTGTTCGGCATTGCCGGGACCCGCCGGAATCACCGCGCAACCAAGCGCGCGTGCCGATGCGTCGAAGATAAAGCCGCCCGGGGTGAGGTGATAGCTGAAGGTGTTGAGCACGATGTCGTCCGGGCGGAACCCGGCTGCGAACAGCGCCCGTGCGCCGCGCCAGGGGTCGGCTTGGCGCCCCTCCGGCTCGAAAATGGGCCCAGGGGAGGTGAAAAGACGGGCGAACGACCCCGGCGCGGCCGCCACAAGGCCGCCGAACGGCCTAGAAGCCTTGTGCAGGGCCGGTAGTTCCGACTTGCGCAGCACCGGCAGGCCCGCCAGCGCCTCTCTAGACCTCACTGAGGCGGGGTCGAGGCCCCTCAGCCGCTCGGCATAGGCTGGAGCGGCCATCGCGCCGCGCAGGACCTCCGGGAGCCGGGAAAACAGCTCGGCCTCGCGCGCGCCCTGGTCGCGCGTTTCGAGGGCGTCGTAATGAGCGGTCATGGCTGATCTTTCCGGGTTGGCATGGTCCGTTGCACGCCGCCGCCGGCATCGGTATCAGACGGCCATCGGCGAGGCTTGAAGAGGACCCGATGGCGGACGAAGGAAGTATTGCGGCGGACGAGGCGGTGGACGTCGTCGCGCGCCTGAAGCGCCGCATGATCGACGAGGCGCTGCCGCTGTGGTCGACCGTCGGCTGGGATCACGCCACGGGCGGTTTCATCGACCGGCTGCACCCGAACGGTACGGCGGACGCGGCCGCGCCGCGCCGCGTGTTCGTGCAGGCGCGCCAGATCTATTGCTACGCCAAGGCCGCGCAGATGGGCTGGTATCCCGAGGGGCGAGCGATCGCGCTGAAGGGGCTGGAGCATCTGTTGGACAGAGCGAAGGCGCCAGACGGCCGGCCCGGCTATGTGCACCGGCTGACGCCGGAAGGGGCGGTGCTGGATGCCCGGCGCGATGCCTATGACCACGCCTTCATCCTGTTTGCGCTCGCGACGGTCTACGCCTTCGACCGGGATGCACAGGTGCGCGCCGAGATGGATGCGCTGCTCGGCTTCCTCGACGGCCATCTGCGCTCGCCGCATGGTGGCGTCCACGAAGGCCTTCCGGTCTCGCTGCCGCGCCGGCAGAACCCGCACATGCATCTGTTCGAGGCGATGATCGCCTGCTTCGAGGCGACCCACGATCTGTCGTTCCAGAACCGCGCCGGTGAGTTCTTTGCGCTGTTCCTCGCCAACCTCTATGACAAGCGGAAGTGCGTGCTCGGCGAGTATTTCGAGGAGGACTGGTCGAAGATCGAGCCGATCAGCGTCGAGCCGGGTCACCAGGCGGAATGGGTCTGGCTCCTGAAGGGTTTCGAACGCATCACGGGATGCCCGACCGGGCAGCGGCGCGCCGAACTGTTGGCGACCTCGCTGCGCTACCGCGACGAGGCCACGGGCTGCCTGATCGACGAGGGCGACGACGCTGGCAACATCCGCCGCAGCACGCGTCGGCTGTGGCCCCAGACCGAGATCGCGAAGGCCTGGATCGCGCAGGCCGAGTCCGGCGAGGCGGGCGCGGCGGATGAAGCGCGCGCAGCGCTGTTGCGGCTCGAACGGCATTATCTCAGCCATCCTGTGAAGGGCGGCTGGTACGATCAGTTCGACCGCGACGGCAAATCGCTGATCGACACCATTCCTGCGTCTTCGTTCTATCATGTTCTCTGCGCAGTCACGGAAGCGGAACAGGTGCTGGAAAGTTAAAGCCAGCGCTTGCGCCGCTTGAAGCTCTTGAGGTTCTTGAAGCTCTTGCGCTGGTCGCCGGCGCCGCCGAGGTAGAATTCCTTGACGTCCTCGTTGTCGCGCAGTTCGTCCGCGGTGCCGTCGAGCACGACCTTGCCTTGCTCCATGATGTAGCCGTGGCTCGCCACCGAGAGTGCGGCGCGCGCGTTCTGCTCGACCAGCAGAATGGTGACGCCGAGGTCGCGGTTGATCTTCTGGATGATCGAGAACACCTCCTTCACCAGCAGCGGCGACAATCCCATGGACGGCTCGTCCATCAAGATCATTTTCGGGCGCGCCATCAGCGCGCGGCCGATCGCAAGCATCTGCTGCTCGCCGCCTGAGAGATAACCGGCAAGTCCGGTGCGTTCCTTCAGGCGCGGGAAGTAGTTGAAGACCATGTCGAGGTCGGCATCGACCTCGCGATCCCTGCGGGTGAAGGCGCCGAGCCTGAGGTTCTCCAGCGAGGTCATGTCGGCGACGATGCGCCGGCCCTCCATCACCTGGAAGATGCCGCGGCGCACGATCTTGTCGGGATCGATGCCGTTAATGCGGTCGCCCTCGAACAGGATATCGCCACGCGTGACCTCGCCGTCCTCGGTCTTGAGTAGTCCCGAGATCGCCTTCAGCGTCGTCGACTTGCCGGCGCCGTTGGCCCCTAGCAGCGCCACGATCGCGCCCTTGGGCACATCGAGGCTGAGGCCACGCAGCACCAGGATGACGTCGTCATAGACGACCTCGATGTTGCGCACGCTGAGGAGGGCGGACGCAGGCACGATGCTGGGGTTGGGGCGCGTTGCTTCGGCAGTCTGGGTCATGCAGTCTTCTCCGTCACCCGCGAAGGCGGGTGACTCAGTATTCCAGAGACGCCCAACGTTCCCGAGAGGTCGCGGCGCACTGGATCCCCCGCCTTCGCGGGGGATGACAGTTGTGTGGGGGGCGAGAGCGGGGGGCTCACCACCCCAGCAATTCCGGCTTACGCGGCAGTTCGACGGTCTTGACCTTCTCGAGCTTGATCGTGCCCTTGGCCATGAGGTCGTTGAGGTCGCCATCGGTCGGACCTGAGACCTTGGTGCGATACAGATCGACCTTCAACGTGCCGCGGTGGTCTTTGTCGGTCCAGGTCGAGGGATTACAGACGCCTTCCATCCCGGCCGGAACCCAGTCCTTCTTCTGGTAGAAGCCTTTGGCAACGTTCTCGCCCGTGGCGCCGCCGTTCTTGGCAGCCCAGTCGAGCGCTTCCTTCATGTACAGCGCTGAGCAGACGGCGGCGACGTAGTGTACGGGGCGATAGACCTTGCCGGTCGGATCGGACATCTTGGAGATCTCCATCAGGGTCTTCATGCCGGGCGCATCGCCGCCCCAGCTCACCGCGGTGCGCAAGGGGAAGATCACGCCATTGGCGGCATCGCCTGCAGTCTTGGCGGCGTTCTCGTCCATGCCCCAGACGTTGCCGAGGAACTGGATCTCGACGCCCGCGGTCTTGCAGGCCTTCATCACTGAGATGTTGGAGGCCGCGGTGTTGCCGAGATAAGCGTAGTTGGCGCCCGAAGATTTCAGGCTGAGGCACTGCGCGCTGTAGTCACCGGGTGCGAGCGCGAACACCAGCGGCGGCAGCACCTCGAAGCCGAGCTCCTGTGCCATGGCTTCGCCGGCGGCCTTCGGCGCGTTCGGATAGGGATGGTTGGCGCCCATGTGGACGAATTTCGGCTTGCCGGACTTGCCCTTGGTCTTCCAGTCCTCGGCCGCCCACATCAGCATCGCGCGTAGCGCGTCGGAATAGCTCGGGCCGTAGAAGAAATTGTAGGGAGCAGGCTTGGCCTTGCCGCTGACGCCTTCGGGATCGGTCAGCGCGGCGGCATAGGAGCCGGACATGTCTGGAATCTTGTCCTGTGCGAGGAAGCCGGTCAGCGCCTCGGTGTCCGCGGTGCCCCAGCCCATGATCGCAGCGACCTTCGAGTCCGGCGCCGACCACTTCTTGTAGAGCGCGATCGCACGCGGCACCTGGTAGCCATAATCGTTGGTGTCGACGTTGAGCTGCTTGCCGCCGACGCCGCCGTTTTTGTTGACCCAGGCGAAGGTGTCGGCGACGGCCTGTCCATAGGGCGTGCCCACGTCGGAGGTGCCGCCGGAATAATCGGCGAGATGTCCGATCGCGATCTGTGCCTGCGCGCTTGCCGAGAATGCGGCGATCGCAAGCGCGAGCGATGCGGTGCTCAAAAGGGACTTCATCGTCATGGGTCGGTTCCTCCTGTTATTGTTTAAGTGAAGCTTCCGCGCTCAATGCGAGAACGGGTAGAGTTTCCAGTAAGCCTTGATCTGCCGCCAGCGATGCGCGAGGCCATCAGGCTCGAACATCAGGAACGCGATGATGATCACCCCGATCGCGATCTCGCGCAGGAAGGTGATGTTGTTGTTGAGCGAGAGCGCCTTGTCGATTGCGCCTCCCTTCAAGTGCAGGCTGAGGAATTCCATCGATTCAGGCAGCAGCACCACAAAGGCGGTGCCCATCAGCGTGCCCATGATCGAGCCGGTGCCGCCGATGATGATCATGGCCAGGAACAGGATCGAGCGCTCTATGCCGAAACCTTCCTGGGAGACCACGAGCTGGTAATGCGCATAGAGCGCACCGGCAATCCCGGCGAAGAAGGCGGCGAGGCCGAACGACAGCGTGCGGTACTTGGTGAGATTGATGCCCATGATCTCCGCTGAGAGATAATGGTCGCGGATCGCCACCAGCGCGCGACCGTCGCGCGTGCGCATCAGATTGGTGACGAGGATGTAGCTCGCCAGCACATAGGCCAGCACGACGTAGAAATACTGCCTATCGCCGCGCAGCGTGTAGCCCAGAATCGAGAACGGCTCGGCGCTCGCAGGCACCGATCCGCCCGAGAACCATTCGGCGCGGGAGAAGAAGTCGAGCAGGATGTATTGCGCGGCCAGCGTCGCGATGACGAGATAGAGGCCCTTCAGCCGCGCCGCAGGGATGCCGAAGATCAGCCCGACCAGCGCAGTGACGATCCCGGCGAGCGGAATTGCGAAGAACACCGGGATCGGCGCGTTGTTGGAGATGTAGGCCGAGGTGAAGGCGCCGAGCAGGAAGAACGCGGCGTGGCCGATCGAGATCTGGCCGGTGAAGCCGACGAGAATGTTCAGCCCGAGGGCCGCAATCGAGAAGATGCCGATGTGGATTAAGATGCTGAGCCAGTAGCCGCTGAAGAATTGTGGCGCGAGACACAGCAGCAGCACGCCGGCGATCGCAAAATTGCGGCTGGTCGTGGTCGGGAAGATCGTGGTGTCCGCGGCATAAGTGGTGCGGAAATCACCAGCGGGGATGAGGGCAGGGCGGGCCATGGGTCAGATCCGCTCGATGTCGTGGGTGCCGAACAGGCCGTAAGGCTTGATCATCAGCACGATGATGAGGACGTAGAAGGGCGCGATCTCGTAGAGATTGCCCCAGTGCAGATATTCGCTGTCAACATATTGCGCGACGTTCTCCAGTAGCCCAATGATGATGCCGCCGAGCACGGCGCCGCCGACCGAATCGAGTCCGCCGAGGATCGCCGCCGGAAACACTTTGATGCCGTAGGCCGCAAGGCCAGAGGACACACCGTTCACGATTGCAACGACGACGCCGGCGACGGCCGACACCGTCGCCGAGATCGCCCAGGCCATCGCGAACACGCTTTTCACGGAAATGCCGAGCGACTGCGCAACTTGCTGGTTGAATGCGGTGGCGCGCATCGCAAGACCATACTTGGAAGCGCGGAAGAACCAGGCCATGCCGATCATCATCGCCACCGACACCACGAGGCTCATGACATAGACGGTCTGGATCTGAAGGCCGAACAGGCTGACCGACTGGCTCTCGAACACGCGCGGGAACGGCTGCGGATTGACGCCGAACATCCATTTCAGCGTCGCCTGGAGCACGGTGGAGAGGCCGATCGTCACCATGATCACCGAGATGATGGGCTCGCCGATCATCGGCCGCAGGATCAGGACCTGGACCGCGATGCCGAAAACGAACATGAACACCAGCGTCATCGGCATGCCGATCCAGAACGGCACCTGGTATTTCGCCAGCAGGGCCCAGCACACCCAGGCGCCGACCAGCAGCAGCTCGCCTTGCGCGAAATTGACGACCTGCGTCGCCTTGTAGATCAGCACGAACGACATCGCGACCACGCCGTAGAGCGTGCCGACCACGAGGCCGTTGACAAGGAGCTGAAAGAGGAAGGCGGTGTTCATGTCGGTCGCCCCAGTTCGTCATTGCCGGGCCCGACCCGGCAATCCATCGATGTGGACGGAAGCTTGCTCGGAAGAGGATGGATGCGCGGGTCAAGCCTGCGCATGACGATCATGCGTGTCACTCCGCGGCCTCCGCCATGTGCCGGTGCCCACCCAGATCCACGACGCGCAGGGTCGTGCGGACGCGTTGCGTGGTGCCGTCCTGGAAGCGGATCACGGTGTCGACGGGAATGTCTGAATCGCCGCGGTAGATCGCATCGATGATCCCTGCGTACTTCTCGTTGATGACGCTGCGGCGCACTTTGCGGGTGCGGGTGAGTTCGCCGTCGTCGGCGTCGAGCTCCTTGTAGAGCAGCAGGAAGCGCGAGATGCGCTGGGCCGGCGGCAGCGTCGCGTTGACGGTCTCCACCTCCTTGCGCAGCAACGTATAGACCTCGGCGCGCGAGGCGAGGTCGCTGTAAGTCGTGAACGAGAGCCGGTTCTTCTCCGCCCATTTCGAGATGATGGAGTAGCGGATGCAGATCATGGCAGCGAGCGTCTCGCGGCCGGCGCCCAGCACCACCGCCTCGGCGATATAGGGCGAGAACTTCAGCTTGTTCTCGATGAATTGCGGCGAGAAGCGCTCGCCGCGCGATGTCTCGGCCAGATCCTTGATACGGTCGATAACGACCAGTTGCCCCTGAGCGTTGAAATAGCCAGCATCGCCCGAGCAGAGCCACCCGTCCTTGAGGTCAGCGACGCTCGCCTCCGGGTTCTTGTAATAGCCGAGGAACATGTTGGGATGCCGCACCACGATCTCGCCGACGCCGTGGACGTCGGCGTTGTCGATCCGGATCTCGACATTGTCGGCCATTGGTACGCCTGTCGTGTCGGGATCGACCTTACCCTCGGGATGCAGCGTGTAGGCGCCCAACAGCTCGGTCTGGCCATAGAGCGTGCGCAGCGGCACACCCATCGCCTGGAAGAACTTGAACGTTTCAGGACCGAGCGCCGCGCCGCCGGTCGCGGCCGAGCGCAGACGGGTGAAACCGAGCCGGTCGCGCAGTGCGCGGAACAAGATCGCGTCGGCAAAACCCGAGCGCTTACGCTGCGCGAGTGCGGCCAGACCCGATTTCATGCCGACATCGAACAGGCGCTGCTTCAACGGCGTGGCGTCCATCACCTTGGCGCGGACATCGGCTGCGATCGATTCCCAGACGCGCGGCGCGAACAATACGAAGGTCGGCGCGATCTCGCGCAGATCGTTCATCATCGTATCGGGCTCTTCGACGAAGTTGATCTTCATCCGGCACAAGAGGCCTTTGCCGAGCACGTAGACCTGCTCCATGATCCAGGGCAGCGGCAGCACCGAGACGTATTCGTCATCAGGTCCCTTCGGATCGAAGGCGAGATAAGTCGCGCAATGGCCGAGCACGCGGCCGGCCGCGAGCATCGCCAATTTTGGATGCGAGGTGGTACCAGACGTCGTGCAGAGGATCGCGACGTCCTCACCCTTGGTCGCATCCACGAGCCGATCGTAAAGCTTCGGATCCCGAACGGCCCGCGCGCGGCCGAGCTCGGCGAATTTCTCGGCCGACATCAGCCTGGGATCGTCATATTTCCGCATGCCGCGCGGATCGGAATAGATGATGTGCTTCAGCTTCGGCACGCGCTCGGCGAGGGTGAGCAGCTTGTCGACCTGCTCCTCGTCCTCCGCGAAGACGAGCTGCGCTTCGCCATACGTCAGGAGATAGGCGGCTTCCTCGTCCAGCACGTCGCGATAGAGCCCGAGGCTCAACCCGCCAACGGCATGGGTCGCGACTTCCGCCGCGACCCAGTCCGGCCGGTTGTCGCCGATGATGCCGACGACGTCGCCGCGGCCGAGGCCGAGCTCGACGAGCCCGAGCGCGAAGTCGCGCACCCGCGTCTGGTAGTCGTTCCAGGTGAAGATGCGCCAGAGCCCGAGATTCTTCTCGCGCAGCGCGATCTCGTTGCCATGCTCCCTCGCATTGAGCCGGAGCATCTTGGGATAGGTGTCGGCCTGCGCAACGCGTCCTGCGTAATCCATCATGCCGCGCTCTCCTGCGCCGGCGGGGCATCGTCCGGATCGACCAGCACCTCGTCTTCCTCACCAAGATAGGCACGCTTGACGTGAGGGTCGGCAAGGACCGCCGCGGGATCGCCCTCGGCGATCTTCTTGCCGAAGTCCAGCACCATGACGCGATGGGAGATGTCCATCACCACGCCCATGTCGTGCTCGATCATCACCACCGTCATCCCGAACTCCTCGTTGAGATCGACGATGTAGCGCGCCATGTCCTCCTTCTCCTCGAAGTTCATGCCGGCCATCGGCTCGTCGAGGAGGATGAGGCGCGGCTCCAGCGCCATGGCGCGGGCGAGCTCGACGCGCTTGCGCAAGCCGTAGGAGAGGGTGCCGGCGGTGGCTTTTCGCACCGATTGGAGATCGAGGAAGTCAATGATCTCCTCGACCTTGCGGCGGTGCTCGAGCTCTTCTTTGCGCGCGCCGGTGAGCCAGTACAGCGAGCCCGTGAGGAAATTGTTCTTCAGGAGGTGATGGCGCCCGACCATGATGTTGTCGAGCACGCTCATGTGGTGGAACAGCGCTAGATTCTGGAAGGTACGGCCGATGCCGAGCGAGGCGCGGGCGTTCGGCGTCAATCCGGTGATGTCGCGGCCCTGGTAGAGGAGCTGGCCTTCGGTCGGCCTGTAGCGACCGGAAATACAGTTCACGATCGAGGTCTTGCCGGCGCCGTTGGGCCCGATGATCGAGAACAGCTCGCCTTGCCTGATGGCGAAGCCCACATCGGTCAGCGCACGCACGCCACCGAATCGCAAGGACACGCCGCGCACTTCTAGACTAGTACCCACCAACAAATCCCTCCCGGTGATGGCGCATTCAGTTGCGCTCTTCATCCGTTGTTTTCGGGCGATCCTAGTACGGTCGTCCTGGTGAGGCCATGCAGCCATTGGTCTCGACCGGAGCCGCGCGACCTTCGTTCCCATCAGGGCTCAAAGGCCGCATCGCCCAAGGTGGCTCTCAATACGGGAAAGCGCTATTTTGAAATGTCTTCGGCCTGACAATTCGGTGACAAAGTTTTTCGGGCGGGCGCGGCGTCCATCTTTGGTCGGATGGCGGCCGAGGTGATCATGTTGCAGTGCAGCAGAAGGGCGGAGTGACGAAACGGTGCGGCTGGCTTCGAGATCATGATTTCAGAGGATCAACTGAAGCGCATCGCCGCCTGGTCGCGCGAGCTCACGGAGGCCGAGATCGAGGTCGCACGCGCCGGAATCACCGAGCGGTCCTACGGCACCGGCGAGACCGTGTTCATGCGCGGCGACACCTTTGGCTACTGGGCCGGCATGGTCTTTGGCCTTGCCCGGATGGGCGGGGTGTCGCGCGACGGCAAGGAGACGAGTCTTGCCGGGCTGACGGCAGGGGCCTGGTTCGGCGAAGGCAGCGTGCTCAAGAACGAGCCGCGACGCTACGACGTGGTCGCGCTGCGCGACAGCCGGGTCGCACTGATGGAACGCAGCGCCTTCATGTGGCTGTTTGAAAACAGTGTCGGCTTCAACCGCTTCCTGGTCCGCCAGCTCAACGAGCGGCTCGGCCAGTTCATCGGCATGCTCGAGGTCAACCGCACGCTTGATGCCACCGCGCGCCTCGCGCGCAGCATTGCCTCGCTGTTCAACCCGATCCTCTATCCCGAATCGACTGCGCATCTTGAGATCACCCAGGAGGAGATCGGCGCGCTCTCCGGCATGTCCCGCCAGATCGCCAACCGCGCGTTGAACCGGCTGGAGAAAGAGGGGCTGCTCCGGCTCGAATATGGCGGCGTCACGATCCTCGATATCGAGCGGCTGCGCGGGTACGGGGACTAACGCGCATTGGCGGGGGCGTGCACCGGCCAGAGGTCGGCGCGCCAGCGGATCGCGATTGCCAGCATCGCGATGATCCCTGAGGCGGCATAGAGCGAACCCGTGGCGGAATAGCCGATGATATCGATCAGGCTGCCGGCCGCGAGTAGTCCGAGCGGCAGGCCGTAGATCACCATCATGCGGACGCCCATGACGCGGCCGCGCAGATGTGCGCTCGCCGTCCGCATCAGGATCACGGCTGCCGAGATCATCGACATGCTCTGCGCAATACCGGCGAGGACGAGGCAGGCCATCGCCACCGGCAGGGTCCTGATCTCGACGAATACCAGCAGCATGGCGTACCAGGCCAGCGTCGCGCCGATCAGGAGCCGGGCAATGCGCAGTCCGTTCACCAAGCTCAGCGTGATGGAGCCGATCAGCGAGCCGACGGCGAAGCTCGCCGAGAGATAGCCGAGGCCGGTCTGGTCGGTCTGAAAGATTTCCCGCGCGATGTAGGGCAGCAGTCCGCCAGTGAAAGGAAATGCGGTGAGATTGGCCAGGAACGCGACGCACAGCGCCGCGCGCATTCCCGGGCCATTCCAGGCGTAGACGATCCCCTCCTTGAGGTCGGCAAATAATCGGGACATCGCGTGACTGTTCGCCGGGAGATCGCTCGTGGTGACGGTCCTTTTCGGCCGGGACAGGCAGAGCATGAGCAGCGCGGCCACGAGATAGAGGCATGCGATCGCCACATAGACGAGGCCAATGCCAAGAACGGCGAACAATCCGGCGCCCGTCAATGCTCCGGCGATGCGGGCGCTGTCCTGGGTGGTACGCGCAACACTGATGGCGCCGACCAGTTGCTCGGCCGGCATGATCTCGGCAAGCAGCGCGCCCCGGACGCCGAGATCCGAGGGCCGAATCAGGCCCATGATCGCGACGATGACCATGACACTGAGCGGCGACAAATGACCGGTCAACGCCAGAGCCATGATGGTCGACGAGAGCACCGTATAGGCGAGGCGCATCGCGACCAGCAGGTCGCGATGACCCATGCGGTCGCCGATCATGCCGAATACCGGCGCGACCAGCGTCCCGACGAACTGGAGCGATGCAAGCACGGTGAGCAGCAGCACTGAGCCGGTCTCGACCAGGATGTACCAGCCGAGCACCAGCGTCTCGACCTCGAATGCCCAGGAGGTAAGCAGGTCGGACGGCCACTGGAAGCGATAATTGCGGATGCGGAATGGCGCGAGCGCCGATCGTCGCGCGGCTGCGCTCACGACGCGATGACGCGTGTCACGGCGATTCCTTTACTTTGTTTCTTCTTCTGCGCGAGAAGGTAGCGTTGGTGACGCCGGTGTCAATCGAAGCTGCCGCATGCCGCCATGCGCCGCCGTTTCAGCGCGCCGGCCCACCGCAAGCGCGCGACCGGATTGCGGAGACCTGGCCCCGCGGATCAACGCGTCGCCACTGGCTTCCGTTCTGCCAGCGCCGCGGCCATCGCCGAGATCAGCGGACGCATGAAGAAGGCGTCCTCTGGCGGTGAGATGTCTGTACGCAGGCCGTGCGCGGCGAGTTCGCCGGAGACCGCCGGACCTACCGAGGCGATCAGCGTCCGTTCGAGGCCTGCGCGCAACTTCGCCTCGATGCCATGCGCTTTCGCGGCCTCGATCAGGCGGCGGACCTGGCCGAGATTGGTCAGCGCGATGCAATCGATCCGCCCCTCGGCCATGTCGTCGATGGCCGTGACGATGTTGGCATCCGCCGCCTTGGAATCGTAAACATACGGCAGCACGGTATCGACCTCGGCGCCTTGCGCGACGAGCGCGCCGGTCAGCGCGCTGTGGTCCTTGTCCGGATAGAGCTGAAGGCCAAGCCGCCGGCCCTTCAAGTCGAGCCTGCCCAGCATCTCGATGACGCCCTCGGTGGTCGGCTTCTCCGTGGTCTGCTGCGCCTCGAGGCCGATCTCGCGCAGCGCCTTGCCGGGCTTTGGGCCGCGGGTGAATTTTCGCGATTTGGCAAGCGCTGCCACGAGAGCCCGATCGAGCCCACGAGCGACGGCGAGCTTCATGATCCGGCGCAGGCCTTCGCCGGTCATCAACACGAGGTCGTCGAACGGCCTGTCGATGGCGCGGCGGACCCAGGCCTCGACGGGTGCGGGGTCCGGCGCATCGTGAATGGTGAACATCGGGCACTGCACGACCTCGGCGCCTTGCTCGGCGAGAAGCCTCGAAAACTGCGCCTCCTCGCGCGTCTCCAGGATGAGAATGCGGGTGCCGTTCAAGCGATCGGCCATAGGCGTGCTCCGGTCAGTCAAATCGCAATGGTACGTTCATCCTGACTCCGCGCTTGGGATTGGCGCAAGGGCGGCGTCGGTGCTAGAGGAGGCCGCAAATCGCAGCTAGTTCCGCGGGCCTTTGCCCAAACCTTCATCAAGAGACATGCCCGATCATCAATATGTCCTGACCCTGTCCTGTCCGGATCGCCCGGGCATCGTGTCGGCTGTGTCGACGTTCCTCGCCCACAATGGACAGAACATTCTCGACGCCCAGCAGTTCGACGATGTCGAGACCAAAAAGTTTTTCATGCGCGTGGTCTTCACCGCGGCCGATCTCGCCGTGGAGTTGTCGGCGCTCCAGACCGGCTTTGCGGCAATCGCCGAACGTTTCAGCATGGAATGGCAGATGCGCGACCGCGCCGCGCACCGCAAGGTTATGCTGCTGGTGTCGAAGTCGGACCACTGCCTGGTCGACATCCTCTACCGCTGGCGCACCGGCGAATTGCCAATGATTCCCACCGCGATCGTCTCCAACCATCCGCGCGAGGTCTATGCCGGGCTCGATTTCGGCGGCATTCCGTTCCACCATCTGCCGGTGACCAAGGAGACCAAGCGCGAGCAGGAGGCGCAGATCCTCGACCTCGTCGCCCGCACAGGCACCGATCTCGTCGTGCTCGCCCGCTACATGCAGATCCTGTCGGACGATCTCTCGGCAAAACTGTCGGGGCGCTGTATCAACATTCACCACTCATTCCTGCCGGGCTTCAAGGGCGCAAAGCCCTATCACCAGGCCCACGAGCGCGGCGTCAAGCTGATCGGCGCGACCGCGCATTACGTCACGCGTGATCTCGACGAGGGTCCGATCATCGACCAGGACGTCGAGCGCATCAGCCATCGCGATACGCCCGAAAACCTGGTCCGCAAGGGCCGCGACATCGAGCGCCGTGTGCTGGCCCGCGCGATCCGCTATCACCTCGACGACCGGGTCATCCTCAATGGCCGCAAGACGGTGGTGTTTGTGGATTGATGCGCTGTCATTCCGGGGCGCCTCAAAGAGGCGAACCCGGAATCTCGAGATTCTCAGGTGCGCAACTGCGCGCCATAGTCCGATGCTGACGCATCGCCCCGGAATGACCGCCTACCGCAGCGCGCTGCCTGACGAAGATCCCGTCGCGCCCTTCTGCGCCTGCTCTTCCTTTTCGCGATCGGCTGCAGGCATCAGCCGCTTGCGTTCGCGCTCCTTCATGTAGGCGTCGTATTGCGGAGTGCCCGGCCGGGGCGGGGCATCCGCCGGCAGGCCGCCGGCCCATTGCGGGACGTAGTCGCCCATGCCAGCAGAGAGTCTTTCGTTGACGGTGCCGCAGCCGGCCAGCCCCGCTGCGAGGGCAGCGAGGACGAGGACGGAACGAAGAATCTTGGGCATTGTATCGGTGCGCGCGCGTTCGGTCGTTGGACGCCGGACCGGGCCGGCGCGAGGAGAATAGCCTTCAACACGGCAAAATAGACTTATTCGAGGTGGGTATTTTATTACCGAGGCGCGTCGATCAAGGCCTCGCTGAGGTACACATTCTGCAAAAGAATGACGAATCCTCCATCCACGCAGTCCGTCGCGCTTCTGGACTGCGGGCCGAGGCTCGCGACAAAGTGGCGTGACCGAGGGCAACGAGTTTTCGTTGACAGGTCCATTTTATTTGTACAATCGTACAAATGGCGGCGGCCTCAATCTGGACGCTCGGCTCGACGGCGTAATCCCGATGCCGCTTGCCGCCGTCGACAATCGGAGCGCGCGGCTTGCGCCGAATGGTCGCCAAACGTCCGATTGACAATAAGGGCGCGAAAGACGCCATGTGGCGCGGCGACATGGCGCGTGCGCGCTACGGTAAAGGCAAGGACCGGGCACTCGGTTCGATGCACAAGAGGTCAGGAATGAAGGGGAGGGACATCTGATGTTCGAGCTCAAAACGTTTTCACGGACGGCAGCAGCGGCCGCCATCGCGGGCCTCGCCGCCATCGCGCCTGCGAAGGCGCAGGACGCCGTGAAGATCGGTCTGATTCTGCCGATGACCGGCGGCCAGGCCTCGACCGGCAAGCAGATCGAGAACGCGATCAAGCTCTACATGCAGCAGAAGGGCGACACCGTCGCCGGCAAGAAGATCGAGATCATCGTCAAGGATGACGCCGCGATTCCCGACAAGACGAAGACCGCCGCGCAGGAACTGATCGTCAACGACAAGGTCAATTTCATCGCCGGCTTCGGCGTGACGCCCGCCGCGCTCGCGGCGGCGCCGCTCGCAACGCAGGCCAAGCTTCCGGAAGTCGTCATGGCGGCCGGCACCTCCATCATCACCGAGCGTTCGCCCTACATCGTGCGAACCAGCTTCACGCTTGCGCAGTCCTCGACCATCATCGGCGATTGGGCGGTCAAGAACGGCATCAAGAAGGTGGCAACGCTGACCTCGGACTACGCGCCGGGTAATGACGCGCTGAACTTCTTCAAGCAGAATTTCACCGCCGGTGGCGGCGAGGTGGTCGAAGAGGTCAAGGTGCCGCTGCAAAACCCCGACTTCGCGCCGTTCCTCCAGCGCATGAAAGACGCCAAGCCTGACGCGATCTTCGTGTTCGTGCCGGCCGGCCAGGGCGGCAACTTCATGAAGCAGTATGCCGAGCGTGGTCTCGACAAGGCCGGCATCAAAGTAATCGGACCGGGCGATGTCACTGACGACGACCTGCTCAACAACATGGGCGACGCCGTGCTCGGCACGGTCACCGCGCATCTCTACTCCGCGGCGCATCCCTCGCAGATGAACAAGGATTTTGTTGCCGCTTACAAGAAAGCCTTCGGCAACCGTCCGGGCTTCATGGCGGTGAGCGGCTATGACGGCATCCACCTGATCTACGAAGCGCTCAAGAAGACGGGCGGAGACACCAACGGCGACAAGCTGATCGAAGCCATGAAGGGACAGAAGTGGGAGAGCCCGCGCGGCCCGATCTCGATCGATCCCGAGACCCGCGACATCGTGCAGAACATATACATCCGTAAAGTCGAGAAGGTCGACGGCGAGCTCTACAATGTCGAGTTCGCGACCTTCGAGGCCGTCAAGGATCTCGGCAAGACCAAGAAGTGATGCGCTCTTCTAAACCTCTCCCGCTTGCGGGAGAGCGTAGGCCACCTTTGGTGGCCGTCCTTTAAGAGTCGCCGAGGCGAAGCCTCGGCTATCGCGAAGTGCAGGGTGAGGGCTCTTTTCAAGTTGGGGATTGTCCCGTTGCCGAGATACCCTCACCCCAGCCCTCTCCCGCAAGCGGGAGAGGAGCAGAGCAGCCTACTCCGCTAGACCTGATACTTTTTCGACAACGATCTGCTCCCGATGACCGCAATCCTCACCAACCTGTTCGATGGCGTTGCCTACGGCATGCTGCTGTTCGTGCTCGCTTGCGGGCTTGCAGTCACGCTCGGCCTGATGAACTTCGTCAATCTTGCCCATGGCGCCTTCGCGATGGCCGGGGGCTATATCTGCATGGTGCTGGTCAACCGGATGGGCTGGCCGTTCTTCGCCGCCCTGCCGCTCGCCTTCGTCTCCGCGGCCGCGATCGGCATTGCGCTCGAACGCACGCTCTACCGCCACCTCTATGCGCGCAGCCATCTCGACCAGGTTCTGTTCACCATCGGCCTGACCTTCATGTCCGTCGCGGCCGTCGACTACATCCAGGGATCCTCGCGCGTCTTCATCAATTTGCCGGCCGCGCTCCAGGGCCAGTTCGACGTGTTCGGCGTCGGCATCGGCCGCTACCGGCTGATGATCATTGTGATCTGCGGCTTGCTCACCATCGCTTTGCAGATGGTGCTGGCCAAGACCCGCTTCGGCAGCCGTCTGCGCGCCGCCGTTGACGATCCGCGCGCTGCCAGCGGGCTCGGCATCAACGTGCCGCAGGTGTTCGCGTTCACCTTTGCCTTTGGTTGCGGGCTCGCCGGCCTCGGCGGCGCGCTGAGCGCCGAGATCCTCGGCCTCGATCCGTACTTTCCCCTGAAGTTCATGATCTACTTCCTGATCGTGGTCACCGTCGGCGGGTCGTCCTCGATCACAGGGCCGTTTTTGGCCTCGCTCCTGCTCGGCATCGGCGACGTCGCCGGCAAGTACTACGTGCCAAAGATGGGCCCCTTCGTGATCTACACCATGATGATCGTGATCCTGATCTGGCGCCCGAACGGCTTGTTCGGCCGCACGGCCGCGCGCTGAGTTTGCCGATGAGCGCCTCCTCCGACGTCGGTTATCACGCCCAGCGCCAGGCGCGCTGGCACTTTGGCGAAATCGCCTTCTGGCTCATCTTGCTGGCCTGCGGCTTCGCCTTCCCCGCGCGCTATCTGATCATGACCGACATCCTGCGGCTGGCGCTGTTCACGATGTCGCTCGATCTTATCCTCGGCTATGCCGGCATCGTCTCGCTCGGCCATGCCGCATTCTTCGGCGTCGGCGCCTATGCGGCGGGGCTCCTCGCGCTGCACGGCATCATCAAAGAGCCCGTGCTGGCGCTCGTCGCCTCCGGCCTTGCCGCGATGGTGCTCGGCTTTGCCACCAGTTTCCTGGTGATCCGCGGCGTCGACCTGACCCGACTGATGGTGACGCTCGGCATCGCCCTGCTGCTGGAAGCACTGGCCGAGCGCTTCTCCAATATCACCGGTGGCACCGACGGCCTGCAAGGCATCGAGATGCAGCCGATCTTCGGCGAGATCCCGTTCGACATGTTCGGGAAAGCCGGCTTCTTCTACTCACTGGCTGTGTTGTTCCTCCTGTTCCTGTTCGCGCGCCGCGTCGTGCATTCGCCGTTCGGCCTGTCGCTACGTGCGATCAAGAACAATCCGCTGCGGGCCGCCGCGATCGGCATTCCGGTCAACCGCCGCCTGATCGCGATCTACACGCTGGCGGCGTTCTATGCCGGCATCGCAGGCGCACTGTTCACCCAGACCACCGCGATCGCCTCGCTCGACGTGTTTGCGTTCGAGCGCTCCGCCGATCTGATGCTGGTGCTCGTGATCGGCGGCACCGGCTATCTCTATGGCGGGCTGATCGGCGCGGTCGTGTTCCGCATGCTCCAGGAATTGTTCTCGACCATCACCCCGCAATATTGGCAGTTCTGGATCGGCCTCGTGCTGGTCGTGATCGTGCTGATCGGCCGCCAGCGCCTGCACGGCTGGGTACTTTATGTGCCGAACCTGATCATCAAGCAGGTGGCCGGGCGCAAGGCCGTTGTTGCTGTGCCGGAGAGCGACGCATGACTATCGCGCTCGAAACGAAGAATCTCGAAAAGCAGTTCGGCGGTCTGCGAGTCACCCGCGACCTGTCGCTCAAGGTCGAGCAGGGCGCCCGTCACGCGCTGATCGGCCCCAATGGCGCGGGCAAGACCACCGTCATCAACCAGCTCACCGGCGTGCTCAAGCCGAACTCGGGCCGCATCGTGCTCGAAGGCCAGGACATCACGGATCTGCCCGTGCACAAGCGCGTGCTGCGCGGCCTGTCGCGCACCTTCCAGATCAATCAGCTCTATCCCGACCTGACCCCGCTCGAAACCATCGGCCTTGCCGTCTCCGAGCGCCTTGGCCATGGCGGCGACTGGTGGCGGCGGATGGGCACTCGCAGCGACGTCAATGGCGAGATTGCCGATCTGCTCACGCGCTTCCATCTGCTCGACGTCATGAACGAGCAGACCGTGACACTGCCTTACGGCAAGCAGCGCCTGCTCGAGATTGCAGTCGCAATCGCGGCCAAGCCGCGCGTGCTGCTGCTGGACGAGCCTGCCGCCGGCGTGCCCGAGAGCGAGCGCCACGACATTCTGACGGTCGTCGGCGCGCTGCCGCGCGACGTCACCGTGCTGCTGATCGAGCACGACATGGACCTCGTGTTCTCCTTTGCCGACCGTATCTCGGTGCTGGTCTCGGGCGCGCTGCTCACGGAGGGGCCGCCCGAACAGGTCGCGCGCGATCCGCAGGTCAAGGCAGTCTATCTCGGCGAGGAGGCGGTCAATGTCTGACCTGCTCGCGATCGACTCGCTTCGCGCCGGCTATGGCGAAGCCGTGGTGCTGCCCAACATGTCCTTGCGCCTCGCCGAGGGGCAGGTGCTGGCGCTGCTCGGCCGCAACGGCACCGGCAAGACCACGCTGATCAATTCCATCGTCGGCGTCACCCGCCGCTTCTCCGGCTCCATCGCGCTCGCCGGGGTCGACGTCACGGCCATGCGGCCGGACCAGCGCGCGCGCGCCGGCATTGGCTGGGTGCCGCAGGAGCGCAACATCTTCCGCTCGCTCACGGTCGAGGAGAACATGACCGCGGTGGCGCAGCCCGGCCCATGGACGGTCGAGAAGGTCTACGAGATGTTCCCGCGGCTGAAGGAGCGGCGCAGCAATTTTGGCAACCAGCTCTCCGGCGGCGAGCAGCAGATGCTCGCGATCGGCCGCGCGCTCACCCTCAACCCGAAGGTCCTGCTGCTGGACGAGCCGACTGAGGGGCTTGCCCCCATCATCGTTGAGGAGCTCCTGAAAGCAATCGGGACCATTACCCGGGCGGGCGGCATCTGCTCGATCATCGTCGAGCAGAATGCGCAAAAGATTCTGGGGCTGGCCGACCGCGTTGTGATATTGGAGCGCGGAACGATCGTCCACGACGCCCCGAGCGCCGCGCTGAAGGCCGACCCCTCGGTCCTGGAGCGTCACCTCGGCGTCGCCGGGGCGGCGGCCCACTAACTTGTCCGACGCGTTTTCTTAACGTGAACCGGTAGCCACTTCGCTTGAAAACGCGATAGAAAATATCCCGGGAGTAACAAATGCAGCGAACCAAAGCCCCCTTCCGCGCCGACGAGGTCGGCAGCCTTCTGCGTCCGGCCAAGATCAAGGAAGCGCGCAGCCGTCTCGAGAAGGGCGAGATCTCGGCCGACGATCTGCGCAAGATCGAGGACATGGAGATCGAGAAGGTCGTGCACAAGCAGGCTTCGATCGGGCTCAAGCTCGCGACCGACGGCGAATTCCGCCGCTCCTGGTGGCATTTCGACTTCCTGGCCAAGCTCACCGGCTGCGAACTGTTCCACCCCGACACCGGCATCCAGTTTGCGGGCGTGGAGACGCGCCATGATGCGGTTCGTGTGGTCGGCAGGCTCGACTTCCCCGACAACCACCCGATGCTGGATCATTTCCGCTTCCTGAAGAAGTATGCCGACCAGGCCCACGTCACCGCCAAGATGACGATCCCGTCGCCGGCGGTGCTGCATTTCCGCGGCGGCCGCAAGTCGATCTCCAAGGAGGTCTATCCGGATCTCGACGCCTTCTACGAGGACCTCGGCAAGACCTACCGCAAGGCGGTGAAGGCGTTCTACGACGCCGGCTGCCGCTATCTCCAGTTCGACGATACCGTCTGGGCCTATCTCTGCTCGCAGGACGAGTTGCAGAAGGCGCGCGAGCGCGGCGACAATCCGGACGGCCTCCAGCAGATCTATGCTCGCATCATCAACTACGCGCTGGCCGAGAAGCCCGCCGACATGGTGGTGACGACGCATGTCTGCCGCGGCAATTTCCGCTCGACCTGGATCTCTTCGGGCGGCTACGAGCCGGTTGCCGAGACCATGCTCGCTGGTACCAATTACGACGGCTATTTCCTCGAATACGACAGTGACCGCGCCGGCGGCTTCGAGCCGCTGCGCTTCCTGCCCAAGGGCAACAAGGTCGTCGTGGTCGGTGTCATCACCTCGAAGTTCGGCGAGCTCGAGAAGAAGGACGACATCAAGCGCCGCCTGGAAGAAGCCGCCAAGTTCGCCCCGCTGGAGCAGCTCGCGCTGTCGCCGCAATGCGGCTTCGCCTCGACCGAGGAGGGCAACATCCTCTCCGAGGAAGAGCAATGGGCCAAGCTCAGCCTTGCGGTCGAGATCGCCAAGGAAGTGTGGGGCCAGTAACCCCATTAGCTCCACTGTCATTCCCCGAAGGCGGGGAATTCAGTACGCCGCGGCTTCTCCGTATCTCTCGCTGTCTCTGCAATACTGGATCGCCCGGTCAAGGCCGGGCGATGACAGCTGAGTTGGGCGATAGCGCGTCGTCACTTCGCCGCCAGGTCGACCTCGACCAGCAGACGAGGAATTCGACGACGGCACCTGCTTGTTCTTCGTGATCGAGACCACCTCGGCCCGAACGAGAACGCCGACTTCGGGTCGGCCCTGATTGACGGCAATGGCCTTGGCATAGTCACGCTTGCCGCGCCAGGCATTGCCTGCCGCGATTTGGAAGATGATGCCGTTGGGCGGGCCGAGCTTCAGCGCGTGGCCGAAATCCGTGATCGCGACCTCGTACTCGCCTTTGTCGTAATAGGCCCATCCGCAAGCTGTAGATCGCCTGGCCGGCTGGAGCCGATCGCTTCCGTGGCGTCGGCGACGAACTTGGCGTAGTCGCCCTTCTTGTTCACGCGGCCGCACGCCAGAAGTTTTGCCCCTGAAGACTTTCAGCGCGATGATCCTGGTGCGGGCGTCGACCATCTGGTCTGCCGGCGTCGTCACGGTCGTGCAGAGTGGACCGAGCTGATTGCGCGCCTGCCCGAAGGCGGGCGCGGACCACGGCGCACGTGTGACCAGGCAGAGCGCGACGAGCAGGCGGCGCATGGCGATGATCTCGTAAGAGGAGAAGCGCTGGTTTGTTTTCCGGCGTGGCGCAGGGGTTCACGGCTTCCGCCCTGGTGCACCCGGCAAACCGCGGCGGCTCGATCCGCTATTCCATGAGTGGGCAGAATTTGCTAGGACGTGTGACCCATCCCGTCTGCCCAACGCTTTCCCACTGATGAAAAACGACGAAATCCTGAGCCAAATCACCGAGTTCTGCCGCAAGGCGGATATGGCGGAATCGACCTTCGGCCGCCGCGCGGTGAACGATGGGAAGCTGGTGCACCGCCTGCGCGAGGGCAAGCGCATCACCATCGACACGCTGGAGCGGATCCAGGCCTATATGGCCGCATCGATGGCCGGCGGCGTGCCGCCGCCGCGGGGACTTCAGGTGCCGCCGGAAAAACGCGACCCGCGCGGCAATTTCCGTTTCTTCGAGAACCGCCAGAAATACCTGCTGTTCGTCCACACCTGCAGCGAGAAGCGGGTGATCGCAGACAGGGTTGCCCTGGAGCTAAGCTCCATCCACCCGCGCCCGCCGGCGCTGCGCCTGTTCGACGCCGGCGTCGGCGACGGCACGGTGCTGGCGCGGGTGCTGCGCGCAACGCACCAGCGCTTTCCGCACATGCCGTTCTATGTCGCGGGCAAGGAGCTCAGCCTCGAGGACCTGCGCCTGACGCTGGAGAAGGTGCCGGACCGCATTTTCGAGCATCCGGCGTCGGTGTTCGTCTTCACCAACATGTTCTACGCCGAGGCGCCCTGGCTCACGCCGGCATCGCCTGCGGCGGCGGCGGCCACCGTCTGGCACGAAGTGCCGCTCCGCGGCGCTTCATCGGGCGAGTTCGAGCAGCAGATCGCGGAGCTGAGGCCGTTTTTGGAGCAGAATTGGCGCGCTGCGATTAGCCCGCGCACGGCTATGCCGCTCTATGAGCGACCCGTCGTCCTCGTGCTCTATCGCGAGGACCATAGGTTCCTGTTGGATTCGACCATTCCGCGGCCGGGACAGGCCGAGGCCAATTTCGACCTCGTCATCGCATCTCAGCCCTACCGGGCCCTGTCCTCGGTCAATTTCAGGGCCAAGCGGATCATTGCACCGCTGGCGCGGGCGCTCCGGCCTGGCGGCCGGCTGATCGGAATTCACTCCCACGGCCAGGATCCGGGCATGGAAATGATCCAGGCGATCTGGCCTGGAGAAAATCCTTTCTCAGTCAGCCGTCATGAGCTACTGCGTGCAGTTAAGTATGAACTTGGATCGGTGGGCCGCGACTTAAATTTTAATGCCTACGCGGATAACCGTTCGATCTTCAGGTATGATATGGAAGCGCTGCCCAACGAGGTCACCGGCACCATCGGCACCTCGACGGCCTTTGCAGCGTGGAATGCGGCGGTGTATGTCGCTCAGATTGAGGACGACCGGTTGACTGAAATGACTCAAAACGGCCGCACTCTGGATGCCGCCAGGGACGTGCTGCGAAAGTACAATGGGCTCTGGTTTCTCGACGAATCCTACGTCATCTCGCGTCGGCGTGATTGACATCATCAAAAGTAAACATCGCAAACGCCCGCCGGCTAATGGCGGAACAAGGGGTTACTGATGCGCGCGTCCTATCTCTTCACCAGTGAGTCCGTGTCCGAGGGTCATCCGGACAAGGTCTGCGACCGGATCTCCGATGAGATTGTCGACCTGTTCTATCGTGAAGGGCCGAAGGCGGGCATCGACCCCTGGCAGATTCGCGCCGCCTGCGAGACGCTGGCCACCACCAACAAGGTGGTGATCGCCGGCGAGACCCGCGGTCCGAAGTCGGTGACAAACGAGCAGATCGAGAGCGTCGTCCGCGGCGCGATCAAGGACATCGGCTACGAGCAGGACGGCTTCCACTGGAAGACCTGCGACATCGAGATCCTCTTGCATCCGCAATCGGCCGACATCGCGCAGGGCGTCGACGCGCTGCAGCCGGGCGAGGTCAAGGAAGAAGGCGCGGGCGACCAGGGCATCATGTTCGGCTACGCCACCAACGAGACGCCCGACCTGATGCCGGCGCCGATCTTCTACGCCCACAAGATCCTCCGCCTCATCTCCGAAGCGCGCCACTCCGGCCGCGAGAAGGTGCTGGGCCCGGATTCCAAGAGCCAGGTCACCGTGCAATACGAGAACGGCAAGCCGGTCGGCGTGCGCGAGATCGTGGTGTCGCACCAGCATCTGGTCGAGGATCTCACCTCCAAGCAGGTGCGCGACATCGTCGAGCCCTATGTGCGCGAGGCGCTGCCGAAGGACTGGATCACGCCGAAGACGATCTGGCACATCAACCCGACCGGCAAGTTCTACATCGGCGGCCCCGACGGCGACTCCGGCCTGACCGGCCGCAAGATCATCGTCGACACCTATGGCGGCGCGGCCCCGCATGGCGGCGGCGCGTTCTCCGGCAAGGATCCGACCAAGGTCGACCGCTCCGCGGCCTATGCCGCGCGCTATGTCGCCAAGAACGTCGTTGCCGCCGGTCTTGCCGACCGCTGCACGCTCCAGCTCGCCTATGCCATCGGCGTGGCACGTCCGCTGTCGATCTACATCGACACCCACGGCACCGGTAAGGTGTCGGAGGACCAGCTCGAGAAGGCCGTCGCTAAAGCGATGGATCTCACGCCGCGCGGCATCCGCAGCCATCTCGACCTCAACCGCCCGATCTACGCGCGCACCTCGGCCTACGGCCATTTCGGCCGCACGCCCGACAATGAGGGCGGCTTCTCCTGGGAGAAGACCGACCTCGTCGAGCCGCTCAAGCGCGCGCTCTAGTTTTACGCCTCATCCTGGGCGCGCCCGCAACGCGAGCGAAGCCGGGAACCTTATCCATCACATCGAGATGCCGGGTCCGCCTCTTTGGGCGACCCGGAAGGACGAGTTCAACAAACAGGACACCCGCAATGAACGCGAAGCCCGGCTTCACCGATTACATCGTCAAGGACATTTCGCTGGCCGATTTCGGCCGCAAGGAAATCTCGCTCGCCGAGACCGAGATGCCCGGCCTGATGGCCACCCGCGAGGAGTACGGCCCGAAGCAGCCGCTCAAGGGCGCGCGCATCGCAGGCTCCTTGCACATGACGATCCAGACCGCGGTGCTGATCGAGACGCTGGCCGCGCTCGGCGCCGACATCCGCTGGGTCTCCTGCAACATCTATTCGACCCAGGACCACGCCGCCGCCGCGATCGCGGCCGCCGGCATTCCCGTCTTCGCCGTCAAGGGCGAGACGCTGACCGAGTACTGGGACTACACCGCAAAATTGTTCGACTGGCATGGCGGCGGCACGCCCAACATGATCCTCGATGACGGCGGCGACGCCACCATGCTGGTGCATGCTGGCGTCCGCGCCGAGAACGGCGACACCGCCTTCCTCGACAAGCCTGCTTCGGAGGAAGAGGAGATCTTCTATGCGCTGGTCAAGCGCCTGCTGAAGGAAAAGCCCAAGGGCTACTTTGGCGAGATCGCCAAGAATATCAAGGGCGTCTCGGAAGAGACGACGACGGGCGTGCATCGCCTCTACGAGATGGCCAACAAGGGCACGCTGCTGTTCCCGGCGATCAACGTCAACGACAGCGTCACCAAGTCGAAGTTCGACAACCTGTATGGCTGCCGTGAATCACTGGTCGACGGCATCCGTCGCGGCACCGACGTGATGCTGTCGGGCAAGGTCGCCATGGTTGCGGGCTTCGGCGACGTCGGCAAGGGCTCGGCCGCTTCGCTCCGCCAGGCCGGCTGCCGCGTGATGGTTTCCGAAGTCGATCCGATCTGCGCGCTGCAGGCCGCGATGGAAGGCTACGAGGTCGTGACCATGGAAGACGCCGCGCCCCGCGCCGACATCTTCGTCACCGCCACCGGCAACAAGGACATCATCACCATCGAGCATATGCGCGCGATGAAGGATCGCGCCATCGTCTGCAACATCGGCCACTTCGACAACGAGATCCAGATCGCGTCGCTGCGTAACCTGAAATGGACCAACATCAAGCCGCAGGTCGACGAGATCGAATTCCCCGACAAGCACCGCATCATCCTGCTGTCGGAGGGCCGCCTCGTGAACCTCGGCAATGCGATGGGCCATCCGTCCTTCGTGATGTCGGCGTCGTTCACCAACCAGACGCTGGCGCAGATCGAGCTGTTCGCCAACAACAAGGACGGCAAGTACGAGAAGAAGGTCTACGTGCTGCCCAAGACGCTCGACGAGAAGGTCGCGCGCCTGCACCTCGCCAAGATCGGCGTCAAGCTCACCGAGCTGCGCAAGGACCAGGCCGACTACATCGGCGTGAAGCCGGAAGGACCGTACAAGTCGGACCACTACCGGTACTGATCTGACGTGATTGCGACACCAGGGCCCCGGAGCGATCCGGGGCCTATTTTTTGTGGTCGCCTCTGTGATACGCTCGCAGGTAGAGCCGCAACAAGTCCGCCACTTTTTGCAGCGGGCGGCCTTTTTTCCGATGTTCATTGTCAAAATGCATATGGAGGAAATGCGATGTCCAGCGAAGCCAACGTTCAGCTCTTGAAGGAAGCCTATCGCCAGTGGAACGACAGCAAGGGCCAAAGCGTCGACTATTGGTTCGACAACGTCATCGGCCCGCAGATCAAGTTCGATTCGATTCCCCGGGGAGCCGAGCCGGTACCTTTCGCCAGGCGTTATGACGACCGGACCGAGCTGCGCGGCTATTTCGACGGCCTGCTTGCTGACTGGAGCATGCAGTACTACACGATGAACGAATACGTTGCGCAGGGCGATGCCGTCGTTGCGCGCGGCGAATGCGCATGGACGAACAAGAAGACCGGAAAGGTCGCGCAGACGCCGAAGGTCGATTTCTGGCGCTTCAAGGACGGCAAGGCGGTCGAGTACCACGAGTTCTTCGATACCGCCTGCGTGGCCGCTGCTGCGGCCTGACGGTTGCAATTTGCCGCGGCGCTGCCATCCTCTGAACGGGGAGAAACCGCCGTGGCCGAAGCCAAAGAACATTTCGACGTGCTGATCGTCGGTGCCGGCCTGTCCGGCATTGGCGCGGGCTATCATTTGCAGACCAAGTGCCCGACGAAGAGCTACGTCATCCTGGAGGGACGCGACTGCATCGGCGGCACCTGGGACCTGTTCCGCTATCCCGGCATCCGATCCGACAGCGACATGTTCACGCTCGGCTATTCGTTCAAGCCGTGGACCGATCCCAAGGCGATCGCCGACGGGCCGCAAATCCTGAACTATGTGCGCGAGACGGCCGCCGAGAACGGCATCGAGAAGCACATCCGCTTCCGTCATCGCGTCAAGCGCGCATCGTGGTCGACGCCGGAGGCGCGCTGGACCGTCGAGGCCGAGCGCACAACAGGCGAGGGCGCAACCAAGTTCGTGCGCTTCACCTGCAATTTCCTGTTCATGTGCTCGGGCTATTACAAATACGAAGCGGGCTACACCCCGGAGTTCAATGGCACGGCGGATTTTCAGGGCCGCATCGTGCATCCGCAGAAATGGACTGAGGACATCGACTATTCGGGCAAGCGCGTCGTCGTGATAGGCTCGGGCGCGACGGCGGTGACGCTGGTGCCGGAGCTCGCCAAGAGGGCGGCGCAGGTCACCATGCTGCAGCGCTCGCCGACCTATGTGGTGTCGCGTCCCGCGCACGATGCCTTCGCCAACAAGCTGCGTCGTAATTTGCCGGCGCGGCTCGCTTATCACCTGATCCGCTGGCGCAATGTGATGTGGGGGACGTTTTTCTTCCAGCTCAGCCGGCGCCGGCCGGCGAAAGTGAAGGACCTCATCCTCAAGGGCGTCAGAAACGCGCTGGGGCCCGACTACGATGTCGCGACCCATTTCACGCCGCGCTACAATCCCTGGGACCAGCGGCTGTGCCTCGTGCCGGACGGCGACTTGTTCAAGGCGATCCGCGAGCAGCGCGCCTCGGTCGTCACCAATGAGATCGATACCTTCACGCGCGATGGCATCCGCCTGAAGGACGGCCGCGAACTTGCAGCCGACATCATCGTGACGGCGACTGGCTTGGTGCTCCAGGTCGTCGGCGGGCTCGAGATCAGCGTCGACGGCCGCGCCGTCGATTTCGCCAACACGCTGACTTACAGGGGCATGATGTATGCCGACGTGCCGAACATGGCCTCGGCGTTCGGTTACACTAACGCGTCGTGGACGCTGAAATGCGATCTCACCTGCGAATATGTCTGCCGGCTCATCAACTACATGGACCGGCACAATTTCCGTCAGTGCATGCCGCACAATGACGATGCCACGATCAGCGCCCAGCCGTCGCTCGACTTCAGTTCGGGTTATGTGCAGCGCTCGATCGCCAGGATGCCGAAGCAAGGCTCGAAGCGGCCGTGGCGGCTGTATCAGAACTACGCACTCGACATCGTCTCGCTGCGCTTCGGGCGGATCGACGACGGCGTGATGCGATATTCCTGACCCTGCCGCTGCTGCGGCGGGTGTCCCTTTCGAGGTGAGCGCGGTGGCGCGATCGCCGCCGGGTTGAGCCTGGCGCAGACCGCACGGTTAACGCCGGCTTAACCGATTGAGTCCTAGCCTGTCTCGGCCGGGGTTACTCGCAAGGCCGAGGTGAGCCCAATGGAAGCCCAGAGAATTGCGGTCGACGCCGTCGTCGCGCTGACCGATTGCGACCGCGACGCCGTCATCGCCTTCATCCGCCGTCTCTATCTCGCCGGCGTCACCGACCCCAAACGCCTGACCTTCAAAGGGCTCCAGGCGCTATCGCGGGCGTGACTGCGTCTCCGTCAGGTTCCATGCTCCCGCTCGCGCCAGTGTGAGTGCAACCCAGCGGTGAATATCTTGCCGCCCCGGTCGGGTCGGGATAGATGACGTCGCCGGCTGGGTCACTGGGAACGGGGATATGCTGAAACAGCTTTTTGCGCCGCAACTTGTTATCCTTTATGTGCTGGTCGTCTCGACGATTTACGTCCACTTCCGCGGCAAGCAGCGGCTGCGCTTCGCGCGCCAGCTCGGCGACCACTCGACCTATCTCGCGCCCTACAATGTGTTGATGTATGTCGGCTCGGCCGTACCCAACAAGCCGGTGATCTCGGTCGATCAGTTTCCCGAGCTGAAGCTGCTGAGCGAGAACTGGGAGATCATCCGCGACGAGGCGGTGCGCCTGTTCGACGAAGGTTTTATTCGCGCGGCCGCCAACAACAACGACTGGGGCTTCTACTCTTTCTTCAAGAGCGGCTGGAAGCGGTTCTACCTGAAATGGTACGACGATTTCCTGCCGTCGGCGCGCACGCTCTGCCCGAAGACGGTGGAGCTGCTCAACTCGATCCCGAGCGTGCACGGCGCGATGTTCGCGATGCTGCCGCCGGGCGGCAAGCTCGGCGCCCATCGCGATCCGTTCGCGGGCTCGCTGCGCTATCACCTCGGCCTCGTCACGCCGAACTCGAACAAGTGCCGCATCCTGGTCGACGGTGTCGAATGCGTCTGGCGCGACGGCGAAGCCTTCATGTTCGACGAGACCTTCATCCACAGCGCGGAGAATGCGACCGACGTCAACCGCATTATCCTGTTCTGCGACGTCGAGCGGCCGATGAAGTTCGGCTTCATGACCGCCATCAACCGCTGGGTCAGCCACCACATCGTCAAGGCGTCGGCGACCCAGAACGTCGACGGCGAGAATGTCGGCGTGCTCAACAAGGTGTTCGGCAAGCTCTACGAGATCCATCTCGCCAGCCGCAAGGTCAAGGAATGGAACCGCAACGTCTACTACGCGCTGAAATATTCGCTGACGGCGCTGATCCTCGGCCTCATCGTGCTGTCGGCTCTGCGGTGATCAGGGCGTCGCGATGAGCCCCTTGCCGGTCGCGAATACGGACATCGTGCAGTTCTTCCGCCACTGGCTGGAAAGTTTTGCCGGCTATGTCCGGGAGGTTGATTACGCTTCGGCGCGGCCGCTCTTCCATCCGGACGTGCTTGCCTTCGGCACGCATAACGACGTCATCCCTGGTCTTGATCAGTGGGTCTCGACGCAATGGAATAACGTCTGGCCCAAGACGACCGATTTTCATTTCGTGCTCGATCAGACCTCGATCCTGGCATCCGCCGATGGCACGATGGCGACTGTGATCGCGCCATGGGCAAGCACGGGCTATCATCCCGATGGCAGCCCGTTTCCACGCCCCGGCCGGGCCACGATGGTGTTTGCCAGGAATGGCAAAACGTGGCTGTGCGTGCATTCCCACATGTCGCTCAATCGCGGTGTGCCGCAGGCAAGCCACGCCAATCGGCCCGTGAAGGCTTGGTAGCGCCAAGCCATCCGGCAGCGTGCGCCGCGGCTTTATTGGCCGACTAAAGTTTTACACTCTCGTTCCACCTCGGCCGGAACCCTTGGAACCTGATCTCGTTTGTTCCTCAAGGAACAACCGGCGAAAAATACGCAACCGGGGGGCTGTCCGGAGGAAACGCTCCCATGGCAACACTCGGCCTTGACGCCACCCGACTTACTCCATCCGAGCATCAGCGCCAGCTTCGTCGCGCGGTGATCGCGTCCACGGTAGGGACCGCGATCGAATGGTATGATTTCTTTCTCTACAGCACCGTCACCGGTCTGGTTTTCGCAAAGCTGTTCTTTCCGCAGTCCGACCCCTGGGTTGGCACGCTGGAGGCGTTTGCGATCTACGCAGTCGGCTTCATCGCGCGCCCGATCGGCGCGGCAATCTTTGGTCACTATGGCGACCGCATCGGCCGCAAGTCGACGCTGATCGCGACGCTGCTCTTGATGGGACTGGCGACCGCCGCGGTGGCCGTGGTGCCGACCTATGCGAGCATCGGCATCTGGGGCGCCGTGATCCTGACCGTGCTGCGATTCATTCAGGGCGTCGGCGTTGGCGGCGAGTGGGGCGGCTCGGTGCTGATGTCGATGGAATGGGCCCGCAGCGACCGATCCCGAGGATTGATCGCGTCATGGCCGCAATTCGGCGTGCCCTGCGGTCTGTTCCTCGCTAATCTCGCCGTGCTGGCGTTCAGCCAGATGGCGGGCGATCAGTTCCTGGCGTGGGGCTGGCGCATTCCATTCGCGCTCAGCATCATCCTGGTCGGCGTCGGCCTTTATATCCGGCTCGGCATCCTCGAAACGCCGGTGTTCTCAAAGCTCGTGGCCGAACGTCAGGTGGACCGCACGCCGATGCTGACCGTGATCCGGGAGTATCCGAAGGAGATTCTGCTGTCCGCCTTTGCGCGCATGTCGGAGCAGGCGCCGTTCTACATCTTCACAGCCTTCGTCTTTTCCTATGGCATCGGCACCTTGCATGTCTCGCGCGACTTCCTGCTGACCGCGGTGCTCTCGGCCTCGGTGCTGTCGTTCGTCTCGATTCCGCTGTGCGGACATATCTCCGATCAGATCGGCCGCAAGAACATGTACATGATCGGCGCTGCCGTGACGGGCATATTCGGCTTCGTCTATTTCGCGATGCTCGACACCGGATCGCCAACCATCATCTTCGTCGCGATCATCCTGTCGCTGATTCCGCATGACATGCAGTACGGCCCGCAAGCCGCCTTGATCGCCGAGAGCTTTACCGGACGCCTGCGCTACAGCGGCTCCTCGCTCGGCTATCAACTCGCTTCCGTGATCGCCGGCGGTCCGGCGCCGCTGATCGCAACCTGGCTGTTCGGCACGTTCCACTCGGCGACCGCGATCGCAATCTACATCGCGATTTGCGCTGTCGTGACGCTGGCCGCGACCGCGATGATGACCGATTACACCGGGAAGGACATCAACGTGGCCGGCGCGCATGAGCGGCGAACTTGAGCGCGTAAAAGCCCCGGACGCGACGTCCGGGGCTTTGCGTTTTCCTTGATTTGAGCTCAGCCTATTCTGGCTGGCCGATCGCGACCTTCAACGTGCCGATGCCGTCGACGCCGCATTCGAGCTTGTCGCCTACCTGGAGCTGCGACACGCCGGCCGGCGTGCCCGTCATGATGATGTCGCCGGCGGCGAGCTTCACCTGCTGCGAGAGCTGCCAGATGATTTCGGGCACGTTCCAGATCAACTCGGTGAGGTCGCCCTTCTGCGCTTCCTTGCCGTTGACCGTGAGCCAGATCTTGCCCTTGGCGGGGTGGCCGATCTTCGATGCCGGCTGAATCGCGGAGCACGGGGCGGAGCCGTCGAACGACTTGCCGATCTCCCACGGCCGCTCCTTCTTGCGCGAGGCGATCTGGAGGTCGCGGCGGGTGAGGTCGATGCCGACTGCGTAGCCGTAGACGTGGTCGAGCGCCTTGTCGGCAGGGATGTTCAGCCCACCGCTCTTCATCGCGACGACCAGCTCGACCTCGTGATGCAGATCCTTGGTCAGGGGCGGATAGGCAATGGTGGCGCCATCAGGCACCAGCATGTCGGCGTGCTTGGCGAAGAAGAACGGCGGGGCGCGCTCGTCATTGCCCATCTCGCGGATGTGCTCGAGATAATTGCGACCGACACACCAGATGCGGCGCACCGGATAGCGGCCGCTCTCACCGACGACGGGAAGCGAAGCCTGGGGCGGAAGCGGAATCACGTAGGAGGCGGCGTTCATGGAGCGGGTCTCGCGGCTCTTGAGGTTGACAAGGAACTCTATGCGGTTGCGCTGATCGGCGCCAGAGCGCCGGAATGGTGATGCTGCAGGCGGAAGAACGACGCATAGCGCCCGCCGCGGCGCAGCAGATCGTCGTGCCGGCCGTGCTCGACGATCTCGCCGCCCTCGACCACCAGGATGCGGTCTGCGTGCATGATGGTGTGCAGGCGGTGCGCGATCACGATGGTGGTGCGGTTCTGGCAGAGATGCTCGATCGCCTCCTGCACTTGCCGCTCGGACTCCGAATCGAGCGCGGCGGTGGCTTCGTCCAAGAGGATGATCGGCGCGTTCTTGATCAACGCGCGCGCCACCGCGATGCGCTGGCGCTGGCCGCCCGACAGCTGCGTGCCGTGCTCGCCGACGGGCGTGTCGTAGCCGAGCGGGAAACCCATGATGAAATCATGTGCGCAGGCCGCTTTTGCGGCCTCGATGATTTCCTGTTCGCTCGCGCCCGGCCTTCCGAAGGCGATATTGCTGCGGATGGTGTCGCGGAACAGATAGACGTCCTGGCCGACATAGGCGGTCTGCGCTCGGAGTGATTTTCGCGACACTGACGAGATCGACTGCCCGTCGATCACGATCTCGCCTTGCGTCACCTCGTGGAAGCGCAAGAGCAGCGCCAGCACGGTCGACTTGCCGCCGCCGGACGGGCCGACCAGCGCGGTGACCTTGCCCGGCTCGGCGACGAAGCTCATGCGGTTGAGCACGCTCTCGCCTGAGCGATAGGAGAAGCTCACGTCGCGCAGCTCGATGCGGGCATCTGACAGCTTCAGCGCCGGCTTGTCGTCATCGGACTGCTCGCTCGCCGGACTGTCGACGACCTCGAGCAGCATGCGCGCGCCGACCAACTGGCTGTTCAGGTCGATGTTGAGCCGCGCCAGCCGCTTGGCCGGCTCGGTCGCCATCAGGAATGCCGTCATGAAAGAGAAGAACGCGCCGGGCGTCGCATTGAGCGCGACCACGCTGTAGCCGCCATAGAGCAGGCAGCCGGCAACGGCGAATCCGCCTAGCATCTCCATCAGCGGATTGGAGCGGTTGGCGACGCGGGCCATCTTGTTGGCATTGCGCTCGACGATCGCGATGTTCTCGTCGATGCGCTTCTGCATGGTGTCTTCGAGCGTGAACGCCTTCACGGTGCGGATGCCCTGCAGCGATTCCTGCATGGTTTCCATGATATCGGCGGTGCCGGTGAACTGGTTATGCGCGAGACCCTTGATGCGCTTGACCAGCTTGCGCAGCACCAGCATCGCAGGTGGCACCGCGACGAGGCCGATGAACGACATCATCGGGTCCTGCCATACCATCACGCCGATCATAGCAAGCAGCATCAATAGGTCACGCCCGACGGCGTTGACCAGCATGTTGAGCACGTCGGTGATGGACTTGGCGCCGGCGGTCAGCCGCGCCAGAAATTCGGACGAATGCCGCTCGGAGAAGAAGCCGACGCTTTCGCGCATCAGCTTGGCGAAGAGCTGACGCTGGTTGGTAGCGAGGATGGCGTTGGAGATCTTGGTCAAGATCACCATGTGGCCGTAGGTCGCGACGCCCTTGATGAACAGCAGCACCACCGTGATGGCCGAAAACATCGCGATGCCTGGAATGTTCTTGTCGACATAGGCCTGATTGATGACCTGGCCGAGCACGTAGGTCGCGCCTGCGGTCGCGCCGGCGGCGAGCGCCATCAGCGCGAAGGCGACGAGGTAGCGCCTCCAGTAAACGACCCCTTGTTCCAAGACCAGGCGGCGAATCAACACCGCTGCTGCATAGGGGTCGTCAGTGATTTTCTTTGGGAACTGGGCCATCCGGTGTCCATTGACGGCGCGGGACAAAGCCTGCCCGTGCGTCAGGGATCGATGGGCCTCTGTGCCCGCTCGGCTACAGTTTTTCAAGCCCAATTAAGGGCTTGCGCTCGGGTTGATTCTAGGCCGAGACGGCGTGGCGGAGCTCGCCATGGCGCTCGCGGAACAGCTTGTCCTCCCAGGCCAGGGCGTGCGCGGCGATGGTCTCGAGGTCATCATACTGTGGGTGCCAGTCGAGCAGGCCGCGGATGCGGCTGGTGTCGGCGACCATGGTCATGATGTCGCCAGGCCGGCGCGCGGCGTATTGCACGGCGAAGCTGCGGCCCGAAACCCGCCGCACCGCGTCGATGGTCTCCAGCACCGAATAGCCACGGCCATAGCCGCAATTGAGCGTCGTCGAGGCGCCGCCATTGCGCAAATAGGCCAGCGCCGAGCGATGCGCCTGCGAGAGGTCGGTGACGTGGATGAAATCGCGGATGCAGCTGCCGTCCGGGGTTGGATAGTCCGTGCCGAACACGTCGATCTTGGCGCGCTGGCCGGTGGCGGCTTCAACTGCGATCTTGAGCAGATGCGTGGCACCGGCGGTGGCAAGGCCGATGCGCGCCTGCGGATCGGCGCCGGCGACGTTGAAGTAGCGCAAGGTCACATATTGCATGCCGTAGGCGGCGGCGACGTCATGCAGCATGATTTCGGTCATCAGCTTCGACGAGCCGTAAGGCGACAGCGGTCGCGTCGGCGCATGCTCGGGCACCGGCACCTGGTCAGGATCGCCGTAGACGGCGGCGGTCGAGGAGAAGATGAAGCGGCTGATGCCGCGCTTGACCGCGACGTTGAGCAGATTGCGCGCGGTCATGAAGTTGTTGCGATAATAGCCGAGCGGATCGCGCATCGAATCCGGCACGACGACCGAGCCCGCGAAATGGATGATGCTCTCGATGTCGTGCTGCGCGATCACGCCTTCGAGCAGGTTCTCGTCGCCGGCATCGCCGATGAACAGCGGCACGCCTTCCGGCAGATAGGTGGAGAAACCCGTGGAGAGATCGTCGATCACGACGACGTCCTCGCCGGCTTCCGCCAGCGCCAGGACCGTGTGACTTCCGATATAGCCGGCGCCGCCGGTGACTAGCACAGTCATGATCTCACCCGTCTTCGATCAACGCCTAAAACTACCGCCCGCGTGGTGAAGAGGGGGTATCGGCGCGGCTGAACTGGTCACTATGCTTAATGTTGCGTATAGGGATCTTTCGAAACGGAGCATGACGTGGCGAATTTCCCCGGCGATCTCGAAGTGATCGTGCCAAATCTGCACAGGCGCTATTCCGGGGTCACCGCGACCAATCGGATGGTGGCGCCGCGGCTCGCAAGGCTGTTTCGCGCGGCCTGGTTCGGCTCCGATGCGCCGGCGGGGATCGGCCGCCTGAGCGCTGCGGATTTTCTGAAGCTATGGCGGCGCAAGGCGCCGCTGATCTGGCATGCGCGGCGCAACAACGAGATGATCGCCGGCGTCGCGTTGCGCGCGCTCGGCTGGCCCCTGAAGCTCGTGTTCACTTCGGCGGCGCAGCGGCATCACAGCTGGATCACGCGCTGGCTGATCCGGCGCATGGATGCGATCATCGCAACGAGCGACATCTCGGCATCCTTCCTGAAAGTGAAGGCAACCGTGATCCCGCATGGTGTCGACACCGACGTCTACGCACCGCCGACAGATCGCGCCGCGGCCTTCGCCGAAGCCGCGCTGCCCGGCCGCTACGCAATCGGCTGCTTCGGCCGCGTGCGCGCCCAGAAGGGCACCGACGTATTCGTCGATGCGATGTGCCGGCTGCTGCCGCGACATTCGGATTTCTCCGCTGTGATCGTCGGCCAGGTCACGCCCGAGCAGACGCGCTTTGCCAACGACCTGAAGCAGCGCATCGAGACGGCCGGCCTGCAATCGCGCATCGTCATGACCGGCGAATTGCCGATCGAAGCGGTGCAGCGCTGGTATCAGCGATTGACGATCTACGCCTTCACCTCGCGCAACGAAGGTTTCGGCCTGACGTTGATCGAAGCGATGGCGACCGGCAGCGCCCTCGTCGCCGCACGCGCCGGCGCGGCCGAACTCGTGGTCGAGGATGGCGTGACCGGCGTGCTGGTGCCGCCGGGCGATGTCGATGCGCTGGTCGCCGCGCTGGAGCCGTTGATGCGAGATGTGGACGCCGCGACCGCGATGGGCGCGCGCGGGCGGGCGCGGGTGCTCGCAAAGTTCAGCCTGGATGCGGAGGCGGCGCGGATCGGCGAGATCTATCGGCCGCTGCTCTGAACCGGTTTTTTTCACGACGCCAAACAAAAAGCGCGAAAACAACCCCATGCACCGTAGCCGGTGCTAGCAAAATCAATGGGTTGACCGCTGGCACGATCTTTTGCGGATTTTTCGAATCGTGTTTGACTTGTCGGGCAAAACACTGGCAGGATGTCATCATCGGCAATGGCCGGATCGCCTCACGTCGTCGTCCGCGCTTCCGCTTCACTCAACACCCGCTGCGCAATCGCGACCACCTCGCTCGCCGCGATGTCGCGCATGCAGCGGTGGTCGTTCATCTTGCAGATCGTGCTCTGGCACGGCTGGCAGGACAGCACGCTCTTGTTCTGGACCACGGTGGCGGCAAGGCCGTTGAGTGGGGCCCAGAGATAGGGGTCGGTTGGCCCGAAGATGCCCATGGTGGGCGTGCCCAGGGCGGCTGCGATGTGCATCAGGCCGGAATCGTTGGAAATCGCGACGCCGGCCGCGGCCATGGCCAGCACGCCATTGCGCAGGTCGTTGCCGGTGAGGTCTCGCACCCCCGCGCCGCCGGCTGCGACGATCTCCCGGGCGAGGCCTTTCTCGGCGGGGCCGCCGACCACCCAGACCTCCAGGCCGCGCTCGACCAGCAACCGGGCAGCCTCGGGATAGTAGGTCCAGCGTTTGGACGCCCCGACGGAGCCGGGCGCCAGCGCTACGGCTGCGCCGGCGCTGAGGCCATTGGCCTGCCGCCAGCGGGCGATCTCCTCGGCCGGGACCCGCAATTGCGGCACCGGCCATTCCGCAGGCAGCGGCGCGCCGTCGGGCTGGGCAAGGGCGGCGTTCTTGTCGATGAAGCGGGGCAGCTTCTTCTCGCCCCAGCGCCAGCGGTTGAGCAGGCCGAACCGGAACTCGCCGACGAAGCCGACCCGTTCGGGAATGCCCGCTAGCGCGGGCGCGATGGCCGCCTTCCAGGTCCGGGGCAGCACCAGGGCGGTGCCGTAGTTCCGCTCGCGCAGGCGTTTTGCCAGGCTGAGCTGGCGGCCAATTGCGAGCCGGCCGCGCGGCAGGTCCCAAACGACGCCAGCGCGCACGCCGGGCATGTAATCGACCAGCGGGGCGCACAGCGAGGTGGTCAGGAGATCGACCGGCCGGTTTGGCCATCGCTGATTTAGCACCCGCACGACGGTGTGATTCCGGACGAAATCGCCGATCCACATGTAGGGAATGATCAGGATCGGGCGCGTGTCGTCCCGGTCTGCATGTTCACCAAGTTTCGAATTTTGATTCATTGTTAATACGATCGGGCGAGCTGATAATGGGCGCTCGGTTAGCCGCTCCCAGCCAGCAGGTAAAGCCGGCTGAGGAACGATGCCAAAACCGCTTACACTTTGGCAGATCATGCGCTACGGCAGGACCGGGCCTTCAGAAAATCGGGCAGGTAGGTGGAATGTTGCTGGTGACCGGCGGGGCCGGTTTTATCGGATCGAACGTCGTCGCCGCGCTGAATCAGGCCGGCCGCAGCGACGTCGTGGTCTGCGATCTCCTCGGCTCTGACGGCAAATGGCGCAACCTCGCCAAGCGGCAGCTTGTGGATATCGTCCCGCCGGCCGAACTGGAGGGCTGGCTGAAGGGCCGCAAGCTCGACGCAATGATCCATCTTGGTGCGATTTCCGAGACCACCGCGACCGACGGCGATCTCGTGATCGAGACCAATTTCCGCCTCTCGATGCGCCTGTTGGACTGGTGCACGGCGAATGCGGTGCCGTTCATCTATGCCTCATCGGCCGCGACCTATGGCGATGGCGCGGATGGCTTCGACGACGATTTCTCGCTGCCGGCGCTGAAAAAGCTGCGGCCGATGAATCTGTACGGCTGGAGCAAGCACCTGTTCGACCTCGCTGTTGCCGAGCGCGTAGCGAGGGGCGACCGGCTCCCGCCGCAATGGGCGGGCCTGAAATTCTTCAACGTGTTCGGCCCCAACGAATACCACAAGGGCTCGATGATCAGCGTGCTGGCGCGCCGCTTCGATGACGTGAAAGCGGGCCGCGTCGTGCAATTGTTCAAGTCGCATCGCGAAGGTATTGCTGACGGCGACCAGCGCCGCGATTTCATCTATGTCGACGACGTCGTGCGCGTCCTCATGTGGCTGCTGGCGACGCCGTCGGTCTCCGGCCTCTTCAACGTCGGGACCGGCAAGGCGCGCAGTTTCAAGGACCTGATGCTGGCAGCCTATGCAGCCCTCGGCAAAAGCCCCAACATCGAATACATCGACATGCCCGAGGCGATCCGGGGCAGCTATCAATACTTCACCCAGAGCAAGGTCGATCGTCTCCACCGCGCCGGCTATAACGGTGGCTTCACGACGCTTGAGAACGCGGTCAAGGCCTATGTCGGGGATTACCTCGACCGGCCCGACCGCTTCCGCTGAGGCCCCAAGGACCTGAGGCCCAAAGATCATGCCGACACCCATCCTCGATTTCGATGCCCTCGCACAGGCCATCAGCGGCCGCACGGTGCTGTGCATCGGCGACATCATGCTGGACGAGTTTGTCTATGGCGAGGTGTCGCGAATCTCGCCGGAAGCGCCCGCGCCGGTGATCTCGGCACAGCGCAGCGAGATCCATATCGGCGGCGCCGGCAACGTCGCGCGCAACGTCGCCTCCCTCGGCGCGCGCTGCATCTTCGTCGGGCTCATCGGCGAGGACGATGCGGGCAGGCGGCTTGCCTCGGCGCTGGCGGAGTACGCCGGCATCGACAGCGTTCTGGTGAGCGACGTCTCGCGCCCGACCACGCGAAAAGTCCGCTTCGTTTCCGAGCATTTTTCCACGCATATGTTGCGTGCGGATTGGGAGCAGGCGGGGCCTGCCTCCGATGCGACCGAGACGAAGCTGATCGAGGCGATCCTGCCGCAGATCGCGCGCGCCGACATCGTGCTGCTGTCCGACTACGCCAAGGGCGTGCTGACCGCACGCGTGATCCGCCACACCATCGACGCCGCGCGAAAGCTCGGCAAGCCCGTCATCGTCGACCCCAAGAGCCTGAACTGGGCGATCTATCGTGGCGCCACGCTGCTCACGCCCAACCGCAAGGAGTTTTCGGAGGCGACGCGGAGCCGCGCCGACAGCACGCAGAGCATCGTTGATGCCGGCGAGGACGTGATGCGGCTCGCCGATTGCGAGGCGATCCTGGTCACGTTGGGCGAGCACGGCATGACGCTGGTGCCGCGCAGCGGCGAGGCGGTCCATGTTCCGGCGTTCCCGGTGAAGGTGCGCGACGTCTCCGGCGCCGGCGACACGGTTGCCGCCGCGCTTGCGGTCTCGCTCGCAGCGGGCGCGGACTGGGACACGGCGCTGCGCATGGCCAATGCCGCCGCCGCCGTCGCCGTCGGCAAGCAGGGCACCGCCACCGTGAGCGCGGCCGAGCTGCGGCGAAAGATCCTGCCCCACGCCTATCTCGCCGCCGAGGTGAAGATCGTGCTCGAGCCGGACGCGCTGGACGCGCAACTCGCCGAATGGACGAGGCAGGGCCAGCGCGTCGGCTTCACCAATGGCTGTTTCGACATCCTCCACCCCGGCCACGTCAAGGTGCTGACCGCGGCGCGCGCCGCCTGTGACCGCCTGATCGTGGGTCTCAACAGCGACGCGTCGGTGCGGCGGCTGAAGGGCGCCGATCGTCCGGTCCAGGACGAGCGCGCGCGTGCCGAGGTGCTGGCCGCGCTCGAGGCCGTCGATCTCGTCGTCATCTTCGAGGAGGACACGCCGATCGAGCTGATCACCAAGATCAAGCCGGCTGTGCTGGTGAAGGGCGGCGACTATACCCGCGAGCAGGTGGTCGGCCACGAGGTCGTCGAGGCCACGGGCGGGACGGTCGTGCTGGTCGACATCCTCCAGGGCTTCAGCACCACCGCGCTGGTGCATCGCGCGCGGGGAGGGAGCAAGTGACGGCGCTCGCCCGCGAGACGACGGGCCATATGCTCTTGCGGCGCCTGCGCAGCCCGGCGGCCTGGCGCGAGACGGTGGACATTTTTGCGGTGCTGACCGCGGCTTCGCTGCCCTGGTCGACGTCGCTCGCGGGGATATTCAATGCCCTCATGCTGCTGTGCATGGTGCCGTTTCTCGACGTCCGCGCATTCCTGCAGTCGCTGAAGCGTCCGATCTGCGTTGCGCCGATTGCGCTGGTCGTTCTCGCGCTGGCGGGGACGCTGTGGTCGGACGCGTCCTGGGGCGCGCGCCTATATGCGGTCAACCCAACCGTCAAGCTGCTCGTGCTGCCCGTCCTGCTCTACCATTTCGAGCGCTCGCGGCGCGGGCATTGGGTGATCGTCGCGTTCCTGGTGTCCTGCGCGCTGTTGTCGGTGATGTCGTGGCTGGTCGCCTTCTATCCCAACCTTGCGCTCAAGACCGACCCGCCCGAACGCGGCATCTTCGTCAAGAACTATATCGACCAGAGCCAGGAATTCGCGCTCTGCGCGGTCGCGCTCGCCTATCCGGTCGTGACGCTGCTGCGTGAGAAGCGTTACTGGCTGGCCGGGCTGCTCACTGTGCTGGCACTCAGCTTCTTCGTCAACATGGCCTTCGTGGTGGTGTCGCGCACGGCGCTCGTCACCATTCCGATTCTGTTCGGCGTGTTCGCGCTGCTTCACCTCAAAGGCCGCAGCATAGCGATCGTTGCCGCCGTTCTGCTCGCCGGCGCCGTTCTGGCTTGGCAGGCTTCGCCGCATTTGCGGCAGACCGCCGAGAGGTTCGCCAGGGATTACACCGGCTATGTGGAAAGGGGCGAGCCGACCTCGATGGGCATGCGGCTCGAGTTCTGGCGGAAATCGCTCGGCTTCTTCGCGGAGGCGCCGATCTTCGGCCACGGCACAGGCTCGACGCGGGGATTGTTCGAGCGGGTCGCAACGCCCCGCGGTCAGTACCAGGCATCCGCCGAAGTGATCGGCAATCCCCATAACCAGACGCTGAACGTCGCCGTGCAATGGGGCGCTATCGGCATCGCCGCTCTCTATGCGATCTGGATCCTGCATCTGCTGTTGTTTCGTGGCGAGGGGCTTGCCGACTGGATCGGGCTGCTGGTGGTGGTGCAGAACGTCTTCACTTCGTTGTTCAACTCCCATCTGTTCGACTTCCACGAGGGCTGGATGTACGTCATCGGCGTCGGCGTTGCCGGCGGCATGGTGATCCGGGCACGACAGGTGGAGGTGAAGGCGGGGGACTGCGGTTCCTGAACGGCCGGCGCGCGGTTGCTACGCTCTGACTGGCATGTCTTGCCGAGATGGGCTATCAGCGCCGTCAGGTTGCACCTAACTGGGTTTCATCGGCCGGCGGATGACGCGTCTTTCGCATCTCACCTCGCGCAATTTCCTGATCGCGCTGCACGACGTGCTTGCGACCACTGCGGCACTTTTTGCCGCCTTCTATCTGCGATTCGAGGGCGGTGACGGCTTCTTCGCGCGCCTGCCGCTCCTGTTCCAGATCCTACCCTACTTCCTCGGCTTGGCCGTGGTCGTGTTCTTCCTCTTCAACCTGACCACGACGAAGTGGCGCTTCATCTCGCTGCCGGATGCGCTGAACATCATCCGCGCTGCAACCGTGCTGACGCTCGCGCTGCTGGTGCTGGACTACATCTTCGTCGCGCCCAACGTCCGCGGCAGCTTCTTCGTCGGCAAGGTGACCATCGTCCTCTACTGGTTTCTCGAGATCGGCTTCCTCAGCGCGCTGCGCATGACCTACCGCTACTTCCGCTATACGCGGGTGCGGCGTCATGCGCGCACCGAGGACGCCGCGCCGACGCTGCTGATCGGCCGGACTGCGGATGCCGAGGTGCTGTTGCGCGGCATCGAGAGCGGGGCGATCAAGCGGATCTGGCCGGTCGGCATATTGTCGCCCTCGCGCGCCGATCTGGGCCAGCTCATCCGCAACGTGCCGGTGCTGGGCGGCATCGACGATTTCGAGGACGTCATCGGGGACTTTTCCAAGCGCGACAAGCCGATCGCCCGCATCGTGATGACGTCGTCGGCGTTCGAGCCGGAAGCCCATCCCGAATCGGTCCTGATGCGGGCACGCAAGTTAGGCGTGATCGTGAGCCGCATGCCCTCGCTGGAGAGCGGCGAGGCGCCACGGCTCACGGCGGTCGCGGTCGAGGACCTCTTGTTGCGGCCGAGCGAGAAGATCGACTATGCGCGCCTGGAAGCGCTGATCAAGGGCAAGGCGGTGATCGTCACCGGCGGCGGCGGCTCGATCGGGTCCGAGATATGCGAGCGCGTGGTCACCTTCGGTGCTGCACGCGTGCTGATTCTGGAGAATTCCGAGCCGGCACTCTACGCCGTCACGGAGACGCTCGCCGCGCACGGCTCCGGCGCTGCGATCGAAGGGCGGATTGCCGACATCCGCGACCGCGAGCGCATCATACGCCTGATGGCGGAGTTCAAGCCCGACATCGTGTTTCACGCCGCGGCCCTCAAGCACGTGCCGATCCTCGAGCGCGATTGGAGCGAGGGAGTCAAGACCAACATCTTCGGCTCGATCAACGTCGCCGATGCGGCGCTTGCCGCAGGCGCCGAAGCCATGGTGATGATCTCGACGGACAAGGCGATCGAGCCGGTATCGATGCTCGGCCTGACCAAGCGCTTCGCCGAGATGTATTGCCAGGCGCTCGACCATGATCTCGCAGTAGCGAGCGGCGGCGCCAGGCCGCCGATGCGGCTGATCTCGGTGCGGTTCGGCAATGTGCTGGCTTCGAACGGCTCGGTGGTGCCGAAGTTCAAAGCCCAGATCGAGGCCGGCGGCCCCGTCACCGTCACCCATCCCGACATGGTCCGCTACTTCATGACCATCCGGGAAGCCTGCGATCTCGTCATCACGGCGGCAACGCACGCACTCGGACAGACGCGGCCCGATGTCTCGGTCTACGTCCTCAACATGGGACAGCCGGTGAAGATCGTCGATCTCGCTGAGCGTATGATCCGCCTCTCGGGCCTTGAGCCCGGCTACGACATCGACATCGTGTTCACGGGCATGCGGCCGGGCGAGCGGCTGTACGAGATCCTATTCGCCTCCGAGGAGCCGACCCGCGAAATCGGCGTTGCCGGCATCATGGCGGCGCAGCCGAACGAGCCGCCGATGCAGACGCTGCGCAAATGGATTGCGGCGCTGGAGCAGGCGATCGCGCGCGACGATCGCGCCACCATCAGGACCATCCTGAAGGATGCGGTTCCCGAATTCGGGTCGACCGCGGCCTGATCGTGCCGGTCGACGGATTGTTGCGCAACGCTGTTCTGTCGGAGCAATGATGAGCGAGATAAAGCCGGTCGCGCTGGTGACGGGAGCGAGTGGCTTCATCGGCCGTCATGTCGTGCGCGCATTGACGCGTGAGGGCTGGTCGGTCCGGTGCGCGGTGCGCAGCCCGGAAGGGGCCGGCGACGAGGTCGTGATCGCATCGATCGGCCCCGAAACCGACTGGCGGGCCGCGCTTGAAGGCGTCGACGCCGTCATCCATCTCGCCGCGCGCGTGCATTACAAGAACGACGAGCGCGCGGTCGAGCTCTACCGCAAGGTCAATGTCGAGGGCACACTGCGCTTGGCGCGCTGCGCAGCGACGGCCGGCGTACGCCATTTCATCTTCATCAGCACTGTTCTGGTGCACGGCCGCAGCAACGAGGGCCGTGCCCCGTTCAGCGAGCGCGATGTCCCGACGCCGCGTGGCCTCTACGGCGCGTCCAAGGCCGAGGCCGAGGCGGGCTTGAGGACGCTGGCGCGGGACAGCGACATGAAAATCTCGGTGATCAGGCCGCCGCTGATCTACGGCGCACACGCCAAGGGCAATTTCCCGCTGCTGGCGCGCGCGGTCAGGCTGGGGCTGCCGCTGCCCTTTGCGGCGATCCGCAATCGCCGCAACTTTCTATGCGTGCAAAACCTGTCGTCGTTCATCCTGCACCGGCTCGGCCATCCCGACCCCACGAGCAATTTCGAGATCTTCCTGCTGGCCGACAGGGAAAGGGTCTCGACGCCCGAATTCATCGCGTGCCTCGCGAGAGCCTCCGGCAAGCGCCCGCGGCTGTTCGGCATACCGCCAAACCTGCTCAGCGCGGCCCTGCGCGTGACCGGGCGTCAGGATATGCATGACGGCCTGATCGGCTCGCTCGAGCTCGACATCTCGAAGGCGATCGCAACCGGCTGGCAGCCGCAGCTCACCCTCGAGGAGGGCTTGCGTCTGGCGGTGTCGGATCAGGAGCCCTGAGACCGCGAGAAGCGGTGCAGCACGCATCCGACCGCGAGCGCGCCGGCCACAAGTGCGCTCGTGGTGACCGCCGGCGCGGCGGCACGGATGGTGAGGATGGCGAGCCCGGCGAGCACGAGGTTGAGCAGGAAGACCTCGCCGATCACCCGCGGGACCGTGAAACCGTTGTCAGTGGCGCGCTGGTAGAAATGCGTACGGTGCGCCGACCAGAACGGCTCGCGCCGCGCGATCCGTCGAAACAGCGTGATGGTGGAATCGGCGAGATAATAGGCCGGCAGCAGCAGTGCCGCGGCCGTCTGCCCGCGAAAGGCGAGCTCGAGCAGGCACCAGCCAAGCAAAAGGCCGATCGGCAGGCTGCCGACATCGCCCAGGAAGACTCTTGCCACCGGACGGTTGAACGGCGCAAAGCCGAGCATGCCGCCGCACAGCGTCGCCGCGACCAGCGCGGCCGGCCATGGCAGCTCGCCCAGCCATCCCAGCAGCAGCAGCGCCGCGGTGACCGGCACCACTTCCGCGGCCGTCATCAGATCGAGCCCGTCCATGAAGTTGACGAGGTTCACGAACCAGACCCCTGCGAGCAGGATGAGGCCGCGCTCCAGCGCAAGCGGCAGCGCCGGAACGATGCGCGCAGTCTCGGGCGCGGTGAACACCACGGCGCCGACGGCCGCGGCCTGCAGCACCAGCCGCACCAGCACCGGCAGCGATACGATGTCGTCGGCAAATCCGACCAGCGCGATCAAGACCGTCGCACCGAGCAGTGCGGGCGGGATCGCGACGTTCGCGACACTCGCAAAGAGCGAGGCGACGATGAGCGTCGCCGCGATCACGGCGATGCCCGCACCCTGCGGGGTCGGAATGCGATGCGAGGAGCGCGCGTTCGGCCGTGCCAGCGCGTAGCGCTGGAGCAGGGGACGGCTGCTCCAGGTGATGAGCGCCGACACCAGCGCGGCGATTGCGACGGCAAGCAGCGACGGCACGGCGGCGAGGGCGTCTGCGGCCGAGCTCACTCGGGCACTCCGATCGGGACCGACCCTTGCGCGGCCTTCTCCGCGCTGAGGATCCAGACCAACCCGCCGATCGCGCCGACGATGAAGAACACGGCGCCAAACAGCAGCGAGACGTTGACACCTTCGTTTGCGGCGAGTCCGGCGAAGCCGAACGCGAGGCTCATGGTGGCTTCACGCACGCCCCAGCCCGCGATCGAGATCGGCATCATGGTGATCAGCATCACCGGCGGGACCAGCAGGAATATCTGGCCGAAGCTGATTGGCGCGGCGATCGCCTGCACGACGCACCAGGCGACGACGACGGCGAGCACGTGAACGAGGACCGACAGGACCGCGATGATCGGTCCGCGGCTGCGGCTGAAGATCACGCGATTGGCGATCACGGCACAGGCGTGGATGTGATGCGTCGCCCACCAGGTCTTCAGCCAGCGCCATTTCAACGCGCCGAAGATCAGGAAGCCGAGGCCGCCCGCCAGTGCCGCGAAATCGATGAGCAGCAGCGCCGAGCGCCCGTGCGGATCGGTGATGAGGGTATAACTCCAGGGCAGGCTCGCGACGATGAGCACCGCGAGCGCGATCAAGCCGATCGCGCGATCGACGAAGATCGAGTAGGTCGCCGCGCGCCAGCCGGCGCCGGCGCGCGCAACCAGCCACAGCCGGACCGCATCGCCGCCGATCGCCGACGGCAGGGTCTGGTTGAAGAAGGCACCGATCACGTTGTAACGCATGGCACGGCCGAGCTCGAGCGGCGCGCCGCACGCGGCGCTGATCTCGCGCCAGCGCAGCACGCCGACGAAGATTTGCAGGAACGCGACCGCGATCGCCACGCCGATCCAGAACAGGCTGGACACCGTGAAGCGCGAGAACAGTTCGGACAGGTCCACCTTGCGCAGCGCCAGATAGAGCAGCGCCGCGGAAATCAGGATCTTGGCCGCAGAAAACAGGATTCGGCGCATCTCGCCCGCATGAACAGGTTTGCGAAGATTGGAGGCAACCCGACGCGAGGCGCCGAATTCGGCCGCTTTGGTATGGTTTTGGCGCCGATCTTGCAATAGCCGATGTAAGACGCTGTGCAGCGGCGTTTGAAGGCCTGCATGAGGAGCGGCAGGCCTATTGCGACCTCCACGAAGTGGCGGCTAAACAGGCTCTGTGGGCAAGGGATCCCTGGGGAACAGAATGACGGATCAGGCGATTTTGGTCACGGGCGCTGCCGGCTTCATCGGCTTTCACGTTGCCCGCCAGCTCTTGGCCGAAGGCCGGTCCGTCGTCGGGCTCGACAACCTCAACAGCTATTACGATCCGGCGCTGAAGCGAGCGCGCCTTGCACTGCTCAAGAAGGAGCCCGGTTTCTCCTTCGTCGAGGCCGACCTCGCCGATCGTGACACGATCGCGGCGCTGTTTGCGCGACATCAATTTGCCAAGGTGGTGCATCTCGCGGCCCAGGCCGGCGTGCGCTACTCGATCGAGCAGCCGCATGCCTACGCCGATTCCAATCTGCAGGGCTTTCTCAACGTGCTCGAAGGCTGCCGCAACAATGGCTGTCGTCACCTCGTCTACGCATCGTCATCCTCCGTTTATGGCGCCAACACAAAAATGCCATTCGCCGTGCAGGACCGCACTGACCACCCCGTGAGCTTCTACGCCGCGACCAAGAAGGCCAACGAAGTGATGGCGCAGTCCTACAGCCATCTCTACCGGCTGCCGGTCACCGGCCTGCGCTTCTTTACCATCTACGGGCCGTGGGGACGGCCCGACATGGCCATGTTTCTCTTTGTAGATGCCATTATGGCGGGCAGGCCGATCCGGCTTTTTAACCATGGCAGGATGCGCCGCGACTTCACCTATATTGATGATGTGACGCGTGTAGTATCCAGGCTGATCGATCTCGTGCCTGCGGACGATCCGGCTGCCGCAAATGCGCCGTCAAAGCTCTACAATGTCGGCAATCACCATCCGGAGGAACTGATGCACGTCGTCGGTCTTCTGGAGCGGGAGCTGGGCCGGACGGCGATCAAAGAATTGCTGCCGATGCAGCCGGGAGATGTGCTGGAAACGTTCGCGGATGTCGAGGATCTGATGCGCGACAGCGGCTTTGCGCCGTCAACGCCGATCGAGCATGGGGTCCGTAACTTTGTCACCTGGTATCGGGACTATTTCAAGGTTTGAGATGACGATGGACAAACGCATAATCCCCCTGATCATGTGCGGCGGTGCCGGCACGCGGCTGTGGCCGGCTTCGCGCGAGGTGCGGCCCAAGCAATTCCTGCCGCTGTTCGGCGCCCGCTCGACCTTCCAGGACACGCTGCTGCGGGTCTCGGATCCTTCGCTGTTCGACCGGCCGATCGTCATGACCAATGCGGCCTATCGCTTCATGGTGCTGGAGCAGCTCACCGAGATCGGGATCGAGGCCGACGTGATCCTCGAGCCGATGCGGCGCGATTCCGGGCCTGCGATCGCTGCGGGTGCGGTGTTCGCGCAGAAACGCGCTAACGAGGCAATCGTGCTCGCTCTCGCCGCCGACCACGTGGTGCGGGACAATGCCGCCTTCGTCGCCGCCTGCCGCGAAGGCCTTGCGGCAGCGAATGCCGGGCGCATCGTCACGTTCGGCGTCAAGCCGGAGCGGCCGGCGACCGAATACGGCTATATCAACCCGGGCGAGGTGATATCGGGCGAGGTGCATGCGGTCGCGCGCTTCGTCGAGAAGCCGGATGCGGTGAAGGCATCGGACTACGTCAATTCCGGCTATCTCTGGAACAGCGGCAACTTCATGTTCCCGGCCGGCGTGCTGCTCGACGAATATCGCATGGTCGATGCGGCGAGCATCGAGGCGGTTACGAGCGCCGTCACCAATGCCGGCCGCGATCTCGGCTTCGTGACGCTGGAGCCCGAGGCCTTCGGCGCGGCGAAGGCGATCTCTATCGACTATGCGGTGATGGAAAAGACCTCGCGTGCAGCAGTCGTGCCGGTGTCCTGCGGCTGGTCCGATGTCGGCTCCTGGCTCGCGGTGTGGGAATTGTCGGAGAAGGACGCGCAAGGCAACGCCGCGCACGGCACCGCGGTGTTCGAAGATTCCCGCAACTGCAACGTCACGACGGATTCCGCGCTGGTCGCGCTCGAAGGCGTCGACGATCTCGTGGTGGTCGCGACTGCGGACGCGGTGCTGGTCTCGCGCCAGAAGGACGCCAACGGCTTGAAGCGTCTGGTGGCCAAGCTGAAGGCGGTCGCGCCGAAGGTCACCGAGGAGCATCTCAAGGTGCACCGGCCCTGGGGCAGCTACCAGTCGGTCGACAACGGCGCGCGCCACCAGGTCAAGCGCATCGTGGTGAAGCCGGGCGGCCGCCTGTCGCTGCAGAAGCATCACCATCGTGCCGAGCACTGGATCGTGGTGCGGGGCACGGCACAGGTGACGGTCAACGATACCGTGAAAGCGGTGCACGAGAACGAGTCGATCTACATTCCGATGGGCGCCGTTCACCGGATGGAGAACCCCGGTAAAATCATGCTGGAACTGATCGAGGTCCAGACTGGAAGCTATCTCGGGGAAGACGACATCATCCGGATTGAAGACGACTATCAAAGGTCGTAACCAGCAAGCTCCGAATCACGCGGCCAGGTCGAAAGAGCGGCATCTGCTCCGGCTCAAGACCCGGGGAACGTGTAATTGTTTGAATCAAATCGTGTCCGGCTGGCTAGCGCGGCGTTCGCCACAAATGTGGCGCCCGTGCTAGAAGCGGCGCCGGGGGTTTGGGTTGAATCGGGGTTCTATCAGATGAGTTCCAAAGGGTCTGCACCGGCAAAGGCCGGCCTGCGTGTCGGCGTCATTGGCGCAGGCGTGATGGGCAGCAACCACGCGCGCGTGCTTAGCGGCCTCCCCGGCGTCAGCCTGGTCGGCATCGTCGATCCTTCACCAGTGCACCGGACGCGCACCACCGAGCTTGCGAGCTGCCCGGGCTTCGAGACGCTCGACCAGCTCCTCGCCGAAGGCGCCGATGCCGTCACCATCGCGGCGCCGACCCATCTGCATCACGAGATCGCGCTCGCCTGCATCGCCAAGAACATCCACGTGCTTGTCGAGAAGCCGATCGCATCGACGGTCGAAGAGGGCCGTGAGATCGTCGCCGCCGCGCAAAAGGCCGGCGTCACGCTGATGATCGGTCATGTCGAGCGCTTCAATCCGGCGGTTGCCGCGGTCAAGCAGGCGATCGCGGGTGAGGACATCCTGTCGATCGCGATTACCCGCGTCGGCCCGTTCCCGCCGCGCATGTCCAATGTCGGCGTCGTCATCGACCTTGCCGTGCACGATATCGATTTGATTCGCTGGTTCACCGAGTCCGACATCGTTGAGGTGCAGCCGCAGCTGTCGAGCGCGGTCGCTGAGCGCGAGGACATTGCGCTGTTGCAATTCCGCACCGAGAGCGGCGTGCTCGCGCACATCAACACCAACTGGCTGACGCCGTTCAAGGCGCGCAGCGTCACGGTTGCGACGCGCGGCAAATACGTGATGGGCGATCTGTTGACGCGCCAGGTCACCGAATGCTTCGGCTTCAAGCCTGACGGCAGCTATTCGATGCGGCATCTGCCGGTCGGCCATGACGAGCCGCTCCGCGCCGAGTTGATCGCGTTCTTGAAGGCAGTGGCTAACGGCGAGACGCCGGCGGTGACCGGCGACGAAGGCGTCGCCAGCCTCGAGATCGCGACGCGGTGCCTGGAGACGCCATCGCGGCCCGCGGCCACGGCGCCTGCCCGCAAGGCCCCGCGCCGCGTCGCCGGCTAATTCTTTATCCATGTCGACCTCTCAACTTCGCGAGAAACCAGCAAAGCGCCATGAACCAGCATCTGCGTTCCGATCCCATTCCCTTCATCGATGTCGGCGCGCAGCGCCGCCGGCTCGGCGCCTCGCTCGATGCCGCCGTGAAGCGGGTTCTCGACCATTGCCAGTTCGTCAACGGCCCTGAGGTCTTCGAGCTCGAGAAGCAGCTTGCGGCTTATTGCGGCGCCAAGCACGTGATCGGCTGCGCCAGCGGGACCGACGCGATCCTGATGGTGATGATGGCGAAGAATGTCGGGCCCGGCGATGCCGTGCTGTGTCCGTCCTTCACCTTCATCGCGACAGCGTCGCCGGTGGCGCGGACCGGCGCGACGCCGGTTTATGTCGACGTGGACGAGGCGACCTTCAACATGAGCCCGGAATCGCTGAAGCGCGGCATCGTGACCGCCCGCAAGGCGGGGCTGAAGCCCGTCGCGGTCATTCCGGTCGATCTGTTCGGCCAGCCTGCCGATCACGATTCCATCGCCGAAATCGCCAGGGCCGAAGGGCTGTTCGTGCTTGACGACGCCGCGCAAGCGTTCGGCGCGAGCTACAAAGGCCGCAAGCTCGGCACGCTCGCGCTCGCCACCGCGACCAGCTTCTTTCCGGCCAAACCGCTCGGCTGTTTCGGCGACGGCGGCGCGATCTTCACCGATGACGACGAGCTTGCCGCGACGCTGCGCAGCATCCGCGTGCACGGGCAGGGCGTCGACAAATACGACAACGTCCGCCTCGGCCTGACCGGCCGGCTCGACACCATGCAAGCCGCGATCCTGATCGAGAAGCTGAAGATTTTCGACGACGAGATCGCCGCCCGCAACAGGGTCGCGGAACGTTACGCGCGTGGCCTGTCCAATGTCGTCACCGTGCCGCGCCTGGCGCCGGGCAGCACATCGGTCTGGGCGCAGTACACCGTCCGCCTGCCTGAAGGCACCGACCGCGACGGTTTTGCCGCCGCGCTGAAGGCCCAGGGCGTGCCGACCGCGATCTATTACGGCAAGTCGATGCATCAGCAGACCGCCTACAGGCACTATCCGGTTGCAGAAGGCGGCCTGCCCGGCTGCGAGAGCCTGTCGCAGGACGTCATCAGCCTGCCGATGCACGCTTATTTGACTGAAGCGGACCAGGAGCGGGTCATCGCCGCCGTGCGCGGTGCGCTGGCGGGCTGAGCTTTTCACCTCTCCCGCTTGCGGGAGAGGTCGCGCCGAAGGCGCGGGTGAGGGTTCTCTCCTCTGGGGGAGTCTTCGTCGTCGATCCACCCTCTCCCCAACCCTCCCCCGCAAGCGGGGGAGGGAGCACACCTTCGCTGCGGTTTGCACCTAGACCTGATCTCGCCATGCTCTAAAACAGTCCGCATGCTCGGACGCATCTTCACGGTTGGCGGTTACACGCTGCTCTCGCGGGTGACGGGATTTGCCCGCGACATCATGCTCGCGGCGATTCTGGGCGCCGGCCCCGTGGCCGACGCCTTCTTCGTGGCGCTGCGGCTGCCCAATCATTTCCGCGCGATCTTCGCCGAGGGCGCCTTCAATGCGGCCTGGGTGCCGGCTTATGCCCATGTTCACGGCGAATGCGGGGAGGGGGCAGCGCGACTGTTTGCCGACCGCATTTTCACGCTGCTGCTGGCTTCGCAAATCGTGCTGCTGATCGTCGCCTGGCTGTTCATGCCGCAAGCCATGAGCATACTTGCACCGGGCTTTTCCGACGATGCCGAGCAGCGCAAGCTCGCGATCGAGCTGACCCGGGTCACGTTTCCCTATCTCCTGCTGATCACGCTGGTGACGCTCTATGGCGGCATGCTCAACGTGATGCAGCGCTTTGCCAGCGCCGCAGCGGCGTCGATCTTTCTCAACATCTCGATGATGATGACGTTGGCGGTCGCCGCCTGGTTTCCGACCGCAGGGCACGCGGCGGCGTGGGGCGTGCTGATCTCTGGCTTCCTGCAATATGTCCTGCTCGCCGGCGATCTGGCTCGCCACGGCGGCCTGCCGCGCTTCGCACCGCTCAGGCTCGATGAGGACGTCCGTGGCTTCTTCAAAGCGCTGGGACCAGCGACTCTGGGCTCGATGGGCACACAAGTCGCGCTGTTCGCCGATACCATTATCGCGACGTTCCTGCCCGCAGGCGCGCTGTCGGCGCTCTATTACGCCGACCGCCTCAACCAGCTGCCGATCGGTGTGATCGGCATCGCCATCGGCACGGTGCTGTTGCCAGAGATGTCGCGGCGGATCACGGCCAACGACCACGACGGTGCGATGAAGGCGCAACGCCGTGCGTTCGACTTCACGCTGCTGTTCTCAGTGCCGTTCGTCGCAGCCTTCATCACTGTGCCTGACGCGATCATGCGCGCGCTGTTCGCCCGCGGGGCGTTCTCGAAGGCCGATGCGGCCACCGCAGGTGCAACGCTCGCCGCCTACGCGATCGGCCTGATCCCCTTCGTGCTGATCCGCAGCGCGGTCGCGACCTTCTATGCGCGCAAGGATACGGCAACGCCGGTCCGGGCCTCCCTGACCGGGATTGCGGTCAATGTCGCCCTGAAGGTTGCCCTGATGGGATCGCTCGCCCAGATTGGTCTTGCGCTCGCAACAGCCGTCGGTGTCTGGACCAATTTGCTGCTGGTGCTGTTCTTCGCCGTGCGGCGAGGCTTTCTCGTGCTGGACCGCGCCTGGCTATTGTCGGTCATCAAATTCCTGCTAATCGGGATCATCCTTGCCGCCGCCTTCTGGCTGATTGCGCGCTTCAGCGGCTCTTGGCTGGGCGCGATGCACTTCCGGGACGAGGCGATGCTGCTCCTGCTCGCGGTCGGCGGCACCATCGTCTACGCGCTCGCGATCCTGGTCCTGTTCGGCCGCAGCTGGCTGGTCTCGCTGGTGCGCGGTTAGGGCCCTGTTCTCAACTGAGGATTGAACCAGCTATAGTGGCTCCGACCAGTTGTTCGTAGGTGGAAACAAATTGGTAGCTCTGCATGCGACTACATCTGAGCCTTACCGCGGTGGTCGTACGAGACTATAACGAGGCGATTGCATTCTTTGTCGACAAGCTCGGATTTGAGCTTCGGGAAGACACGCGTCTCGACGAAGAGAAGCGCTGGGTCGTCGTCGCGCCGCCTGGCAGCACCGAGAGCGGCATTCTGCTGGCAAAGGCCGCGAACCCGGCCCAGGCACAGGCCATCGGCAACCAGAGCGGCGGCCGCGTCTTGCTGTTCCTGGCGACCGACGATTTTGATCGCGATTACGCAGCATTTCGAGTGCGAGGCGTGAAGTTTCTCGAAGAGCCGCGCCGTGAGCCTTATGGAATGGTCGCGGTGTTTGAGGACCTTTACGGCAATCGTTGGGACCTTATCGAGCGGACATAGGGCGTCGGTGATGCCGCAGGCCCGGCGCTGCCTGGGGCGATTCTGCCGTCATGGGCGACCGGTGCTTTTCGCGGCCTGCGGCCGACGTGCATGGCTAGAGCTGTGCTCGCCCTCAGGCTGCAATCAACTTCCGCACATCTCTTGATTTTGCACGATTGTCGTGCTATTGGGACCTCATGATCAAATCGTCGCGCAAAGTCACCTTCAACCACATGACCCGCTTCGGCCGGGCCGTGGAAGGAGTCGTGCGCTAGGAATCGACCACGACGTATTTCCACCAGGCCCCGCCGGCATCGGACGGGGCCTTTTTGTTTGGCCACGCTCCCTGCCGGCTCAACAGCAGGAGCATCCGATGCCACCCCAACTGACGAACATTCCATGCGGGACTGAGCGCGATGGCGCGGCGCTCCGCCTCGACTTGCCTATCGTGTTAGCGAAGGAGGCAATGGACGAGGCTTTGGCGGCAGCGCACTTCAACGCGTCCATTGCAGCGCCGGACGACGCTTTGTCGGGTCAGTATGCTGCTGGACCGACGACCGCATCGACGCGAATCGTCCCGGGCTTGCTCAAGCGATATTGGCGTGCGTTTCAGGAGCGTCGCTGGCGCCAGGGCTCGCGAGTCAAATTGCAGAACCTGAGTGATAGGGAGCTGATGGATATCGGCTTGACGCGTGGCGAGATCGACTACATCACACCTCAACGAGCTATCGATAGGCTGAGAGATAGCACGACGCATCTATGGAGCCGTGGTGTGATGTGACTGACCGGCGTCAGAAGCAGACATGCGATTTGCGAGCAAGCGGCGGTCAGCACGGCTGCTTGTTCATAGGAGTGCGCCGCGGGGTTGGTTCGGCAACTATCATGCCAATAACCGGACCGATCTTCGCAGGAAAATGACCGGGCTGCGACCTTTGCGCCCATCCCGCTCTGACAGGTGAGGGCGGCGAACGAGTTTGGCGGACCCTGCATGCCCAAACCCGTTTGCCTTGCCGGTTTTTCCACGGCAATATGCCGGCAAAACAACCATGAGAACGGGAAAGAAAATGGCGGCTCCCATCAAGTTCGGCGTTGGCCAAAGCGTGCTGCGCAAAGAGGATGACGCACTCATCCGCGGCAAGGGCCGCTACACCGACGATTACGCGCCGCAGGCCGCGCTCCGCTGCTTGATGCTGCGCTCGCCGCACGCGCATGCCAAATACACGATCGACGTGAGCCGCGCCCGCGGCTTGCCGGGCGTCGCGCTGATCCTGACCGCAGATGACGTTGCGGATCTCGGCAATCTGCCCTGCCTATTCAACCTCGAGACGGATCCCTTCACCGGCCCGCCTTACCCGATCCTGGCCAAGGATGAGGTGCGCCATGTCGGCGATGCCGTCGCCTTCGTCGTCGCCGAGACCATCGACCAGGCCCGCGACGCGATCGAGGCGATCGAGGTCAAATGGAGCCCGCTGCCGGCGGTGACCGGTGTCGTGAACGCCGTGAAGCCCGGGGCCCCGCAGGTTTGGCCGGACAAGCCCGGCAACGTGCTGTTCGACGTCTCGATCGGCGACAAGAAAGCGACCGAAGCCGCCTTCGCCAAGGCGCATGCAGTCGCCGAAATCTCCATCGTCAATCCGCGCGTGGTCGCGAGCTTCATGGAGACGCGCGCGGCCGTGTGCGAATACGACGCCAAGCGCGACCATCTGACGCTCACCGTCGGCAGCCAGGGCAGCCATCGCCTGCGCGACATCCTCTGCCAGAACGTGCTCAATATCCCCACCGACAAGATGCGGGTGATCTGCCCCGACGTCGGCGGCGGCTTCGGCACAAAACTGTTTCCCTATCGGGAATACGCCTTGATGGCAGTCGCCGCGCGACAGCTGAAGAAGGCGGTGAAGTGGGCGGCCGACCGCACCGAGCATTTCATGGGCGACGCGCAGGGCCGCGACAACGTCACCACCGCGAAGATGGCGCTAGCCGAGGACGGCAAGTTCCTCGCGATGGATTGCGACCTGATGGGCGACATGGGCGCGTATCTGTCGACCTTCGGGCCCTACATCCCGCATGGCGGGGCCGGCATGCTGCCTGGCCTCTACGACATCCAGGCCTTCCACTGCCGGGTGCGCACCATCTTCACCCACAGTGTACCGGTCGATGCCTATCGCGGCGCCGGGCGGCCGGAGGCGGCCTATGTCATCGAACGTCTCGTCGACGCCTGCGCGCGAAAGCTTGACATGACGCCGGACGCCATCCGCCGCAAGAATTTCATCCCGCCGAAAGCGCTGCCCTACAAGACCGCGACCGGCAAGATCTACGATTCCGGCGACTTCGCCGCGCATCTCAAGCGCGCGATGGAGATCGCGGAATGGAAGGAGTTCGGAAAGCGCGCCAAGGCGGCCAAGAAGCAAGGGCTGATCCGCGGCATCGGGCTTGCCAGCTATGTCGAGATCTGTGGCGTGATGGGCGAGGAGACCGCCAATGTCCGTCTCGATCCCAATGGCGACGTCACCGTCCTGATCGGCACGCAATCGAGCGGGCAGGGCCATCAGACGGCCTATGCGCAGATCGTCGCCGAACAGTTCGGCCTGCCGCCGGAGCGTGTGCACATCCGCCAGGGCGACACCGACGAGATCGTGACAGGTCTCGGCACCGGCGGTTCAGCCTCGATACCCACCGGCGGCGTTTGCGTGGAGCGTGCTGCTGGCGAGCTGGGCAAGAAGCTGAAGGAGTTCGCAGCGCAGGCGCTGGAAGCGAGCGCGGGCGATCTCGAAATTACCGACGGCGTGATCCGGATCGCCGGCACCGACCGCTCGATCTCCTTCGCCGACCTCGCCAAGCGGCCCGGCGCCGATCCGTCGAAGCTGAACGGCAGCGCGACCTTCGCCAGCGCGGACGGCACCTATCCCAACGGCACGCATCTGGCGGAGGTCGAGATCGATCCGGCCACCGGCATCATCAGAATCGTCAACTATGTGATCGTCGATGATTTCGGCAAGACACTCAATCCGCTGCTCTTGGCGGGGCAGGTGCATGGCGGCGCCATGCAGGGCATCGGCCAGGCCTTGATGGAGCAGGTGGTCTATGGCGCGGGCGACGGCCAGCTCATCACCGCGACCTTCATGGACTACGCGGTGCCGCGCGCGGCGGACGGGCCGGCCTTCGTGTTCGAGACCAACAACGTCCCCTGCAAGACCAACCCGCTGGGCGTCAAGGGGGCCGGCGAGGCCGGCGCGATCGGCTCCTGTCCGGCCGTCGTCAACGCCATCGTCGATGCGCTCTGGCGCGAATACAAGATCGACCATATCGACATGCCGGCAACGGCCGAGCGGGTGTGGATCGCGATCAACGAGCACCACCGGCGCCATAGCCTGTGATTCACGCGATGGAATGAACCCTGCCGACCGGTGTTGGCCTCAGGAGGGTCGGCACGATCCTGCATCATGGAAAAAGGACTTTGCGAATGAAGCGAGCGTTGGTTGTCGGGGGCGCGTTCCTGTTCGGTATGGGCGCGGTTTGGGCGCAGCAGGACTCTGCCAAGGAAGTTCAAACCCTCATGAAGGGCAACGGCAAGAACGCCGGCGCGATTTCGGCGATGGTCAAGGGCGAGAAGCCCTATGATCAGGCTACGGTGAACAGCGCGCTGGCGCAGTTCGAGGATACCGCCAAGAAGCTGCCGCACCTGTTTCCGGCCAGCGCCAAGGGTGTGAAGCTCGACGGCGACTACAGCATCTCGCCGAAGGTCTGGGAGGACAAGGCCGGCTTCGACGCGAGGGTCGCGAGCTTTGCCAAGCTCGTCGGCGAGGCCAAGGCCAAGATCAAGGATCTCGACTCGCTTAAGGCGACGATGCCTGCAATCGGCAAGGAATGCGGCGGCTGCCACGAGACCTACCGCGTGAAGAACGGCTGACGCCAACATCATCCGGGGTACGGGAAATCGAGAAAGGCGGTTGCCAAGCAGCCGCCTTTTTGCGTTGGCGCACGGCCCAGGGGGAAATCGGTCCGCAAGGCCTGACGGATCGCCGTGAGAGCGGTTATCTTTGCTCCAGCCGCGGCGGCATTGATGTGAGCTGTTGCATGCTGGCGCATCTCGCGCCTGACTGCCTCATGACATCAGGGTTCCAACGCCCGGCGAGGAACTGAAGCAACAGCGAGACAGGCCATGGCAAAACCGTTCCCGTCGAAGACGCACATCGGCAACCATATGCTGCATCCGGAAACCTTGATGCTGACCTATGGCTATGATCCGCAACTATCGGAAGGCGCCATCAAGCCGCCGGTGTTCCTGACCTCGACCTTCGTCTTCAAGACGGCCGATGACGGCCAGGACTTCTTCGATTTCGTCGCCGGCCGGCGCGAGCCGCCGGAAGGGATGGGTGCGGGCCTGGTCTATTCGCGCTTCAATCACCCCAACAGCGAGATCGTCGAGGACCGGCTCTCGATCTACGAACGCACCGAGAGCTGCGCCCTGTTCTCATCCGGCATGGCGGCCATTGCGACGACGATCCTTGCCTTCGTCCGCCCAGGCGATGTCATTCTGCACTCCCAGCCGCTCTATGGCGGGACGGAAACCCTGCTGACGAACACGCTTGCGCGTCTGTCGATCGGCGCCGTCGGCTTCGCCGATGGCGTTGACGAAGCTGCGGTCCGCCAGGCCTCGGAGGAGGCCATGCGCAAGGGCCGGGTGTCGATGATTCTGATCGAAACTCCCGCCAACCCGACCAACGGGCTGGTCGACATTGCGATGATGCGCCGTGTCGCCGAGACGATCGGGAAGAGCCAGGGGCACACACCGATCATCGCCTGCGACAATACGCTGCTCGGACCGGTGTTTCAGCGGCCGATCGAGCATGGCGCGGACATTTCCTTGTACTCGCTCACGAAATATGTCGGCGGTCATTCCGACCTGATCGCCGGCGCCGCGCTCGGCTCCAAAACAATCATGAAGGGCATCAAGGCGCTGCGCGGCGCTATCGGTACCCAGCTCGATCCGCATTCCTGCTGGATGATCAACCGGTCGCTGGAGACGCTGAGCCTGCGCATGGAGAAGGCCGATGCGAATGCGCGCCTCGTGGCCGACTTTTTGCGCGGTCACGCCAAGGTGGCGAAGGTCCATTATCTCGGTCACCACGAGGATACGTCGCCGGCCGGACGCGTGTTCGCACAGCAATGCTCGGGGGCCGGCTCCACGTTCTCGTTCGACATCGTCGGCGGCAAGGACGCGGCGGTCAAATTTCTCGACGCGCTCCAGATCTTCAAGCTCGCGGTGAGCCTCGGCGGAACGGAATCGCTTGCCAGCCTCCCCGCGACGATGACCCATTCCGGCGTTCCCGCCGACATCCGCCGGAAAATCGGTGTCCTCGATTCCACGATCCGGCTGTCGATCGGCATCGAACATCCGTCGGACCTGATCGCAGATCTCACGCAGGCACTGAACGCGGCTTGAGCGTGGCGAGAATCGAACAGGCCGGGCGCCCCTCCTGCGCCCGGCCCTTCCGCGACGACGCAGCGTTTGCGCTTACTTCGTCACTTGGCCGCGGATCTCGCCGCCGGGGTTCGCCGCCGTGTGGATGTTGATGTAGTACTTGCCGCCGAGCAGATCGGCGGCCTGCGCCTCGGTGAGCGTCGCTTCGCCTTTGACCGGGCTCGATGTCGCATTCGGGATCGCGACCGCAACGCCGGCGTTCTTGCCCGCTTCGGCCGGGCCATGAAAATGAGCGGCTGTGGCAGGGCCAGAGAGCCCGGAATAGGTGACAGTCCAGGACAATTTCTTGCTGGCGGCATCGTAGTCCAGATCGGCCGTTCCGGTGCCGCTGCTGGTCGTTGCCGGCACCTCGGACTTGGCATCGAGCGTTGCTTTCAGCTTTTCGGCGCTGGCCGGCCCTGCGAAAGCAGCGGCCGCGAGCACTGACACGGCGATGACGGTCTTGTTCATAACATTCTCCCTGCTGAACCCGTTTGGGCTGCTAAACTTCCAACAGCCGATGTTTCAGTTTATTCCCGTCTCCAGCCGGGGCAGGCTAAATTCTTCGTGGCTGGAGCCGCGCGCAGATCGGTCGTAGGTTCGCCGCCAGAACGAATGGACGTGCATGTTGCAACGAACAATTCTCGTGGCGCTGCTCGCTGCGCTTGCCGCAGGTGGCGTCTATTGGTGGCTCAGCGCGCCCGTAGTGGCAGCCGCGAGCACCACGCCGCCGCACGCGCCTGATCTTGCCAATGGCGAGGTGATGTTCAACGCCGGCGGCTGCGCGTCCTGCCATGCCGTTCCCAATCAGCCTGATCGTCTCAGGCTCGGTGGCGGCGTCGCGATCAAGTCGCCGTTCGGAACGTTTCACGCGCCGAACATCTCGCCCGATCCCAATGACGGCATCGGCAAATGGACCGACGCCGATTTCGTCAACGCCGTGATGCACGGGGTCTCGCCGGCCGGGCAGCACTATTTTCCGGCGTTTCCGTATACGTCCTATCGGCACGCCGGGCGTGAGGATGTGCTCGACCTCTTCGCCTATCTGAAAACGCTACCGCCTGTTGCGGGCAAGGTGCGCGACCATGATGTCAGTTTTCCCTTCAACATCCGGCGCAATGTCGGCATCTGGAAGTTCTTGTTTCTGGACGGCAAGCCGTTCGTCGCCGACGGCGCGAAGTCGCCGGCATGGAATCGCGGCGCCTATCTCGTGAACAGTTTGGGCCATTGCGCCGAATGCCACAGCCCGCGCAACGCGCTTGGCGGCATCATCGCGAGCGAGCGGTTTGCCGGCGGCCCCAATCCGGAAGGCGAGGGCTGGGTCCCCAACATCACCCAGAAGCGCCTTGGCGAGTGGAGCGCGAAGGACATCGCCTATTTCCTCAAGACTGGCGAACTGCCCGATGGCGACAGCGTCGGCGGCGCGATGACGCGTGTGATCAAGAACACCTCGCAACTGCCGGACGCGGATCTCGCGGCCATGGCGGACTACGTCAAATCGCTGCCGCCGGTGGACGGCCCGACGCCGCCCAAGCGCAAGCAGGGCAGCTAGTGCGTGATGAAGGTTAGCTCGATCGTGAGACTGTAACCCCTCACCCGGATCGCATCTATCGATGCGATCCGACCTCTCCCTTCGAGAGAGGTGAACCGTTGGCTCGTACGATATAAACCAAACTTATCCCGCATCGATGACGCACCGTTAGCCGGTGCCGAACGCCTTGAAGGTGATGATGGTGAGGGTGTCCTGGATGCCTGGCAGCACTTGCACCTTCTCGTTGACGAAATGGCCGATGTCGGTGTCCTTGTCGACGTAGAACTTCACCAGGAGGTCGTATTGACCGGCCGTGGAGTAGATCTCAGAGGCGATCTCGGCTTCGGCGAGCGCATTGGCGACCACATAGGACTGGCCGAGCTTGCATTTGATCTGGACGAAAAAGGGAACCATCGCGGTCACTCCGAAAGCACATCTAGCCGGCTAATAGGCCAAAACCGGCCGGATTTAGCAAGCGAACTTGCCTGCCGCCAGATGCGGGTCCGGCGCTCAGCAGGTGACGGCCACGGCGGCGAATGCATCCCTGAGCCGCTGCGCGAGCTCGATCTTGCGATACGGCTTGGTCAGCACGATCGCTTGCGCATGCACGCGGCCCGGATTCAAGCTGGGCGCGATCCGCAAAGGCCATGATCATGCCGCAGCCCGAGCTCGTCCTGATCTCGACATTTGCGCGCAAGGCTCCCGCCAAATGGCTTTTCGGGTCCGGGCGGGCCTTAGCTGGAGCACGGCTGTGTCGCGAATCGGCGTGGCTTGCCGCTGGTCGCGCTTGCTGGTGTTCCACGGTCGCGCTAGGACAGGCCATGGCTGTGTCCGGATCAAGCAGATGTCTCCGGCGATGACGACGCCCGTGGCGCTCACTATCGCCGGCTCCGATTCGAGCGGGGGCGCCGGCATCCAGGCGGACCTGAAGACTTTTGCCGCGCTCGGCGTCTATGGCGCCTCCGCCATCACGGCGTTGACGGCGCAGAACACGCGCGGCGTCACGGGTATTCATGCGGTGCCGGCCGAGTTCGTCACCGCGCAGATCGATGCGGTGTTTTCCGATTTCGATGTCGGCGCTGTGAAAATCGGCATGGTGGCCCAGGCCGCCAGCATTGACGCGATCGCGGCCGCGCTGTCGCGCTGGGCGCCCCGGCACGTGGTGCTCGATCCCGTGATGGTGGCAACATCCGGCGACCGGCTGCTGGCCTCCGACGCCGTCAAGGCGTTGCGCACGAGACTGATACCGCTGGCCTCGGTGATCACGCCGAACCTGCCCGAGGCCGCTGCGCTGCTCGATGCACCGGTCGCGGCCAACCAGGCCGAGATCGAAAGCCAGGGGCGCCGTCTGCTGGCGCTCGGCTGCCGCGCGGTCTTGATCAAGGGAGGACACGGCGAGGGCGCGGAGAGCGTCGACTATCTGGTTGATGCCGACAACGCCATCGCGCTAGCGGCGCCCCGCCTTGCCACCAAGAACACCCATGGTACCGGCTGCTCGCTGTCCTCGGCCGTCGCGGCGGGTCTCGCCAGAGGCGAGGCGCTCGAGCAGGCGGTCCGCAGCGCCAAGGCCTGGATCAGCGCTGCGATTGGCGCCGCCGACCGCTTCAGCGTCGGCCACGGCCACGGGCCGATCCATCATTTCCACAAGTTCTACTGACGACCGCTCGCCCAAGCGGGAGAGGGAGCGCCTGCCCTCCGGGCTTCCAGTGCCAATCTGATCTTGGACGAGGCGCTGCGCGCCATGTCGCCTGATTGTCGCATGCGACTGATATTCGCAGGGCAGGCGAGGCAAGGCGTGATTCGTATCGGAAGGTGCCTCAAGAGTTCAATCGGTCATCCCCCTGTCACGGGACATTGTTACAGGCTGGCGCATGGGAAGTTACGATGTGAGTGACGAGAGCCCGGAGCGGCGCTTTCGCACGTTGTTCATCTCCGACGTCCATCTCGGAGCCCGCGGTTCTCAAGCCGATCTTCTGCTGGACTTCCTGCGCTACCACGATGCCGACACCATCTATCTCGTCGGCGACATCGTCGACGGCTGGGCGCTGAAATCGAGCTGGCACTGGCCGCAATCCCATAACGACCTCGTCCAGAAGCTGCTGCGCAAGGCGCGCAAGGGCGCCAAGGTCATCTACATTCCCGGCAATCACGACGAGTTCCTGCGCAACTATTACGGCACGCATTTCGGCGGCATCGACGTGGTCGAGAACACCGTTCATACCGGCGTCGACGGCAAGCGCTATCTCGTCATTCACGGCGACATCTTCGACCTCGTGGTGCAGAACGCGCGCTGGCTCGCTCATCTCGGTGACAAGGCCTACGATTTCGCGATCCAGATGAACCGCCTCGTCAACTTCTTCCGCCGCTTGTTCGGCGTGCCCTATTGGTCGCTGTCGCAATGGGCCAAACAGAAGGTCAAGAACGCCGTGAACTATATCGGCGCGTTCGAACAGGCGCTCGCCGCCGAAGCGCGACGTCACGACGCGCACGGCGTGATCTGCGGCCACATCCATTACGCCGTGATCCGCGACGAGGCCGGCATTCGCTACATGAATTGCGGCGACTGGGTCGAGAGCTGCACCGCGCTGGTCGAGCACGACGACGGCCGTTTCGAGATCATCACCTGGGCGGATCATTTGCAGAAGCCGGCAACCGTCCCGCAGGTCGCGGCAAGAGCTGCCTGATGCGCATCTTGGTCGCGACCGACGCCTGGCACCCGCAAGTCAACGGTGTGGTTCGGACGCTGACCAAGCTGGCCGACGCGGCAGAGGGGCTCGGCGTCGCGTTCACGTTCCTGACGCCGCAATCGTTCCGCACCTTTGCGATGCCGAGCTATCGCGACGTGCGCCTCGCCATGCCGCGCCCGGCGCGAATTGCAAAGCTGATCGAAGAAGCACGCCCGGACAGCATCCACATCGCGACGGAGGGGCCGATCGGCCTGATGGTCCGCCGCTATTGCCGCCAGCGCAAGCTGCCGTTCACGACCAGCTTCCATACCCGCTTTCCAGAATATGTCCGTGCTCGCGTGCCGGTGCCGGGCTCGCTGATCTGGCGCGCGCTGCGCCGCTTCCATGCGCCCAGTCGCGCCGTGATGGCGGCCACGCCTGCGCTCGCGCGCGAGCTCGCCGAGCGCGGCTTCGACAACGTCGTGCTGTGGCCGCGCGGCGTCGATACCCATTTGTTCCATCCCCGCGCGATCGACCTCTGTCTGCCGGCGCCGGTGTTCCTCTCGGTCGGCCGGGTCGCGGTGGAGAAGAACCTTGAGGCCTTTCTCGACCTCGACCTGCCCGGCACCAAGGTGATCGTTGGTGACGGTCCGGCGCGGGCCTCGCTCGAAGAGGCCTATCCCGACGCGATCTTCCTCGGCGAGAAGCACGGCGAGGCGCTGGCGGAAATCTATGCTGCGGCCGACGTCTTCGTGTTCCCGAGCAAGACCGACACGTTCGGCCTGGTCCTGCTGGAAGCGCTCGCAAGCGGCTTGCCGGTGGCGGCCTTTCCGGTGAAGGGGCCCCGCGACGTGATCGGCAATGCGCCGGTCGGCGCGCTCGATCACGATCTGCGCAACGCCTGCTTCGCCGCGCTCGACATCTCCAGGCAGGACTGCGTCGCGTTCGCCGCCAATTACACCTGGGAGGCTTCGGCCCGGGCTTTCGTCGCCAGCATCGAGGGACTGGGCGCGGTGCTGCCCTGCCGGAACGGGGCGGAACAGCCGCGCTTCGTGGCCTAATCGACCAAAATCCTCGCGGGGAGGTGTCTTGCTCGCGGCTCCCAGGCCGCGATAAGGTCTGATATGACCGAACAGCTCCTCCCGGTCGGCCCCGCCGACATCGACGCCGCAGCGCGCGTGATCGCGCCTTACGCCATCCGCACCCCGCTGTTGTCTTTCCCCGTGCTCAACGAGCGCGTCGGCGCGAAGGTCTTCCTGAAGCCGGAGATGCTCCAGCGCACCGGCTCGTTCAAGTTCCGCGGTGCCTTCAACAAGGTATTCTCGATTCCGCAGGACAAGCGCGCCGGCGGCGTCGTCGCGTTCTCCTCCGGCAACCACGCCCAGGGCGTGGCGGCCGCGGCGAAGATCCTCGACATGCAGGCGACCATCGTGATGCCTGCGGATGCGCCGCTGTCCAAGCGCGAGCGCACCAAATCCTACGGCGCCGAGGTCGTGCTGTACGATCGCGACCGCGACGACCGCGAGGCGATCTCGCGCGGCATTGCCGAGAAGCGCGGTGCGACGCTGGTCAAGCCGTATGACGATCCTTTCGTGATTGCGGGGCAGGGCACCGCCGGCCGCGAGATCGCCGAGGACATGGCGGGCCTCGGCCTTGCCCCCGACATCGTGGTGGCGCCGGCTTCCGGCGGCGGCCTGATCGCGGGCGTCGCGACGGCCGTGAAGGCGCGCTATCCGCTGGCCGAAATCGTAGTCGCGGAGCCGGAGGCGTTCGACGATCACGGCATTTCGCTGACCGCGGGTCATCGCGAGCCGCATCCGCCGGCAGGCCGCACCATCTGCGATGCGCTGATGGCCCTGATGCCCGGCGAGATGACGTTTGCGATCAACAGCAAGCTGCTCGCGCGCGGTGTCACCGCGTCGGATGCCGAAGTCGGTGCTGCCGTGGCGTTTGCCTATCGCGAGCTCAAGCTCGTGGTGGAGCCGGGCGGCGCCGTGGGCCTTGCCGCTCTGCTGGCGGGACGTCTCGACGTCGCCGGCAAGAACGTCGTCATCGTGCTCTCCGGCGGTAATGTCGATGCGGATCTGTTCGCCGAGCTGGTGGCTTAGCTAGCATCATTCCGGGGCGCGCATGAGCGCGGCCTGCGCCTCATGGCACAATCTGGAATGACCAGAAAGGGGCAGAGCGTTGCCGCTCTACCCCTTTCGCATTGTGCTTGGCGGATTCAGCTCGCCCCTTGCTCGGTGCAACCTCTCCCGCTTTGCGGGGGAGGTCGGCGCGAAGCGCCGGGTGGGGGCTCTTTCCTCTCGGGGGTCCTCGACTGTGGAAGCACCCTCCCCCGCAAGCGGGGGAGGGTGCGCACTTTCTCCGCGCGATCAGTGCATGAAGCTCCGGCGATTGTTGCCGCCCATGCTCGGCGCCTGGTTCATCGACCGGCGAAAGTTGTTGCCGCTGTTGACCATGCGGGTCGGCATCGAGTTGAGCTGCGGACGATTGTTCGCTACGTTATTCTGGACCTGCACCTTGTTCGCCGCATTGGTGTTGAGCTTCACGATACCGGTGTTGCCATTGTTGATGCGGATCGGGTGGTTCTGGTTCTGAACGGGCTTCGCCTCGACGTTCGGGCCGCCCTTGCCGACATTGACCGGCATGCTCACGATCTTGCCGGGTTTGCCGTTGGCGTTGCCGCCATTCGGCATGGTGTTGGTCGGCGCAGGCAGGGTGACGATCTTGCCCGGGGTCTGCGACGAAGTGCCGTTCTGCTGGTTCGGCTGGTTGTTGCCCGCCGGCAGGTTGACGATGTGGCCGCCATTGCCGAGCTTGCCGATCAGGTTGCCATCGAGCGGCTTCTGCACGACTGGCAAATTGCCGTTTACATGCGCGCCGCCATTGTCCTGCTGCATCAGCGGCATGTATTTGGGCTGACCGAGATTGCCGATCTTAAGCGTCGGGGCGATGTTCTGCGGCGCCAGGAATTTGGTCGCCTGCATCAACGGGATCTCCTTCGGCTGCGCCTGCAGCTTCAGCGCGACATGCGCATAGGGGCTGTTGCTGAAGCTGTCATGGAAGCTCTTGTAGGCAACAGGCGAATTCGCGAGCACAGCCTTGTGCCAGGCCTGCGAGATCAGGAGATTGTTGAGCAGCCAGCGGACGTGGTCGCAAAGCGGGTCGTGCGGGTACATCTGGATGAACTCCTGATAATATTCCGGCCGGCCCTCGGACACGACGTAGTCATAGGCCTGGCGGGTCGAGCGGCTCGGCAGGTTGGAGGCCATTTGCACCACTGGCGCTTTCACCGGCGCGCGGTTGGCGGCAACGGCGGTGTCGCCGAAGAAGGTGAAATCAGAGGTCAGCGACGAGCTTTCCCATGGGATTTGCGCACCGCTGGTGGTCTGGTTCACTTGCAGGCGCACGCGCTTGAACAGCTGCTCGATCGGCACGTTGGGCTCGCGCGCGACGTTCAGGAAGGCCTGCGTGTAGGGGCTGTGGCCGTTGGTGCCGTCGAGCGCTTCGGCCCCCGGTGCGGTCGAGTAGCCGACGATCGAGCCGTTCGGCGCATCGACAATGGCAAGGCCGCGGCCGGCGTCGTTGATCTGGGGGAAGGGGTTGTTGCGGCAGGCATCCAGGATGACGATGCGCATGCGGCTCGGGATCGTCTCCAGCGTCGACATCACGTCGACCAGGCGCACCGAATTGTTGACGAGCTCGGTCGGGCTCGAGACCTTGGCGTCGACGGGAACGAGATAGTTTTCGCCGGCGAGCTGCACGCCGTGACCGGCGTAGTAGACCATCGCCACCGTGTTCGGACCGCGCGAAGCGACCTTGGCGGAAAAGTCCTGGACGACGCGCAGCATGTCGTTCTGGGTCAAGTCGGTCGCGGCGACCACTTCGAAGCCGGCCGAGTTCAAGAACTGCGCCATCGATTGCGCGTCATCGTCGGGGTTCGCAAGGTGCGGCGCGTTCTGGTAGTTCGCATTACCGATCACCAGCGCGACCCGCTGCTCCGGGCCTTGCAGCACAGTGGGAGCCGGTGCAACCGGGGCGACTTGCGCGGAAACGGGTCCGCAGGCGAAGCCGAACAGGCTTCCCAGAAGACCCGCAGTCATCAGGAAATGCTTTAGGCGGAACATGGCGTGCTCCTTTGGCACTCATCTCGATGCGAGATTGGTTGCGAAGAAGCCTGACCGCGTTCGAGTTTGACGTCCGTGATCACGATCACGATGGTAGGCTCCGTGATCTGAATCACGTTTGGAACCTGCTATGGTTAGCCATCGCTTGGGAGGACAGTCCGTCACATGCTGAAATCGATCGATCCGATCCTGACACCCGACCTGCTCCGGCTGCTCGCCTCGATGGGCCACGGCGACGATCTCGTGGTCGTCGACGCGAACCATCCCGCAACCCGCATTGCCGCGGCGACCTCGTCGCAGCGCCTGATCCAGTTGCCTGGCATGCGCATGGAGACGGCCGTCCGCGCAATCATGACGCTCTATCCGCTCGACGATTTCGATCCCGATCCGGTGCGCGTGATGATGCCGGTGGACGATTCCGATCGAGTCCCGGACGTGCAGCGCGCCGTGTTGGCGGAGATCGAACGCGCGGCCGGCGGCCCCGTTGCTCCCGGCAAACTCTCACGCACGCATTTCTATCGCGCGGCGGCGGCGGGCTTCGGCGTCGTGCAGGTGGGCGACAGCCGAGCTTATGGCTGCTTCCTGATCCGCAAGGGCGTGATCAGCTAAGGAATCATTCTGCGCAACGTCGCGCAGAACTCTGCACCCGAATTTGAATGGCCTCCGCGCAACTGACCGACTATGGTCGATTCATGTCTCGCCTTGTGTGTCTATCTGTTGCTGTCATCCTGTCGCTGCTCCCTGCCGTCGCGCCGGCTGCGTCGATTCAAAAGCGGCCCAAGCCGGTCTGGCAAGGCTACGGCTTCCTGCCGGGCTATCGACAGCCGCTCAGCAACAGCATCCCGCTCTACAAGCAGAAGGACGCAATGCGTCGTCTGTCGCGCGCAGACCGGCGCCACTGGTACATCGACCCGGTACCTCAGTATTACCGTTGGGATGGCGAGTGGCACTATTTCGGCCGCCCCGGCTTCGGCGGCGGCCGCTACAATGGCGGCAGTTTCGGGCCATGCTGGACGCGAACGCCGATTGGCCCGATCTGGAATTGCGGGTAATTGCTCGCGCGGCGCTCTCGCGCCCCGGACGCAGCGCAGCGCTCCTTCGGCGGTGCGCTGCAGAGCCGGGGCACCGCGGGCCGATGCAGGTGGGACCGCAACGGCGCATTGGCGCTCCTGTCGCTATCCAAAGGCAAGCGGCGTCCCCGTTGCCATCGGGATGTCCTTTATACATTCCGCAATTCCTTGGCGCGCAGCCCCTCCGCGCGGCGCATGGACTACTGGTCACAGTCGGCTGCGTGTCGATGGCCGCTTGCCTTTGGCGGCGAGAGCAGTTGGACCCGAATCTCAGAGCCGCACCCCGATGGCCTGCGCATAACGACAAGGTCGGCTCGCGCCAAGGCTGGGTCGCGTCGTAGCGAGACGCGTGCTCGAGGGTAGAATGGCGCGCCGCTAGTTCCTTCGCCACGGCGATTTGCATTACGGCGACAGTGCTTCAACTGGACTGGGTCGGAGAGCTGGCCGGTTTTGGCGGCGATAGCATACTCCGAAATGGCGCGGCGCCCCGCCACCGACGCAGGAACGATTCAGAGCGCGCTCGCGCGGAGTGCCTCACACCCCTGACGAGGCTCCCACCGCACAGCACAATTCCTGTAGATATGACGACTGCGTGTCTTGACATCTGAGAGAAAAATTTCACCGAGAGTCGCACATCGAACCGACAGCGTCCGCTTGCTTCGCGCATGATGGCATCTCAGGGCCGGGGTTAAGAGCTCCTTTGAATCTGATCGAACACGGAAGCGGGGACATGTCCTCGCCTCCAGTCCCATGAGGCAAGTCAACCTCTCGGGAAATGATGCCGCTTGAGAACGAGGATGGTGCCGTGAGTGAAAGCGAAGTGAAAGTTGGACTGAACGGGACGAATGGTTACGCAATTCCGTTGTTCGGGTTCCCGAATATCCCGTTGCCTAGCGCGATCGGCGGTTTCGCCGAGCAGGGGGTCGCCAGCGCACAGCAAGGCTGCGAGAAAATCAAGGTCGCGTCGGCGGAGATGGCGGAAGCGCTGTGTGAGACGTATTCGAGCAATGCCAAGGGCGCAACCGACTACGCGGCCAAGCTGATCGAAATGTCGAACGCCAATACGGTGTCCGCGATCGACTTCTTCGCGCAGGCCCTGGGTAGCAAGTCAGTCCCGGATGTTTTCACCTTGTCCGTTGCGCAAGCGCGCAAGACCTTCGACACCGCGTCCGCCCAGAACAAGGAATTGTGGGGGCTTGGGGAGAAGCTTGCGAAAGAAACCGGCGAGCCGATCAAGAAGTACTTCGCCAAGGTCCTGCATCCGCCCAGCTAAAAAGCTCTCGTCCAAGAGTCCTTCAGGAGGGAAACCGGCCCGTCGGAACAAGCCTCGCCACGAACATGCCCCCACATGCTCGACCGATAATGGCCAGGTGCGCGATGCCCCCCAAGTAGCCGCACCAATAAGAGGCGCAATCTGACGGGCCGGCCTTTGTTTCGGAATGCAAGCTGACGTGCAAAGGGAGGTCACATGGGAATGGTCATGATCAAATGCCCGCGAAGCGGCCGCGCTATCCCCACCGGCATCAAGGCCGATCGCGAGAGTTTTTTGCGCAGCATTGTGTTTTTCAGGCGCACCCATTGTCCGATCTGTCAGGCCGATCACGCCTGGTTTGCACAGGAAGGCTGGGTGGATGAGCCGAGCGCTCGCGCAGCGCCTCAGCCGTGGCACACGGCCTGACCGTCCCCACAGCGCGTGGATCGTAATCTGGAGGGACACGATGGCGCGGGCGCAAACAACCAATGCACGCTCCGTCTTCTTGATGCAGGCCAGGGAATTTCTTGACGAAGCACGACGACTGAAGCCGGGCCCCGCGCGCAACGAACTGCGCGAGGTGGCGGCGGTGCTGCGCGAGCTTGCGAAAATCGAGGCGCAATGCAAATCTGCAGGGGACAGTGATCGACCCGAGAGAACGTGATCAGGTTCGACGCACCGTCCTTCTCTCTCCGGCAACTGGCTTTTAGTTCACCAGCGCCCTCCTGACTTCCCCGGAAGGACGAGGAGGGCAATCGTGCAAGGTTGCGGCGTGTCTCGACCCGATTGAAAGCAGCTTACCCTGCGCCGCCGGGTTCGCTGGTCAGGATTCGCCGATCTCGCGAAAGGGCCGTTTCGCGTGATCGGCCCATCCCCATCGAGAACACCTCCTCGATTTCGCGCCGCATGGTGTCGTGGCACTCGCAGGCGGCCGCCGCCAGTCGGGACCGGTCGATTTCGATCTGGCCTCTTCGATCAGAGATGATCGCAGCGGACGCGCGCAGATTGCGCATCAAGAGCGTCACCGTCGTTCGCCGGACACCGAGTATTTGCGACAGCTCCTGCTGGGTGAGCGGAAGGACGTCTTGGTCGACGCAGTCGCGCAACTGAAGCAGCCAACGCGACATGCGGGCTTCGACCGGATGCAGCGCATGGCAGGCCGAGCCGAGCTGAAACTGTATGAGCATCGCTCTAACGTGGCTCTGGATTGCGTGGCGGATCGCAGGGCTCCGGGCAAAAGCGGCGTGAAATCGCGACGCGGAAATCCGAGAGGCGGTGCCCGCCACCCGAACCATGGCGGTAATGGCCGAAGGCGACGGCCCCAGCACCGAAAGACTGCCTACGACCCCGTCACGCCCGATCACTGCGGTTGCGACCGTCCGGCCATCCGCCATGTCGACCATCAGCGAGATGGCGCCGGCATGAGGAAAGAAGACGTAATCGACCTGCTCGCCCGCTTGCGAGAGCACCGCGTTGTGATCGAGGACGACCATCTCCAGCTCGGGCGCCAGCAGATCGAAGTCTGATCGCGGAAGTGTTGCAAGAAGGCGGTTAGCAAATCCGCCGGGAGCCATTACCACAGCGAAGCCGCGGTAACGCTTGCACCGCTTCCTCCATTCGAAGCGGCGCCGAACAGCGATCTCAACATTTGTTTAAGTCTGCTTTCTCTACGCGCACTGATATCCAATTCATTTTCCAGACGCCTTCGCTCTCAACAACAATCTCAACGCTCAACCGCGCAACGCCACGATTTCGATGCAAGTGCACCGCGAGCAGCAATGCAATTGCAAAATGCGCATGGGTAAAACCCTACGGCCAGACGGAATCCCAGAGTTCCACATGCTTCGTTTACTCTTGCGCATTGAGCAATCCCAGTTTCGCTCGACATGGAACAGATCAACTTATCGAATGTGTCTGCGAATTGCTGTCCTACGCCGCAAACGCACTCACGATCTGGATAGTCACAAGCTCAGTGTCCTCGCACCAGGAGATAGCATTGCGCTTCCGCCAAGATGTGCACTGACCTCGCAAGCCGAGAGCGCATCAACAGCCAAACGGTTTGTCGCGGAGCTACCTACGCTTCGGCGGATGTGGACGCGTTGATTGCGGCTTGTTCCAAGTACGGCCGTGGCAGCCTGAGGCGACGCTTGCGCGCAATCGGCAGACGACATCGTACAAAATCGCGAAGTTGGCGCCCATGTAGCAGCGGGGAACGTGGCTTCTGGGTCCCGGCTCTGCGCATCAACACAAAGGGCGTTGCTGCTAATCCGGGACACGGGAGTGGGGTGCTGAGGTTTACGAGAAGAACGCGATCTTCTCGGCCTGGGTCATGCGGCGGATGGGCGCGAGCGGGTCGTTCGCCGGCGCGCGGGGCTTCTGCAAGATGCCGCTGGCGAGGATGGTGGCGCCGAGCGAGGGCTCCGGCAAGGACGCGGACAGGGGCGAGGGCATCGGCAGCGGCGCGGTTGGCGCTGCCGCGAATGTTGCCGTGGCCGCCATGGCCGGGGCCTGCTGCTCCATCACTTCGGCGGCAGCTTCCGCGATGGCGTCGGTGAGGCGCGCGAGCGAGTCCATCGCGATCGGCGCGTCCGCGGGCTCTTCCTCGACCGCTGCGACGACCGGCTCTGGCGCGATCGGCTCCGGCAAGTCCGCCGCAACGGGAGCTGCGACCTCGGCAGCTGCCGGCTCCGGAGCGACCGCTTCATTCTCCACCGGCTCGATGATCTCGTCGAAGTCGGAATCGGGCGCCGCCATCTCCAGCGCGATGGCCTCGAGGATGGCTTCGTCCTCGGCTTCCGCGGCGGCATCGAGCGAGAACGCCTCGGTTGCTTCCGTCAAGGCGGCCGGTTCAGTGGCCGGCTCTTCGAACGAGGCGCCTTCAAGCTTGGCATCATCAGGCACGACATGGTCGAGCGCAGCGTTTTCGGGAGCGATCTGGCTTTCGGCAACGATCTCCGGCGCGACTGCGGCGTCCATGGCCCGCTCGGCAACGGCAGACGTCTCAGTGACGCCAGTTGCTTCGACCTCAGGAGTGGCTGCGATGTCCTGCGGCGCCTCCGTAGAAGCCACGGGGGCTTCGCTGGCCATCGCGCCAGGTGCGACCTCGGCAGGCGGCACGTCAGCAGACGACGGCGCCTCCTGCCTCGGAGCCGGCTCGTAAGGCGCCGCTTGCGGCGTTGCGCCGCCGTCGAGCTGCTCGACCCGATCCCTCAGCAGATCGAAGGCAGCCTGGAGCTCGACGCGGGGGTCGATGGTCGAAATCTGTCCGCAGGCCGCCTCGATCGAGGCGAGCTGCGAATCAATGAGGTCGCAGATTCGCCCGTCGGCGCCGATCTCGCGCCAGCGCCAGGAGATCTCCTTGATGATACGCACCCCGCGCGGGATCGGCGCGAGGCTCGCCTCGATCGCGGCGGGATCGAACGCCGCGATCGCAATCGTCTCGGCCTCGCGGATGGCGCGGCGGATATCGACCAGCGCCTCGGGCAGGCGGTCCTCGACGACGGGTTGTCGCTGTGCCGCAAGGGTTTCTTCGATCTTCGCAACCGCATCGAGCACCATGCGGGTGTCGGCATTGCGGTTGCGCTTGGCATATTCGCCGAGGAACCAGCGGCCGCGCGCGGTCTCCATGAAGGCTTCGCGGATCGCGTCGTAATCCTGCTCGTTCGGCTCGGCCGCGCGGGCAGACATGGGCGAAAGGGCGAATGCTTCGTTGGCCATGACAATCTCGTCGCGCAAATCACCGCGCGTTACTGTAACGATCACCACGATATCGACCGAATCGCAATTGGTTTGATGGCAGGCGAATCACAAATCCCCATCGCGGAAGCCAAGAAGCGGCGTTTCGCCGTGAGCCTCGCCCTGTTCTATTCGGCCGTCTTCGCGGTCTCGGGCACGCATCTGCCGTTCTTCCCGGTATGGCTGAAGGCGATCGGCGTCGACGCGGCCTGGATCGGCCTCATCAACGCGCTGCCGGCGATCACGCGCTTCACCACGCTGCCGCAAGTGACCGCCTTTGCCGAAAAGCGGCAGGCTATTCGCGCCGCCATGATGGTGTCGGTGCTGGCGACGGCGATCGGCTTTACCGCGGTCGGCTTGCAGCAGCAGCCGCTGGCCCTGTTCCTCATCTATGCGCTGACCTGCATGATGTGGACGCCGACGATGCCGCTGACCGATGCCTACGCGCTGCACGGTGTCGCGCGTTACGGGCTCGATTACGGGCCGTTGCGGCTGTGGGGCTCGGCGGCGTTCGCCGGAGGCTCGCTCGCCTGCGGCTATCTCGTCGACAGCATCGCGCCACGTGATCTGATCTGGGTCATCGTGGCATGGGCCGTCGTTGCGGTTCTCGCCAGCTTGCTGCTTCAGCCGCTCGACGAGGTCAGGCGCAGGACCGCCGAGACGCATGCCGGCAAGGCCTTGCTGCGCGATGGCGGCTTTTGGGCGATCATCGCCTCGGCGGCGCTGATCCAGGGCAGCCACGTCGCTTATTACACCTTCTCGGCCATCAATTGGCAGCTCCAGGGCCTCGGCGGGTTGACGATCGCGGCCCTGTGGACGCTGGGTGTGATCGCGGAGATCGTCGTGTTCGCCCTTTCGCCGCGCGTCTCGCTGCATCCGTCCACGATGATGGCAATCGGGGGGCTCAGCGCCGTGGTGCGCTGGATCGTCACCGCCAACGAGCCGCCGCTGGCGCTGCTCGCGATCGTGCAACTCGGCCACGGTCTCACCTTCGGCATGACCATCATCGGCACCATGAATCTCCTGGTGCAGCGCGTGCCGGCGCACCAGATTGCGCGGGGACAGGGCTACTACGCCGCGTGCAACGGTCTATTGGGCGCAACGACCTCGATCGCGTCAGGCGCGATCTACGCCCGCATCGGCGACGGCCTGTATTACGTCATGGCCGCGATGGCCGCTGCCGGTGCGCTGGTGATCTGGTCGGCGCGGCACCGGCTCAAGTCTCATCCCCAGAGCGAAGCGTCCGGCGGGTAAACCAGGCTGTCGTCATAACGCAGGCCGTGATCGCGATCGCGCGCCAGCAGCAGCGGGCCGTCGAGATCGACGAAGCGCGCCTGCGGCGTCACCAGCATCGCAGGCGCCATCGACAGCGAGGTCGCGACCATGCAGCCGATCATGATCTCGAAGCCGAGCGACCGCGCAGCATCGGCCATGGCCAGCGCTTCGGTGAGGCCGCCGGTCTTATCGAGCTTGATGTTCACGGCGTCGTAGCGCGCGCGCAGGGGCTCGAGCGACGAGCGGTCGTGCACGCTCTCGTCGGCGCAGACCGCGACCGGACGCTTGATCCGTGCCAGCGCCTCGTCCTTGCCAGCGGGCAGCGGCTGCTCCACGAGCGTGACGCCGACGTCGGCGCAGGCGGCAAGATTGTGCTCCAGATTGGCGTCGTTCCAGGCCTCGTTGGCGTCGACGATCAGCTCGGATTCGGGTGCGGCCTTGCGCACCGCCGCGATCCGCGCCGGATCGTCTTCGCCGCCCAGCTTGATCTTGAGCAGCGGCCGGTGTGCGGCCTTGGCGGTCGCCGCGGCCATGCTCTCGGGCGTGCCGAGGGAGATGGTGTAGGCGGTCGTCCGCTCGCCGGGCTCCGGGCGGCCCAGCAGGTTCCAGGCGCGCAGGCCGGCCGCCTTGGCCTCGAGGTCAATCAGGGCGCAATCCAGCGCGTTACGAGCCGCTCCAGGCGGCATTGCCGCCTGGAGGGCCTGCCGCGTCAGCCCGCCCGCCACGGCCTGCTGCATGGCCTGAATGGCGCCGAGCGCCGCTTCCGGAGTCTCGCCGTAGCGGGGGTAGGGCACGCACTCGCCGCGGCCGGTCAGCCCGTCCTGGCTGACCTCCGCCACGACGGTCACGGCCTCGGTCTTGGCCCCCCGGCTAATGGTAAAGCTGCCGGCAATCGGAAAGCGCTCGATTCGTGCCGCCAGGGAGACAAGTTTGCTGGAAGTCATTTTGAACCCTGGCGAAATCTGAACCTGCTGGTTACCTCTAGCAACTAATAGTGGCCAGTTGGGGATACCTTCTCTAGGTAAGGGCGCGTGCGCAACCTTCTGTTTTCCTCCGTCCCGGCAGGGGAGCGGACATCTTGAGCGGCGATCCGAAGCTGGAACGGGTTGCCAAGGGCAATGCGCTTGCACTCTGCGCCACCGGGACCTGGACCGCGAGCTTCGCGCCGGTCCTGGAGCGGATGGTGGCCGATGCCGAGCAGCTCGCCGGCAGCCCCCAAAGCATTTTCATCGACGTCTCCGAAGTCGCCAAGCTCGACACGTTCGGTGCCTGGCTGATCGAGCGGCTGCGCCGCAGCCTGACGAAAGGACCTGTCGAGGCCCAGATCGCGGGGCTCTCCGCCAATTATTCGAGCCTGGTGGACGAGGTGCGGCGGGTCAGGGCGACGCCCGTGGTCGACGGCAGCACGATCACCATCATCGGCATGCTGGAGCAGATCGGCCGGGCGGTCGCCGGCGTGGCCGGTACGATGGCCGGCCTCGTCGACATGCTCGGCGCGGTGCTCGCGGCGGGCTTTCGCGTCCTGATCCACCCGCGCTCGTTCCGCCTGACCTCGACCGTGCACCATATGGAGCAGGTCTGCTGGCGCGCGGTGCCGATCATCGTGCTGATCACTTTCCTGATCGGCTGCATCATCGCCCAACAAGGCATCTTCCATTTCCGAAGGTTCGGCGCCGATATCTTCGTCGTCGACATGCTCGGCGTGCTGGTGTTGCGCGAAATCGGCGTGCTGCTGGTCGCGATCATGGTCGCCGGCCGCTCGGGCAGCGCCTACACTGCCGAACTCGGCTCGATGAAGATGCGCGAGGAGATCGACGCGCTGCGCACCATGGGGTTCGACCCGATCGAAGTGCTGGTGCTGCCGCGCATGATGGCACTCGTGATTGCGCTGCCGATCCTCGCTTTCCTCGGCGCGATGGCCGCGCTCTATGGCGGCGGGCTCGTCGCCTGGCTTTATGGCGTTGTCCAGCCGGAGGCCTTCTTGTTGCGGCTGCGCGACGCCATTTCGATCGATCATTTCATCGTCGGTATCGTCAAGGCACCCGTGATGGCTGCGGTGATCGGCATCGTCGCCTGCGTCGAAGGGCTCGCGGTGCAGGGCAGCGCGGAATCGCTTGGACAGCACACGACCGCGTCGGTGGTGAAGGGCATCTTCTTCGTCATCGTCATGGACGGCATCTTCGCCATCTTCTTCGCCTCGATCGGGATGTGACGATGGCAGGCGAAATTCAAAATCCCATTATCCGCGTCCGCGACGTCACCGTGCAGTTCGGCGCAACGCGCGTGCTCGACGGCCTCAACCTCGACGTCAAGCGCGGCGAGATCCTGGGCTTCGTCGGTCCCTCGGGCGCCGGCAAATCGGTGCTGACGCGCACCATCATCGGCCTCGTGCCGAAGGTCGCAGGCTCGATCGAGGTGTTCGGCGTCGACCTCGATTCCTCCAGCACGTCGCAGCGGCGAAATGTCGAGCGGCGGTGGGGCGTGCTGTTTCAGCAGGGCGCGCTGTTCTCCTCGCTCACGGTGCGGCAGAACATCCAGTTTCCGATGCGCGAATATTTGCGCGTGTCGCAGCGGCTGATGGACGAGATCACCATGGCCAAGCTGACCATGGTCGGTCTCAAGCCGGAAGTTGCCGAGCGCTTCCCGTCCGAGCTCTCCGGCGGCATGATCAAGCGCGTGGCGCTCGCCCGTGCGCTGTCCCTGGATCCGGATCTCGTCTTCCTGGACGAGCCGACCTCGGGCCTCGATCCGATCGGCGCCGGCGATTTCGACGAGCTGGTCAGGACGCTCCAGCGCACTTTGGGGCTGACAGTTTTCATGGTAACGCACGACCTCGATAGCCTTTACACAGCATGTGACCGCATCGCCGTTTTAGGGAACGGTAAGATCATTGCAGCAGGGTCGATCGCCGACATGCAGGCCTCGCAGCATCCCTGGCTGAGACAATATTTCCATGGCAAGCGCGCCCGCGCGGTGATGGGCTGAGGTGCCGGAGTAGCTGATGGAAACGCGCGCAAATTACGTGCTGATCGGGTCGTTCACGCTGGCGGTGATCGCCGCTGCGTTCGGCTTCGTGCTGTGGTTTCAGTCGCTGCACACCACCAAGCAGCGCAGCCCCCTGCGCGTCGTGTTCGAGGGCCCCGCGGCGGGGTTGCGCAACGGCGGCAGCGTCAATTTCAACGGAATTCGGGTGGGTGAGGTGGTCTCGGTGAAGCTGGACAACCCGCGGCGGGTCGTCGCACTCGCCATGATCGAGAACAACGCCCCGATCCGCAAGGACACCCTGGTCGGGCTCGAATTCCAGGGCCTCACCGGCGTCGCCGCAATCTCGCTCAAGGGCGGCGACGAGGCCGCGGCCCCGCCGCCGCTCGACCAGGACGGCATCCCGACGCTGACGGCGGATCCCAACAAGCTCCAGGACGTCACCGAGGCGATCCGCGGCACGCTCCAGAACATCAACAAGATCGTCGCCGACAATCAGGAATCGGTGAAGAACTCGCTGAAGAATTTGGAGACCTTCACCAACTCGCTCGCTCGCAACTCCGAGAAGATCGATGGCGTGATGGCCAAGGTCGACGGCGTGATGCTCAAGGCCGACAATCTCATGCTCGGCCTCAACACGCTGGCCGGCGGCAAGGACGGCGGCGAGCTGTTCCAGGCGGTGAAGTCGATCCGCGAACTGGCCGAGGATTTCGATAAGCGCTCCGGCGCGCTGATGAGCGATGGCCGCCGCACTCTCGGCGACATCAGTCGCGCCGTGAACAATTTCGACCGCAACCCGACCCGCGTCCTGTTCGGCGCCAGCAACTCATCGCAACCCGCCCCGCCGCCCGAGCCGCCAAAGCCGGCGGCGAGCGAGCGCAGACGATAGTTGGCGAGGTGTTCGCGTGTCGCTCACCATCGTATTGTGAGCGCCAGGTCTCGTGTCCCGGACGCGCTGCAACGCCCTTAGCGTTGCTGCGCAGAGCCAGGACCCAGAAGGCAACACGGTGTGATGTGCGACATTGGCCCCGGCTCTGCAGCGCACCGCCGAAGGGGCGCTGCGCTGCGTCCGGGGCACGACAGCGAGGATGCCGCCCAAAACCAAAACGGAGGCCGTGAGGCCTCCGTTTTCATCCGCTAATCGGTAACGCTACGAGCCGCTCACCCGAGCCGTCCCGCCGCGTGGGCCAGCAGCGTGTAGACCAGCCCCGTCTCCGAGGTCAGGTGGCTGCGCAGCTCCTGCGGGCCGCGGCCGTCGCGGGCGACTTCGTCGAGCAGGCGCTCGAACTCCGCGATGTAGCGGTCGACCGTGCCCTTGAAGTTGCGGTCGGCGCGATACTTGCGGGCGACCTCGTCGAAGGCCTTCTGGCCGGCGGGCGTGTAGAGGCGCTTGGTGAAGGCCTTGTTCTCGCCGCGCTGGTAGCGGTCCCACATCTCGGCGGCGAGGTTGCGGTCCATCAGCCGGCCGATGTCGAGCGACAACGATTCCAGCGGATTGCCACCACCTTGCAGCGCCTGCGGCTGCGGAGCGGGTGCCGCGCGGCCGCGGGGAGCCTCACGGCCGGCCGAGGCGGCAGGACCCGTGTCGGCGCGGTTGAGCAGGTCCGACAGCCAGCCGTCGCGGCCCTGGTCGTTGCCGGCAGGCGCGACCGACGGCGCTTCGGTGCGGCGCGCAGCCGGCATGCCGAGATCCGGCGGCGGCAGCGTCGAGGCGCTGCCGGTGTCGCGCATGCGGGTCTCGGTGGCGCGGCCTGCGACTGCGGCCAGCACCGCCGGCTCTTCCTGGCGCTGCACGCTGCCGCGGCTCGTCGTGGTGACGTCGAGGCCGCGGCCATGCTGGGCTACGATGCGGTTGAGCTCGGCGAGCGCCTCGATCTGGTCGACGATCACCTTGCGCATTTGCGCGGTGCTTTCGGCAGCCTCCTGCGGCATCTCGAGCACGCCGCGGCGCAGCTCGTTACGGGTGGATTCGAGCTCGTTGTGCATCTCGAGCGCCATCTGCTTCATGCTTGCGACCAGATTGCTGAAGCGCTCGGTCGACTGCTTGAACATCGCATCCGCCTCGTCGGTGGTCTGGCGGTAGATGTCGTGCATGGCTTCGATGGTCTGGCGGTGCTCCTCTTCGGACGCCGCGCGCACCGCCTCGAACTGGCGGGTGATTGCGGCAGAGCCTGCGCCGGCGGTCTCGGCGACGACGCGGGCGATGTCGCGGGCACGCTCTTCGGCTGCGGCCAGCGATTCATCGAGCAGGCCGGTGAAGCGCGACAGGCGCTGGTCGAGATCGGCCGTACGCAGGTCGATTGTGGTGACGAGCGATTCCAGCGCCTGCTTGCGCTCGGCGAGCGAGGCGGTGGTGTTCTTGTTACTCTGCTCGACGACCTGCGCGGCCTCGACAAGCGCCTTGCCATGCTTGTCGAATTGGGTCGACAGCTCGCCGAGGTCCTGGAGCGCCTTCGTGGTCTTGCTGTTGAAGACGTTGAGCTGGTCTTCCAGGTTCTGCGTCGCGGCGCCGTTGCGCGAGGTGACGTCGTTCATCGCCGAGACGAAGTCGGCGACGCGCGTCACCAGCGCCCGCTCGAGCGAGTTGAGGTTGTCGTGCGCACCGGTCAGCACCTCCTGAAGCAGGATGTTGCCTTCGCGCAGCCGCTCGAACAGCGCCACCGTGTCGGTGCGTAGGATCTTGCTGGTCTCCTGCATCTCGGTCACGGCCGCGATCGAGACCTGGCGCGACTGGTCGATCGCCGAGCGCGAGGCCTGCTCGAGGTCCTTGAGCGACTTGCCGACCGCGCCGGTGGCGATCTCGCTCGCCGTATTGATGGCGCGGGCGACTTCCGAGCCGTTGCCCATCATAGTCTGCGAGAATGCCTGGCCGCGCGTCTCGATCGACTTCAGCGCGTCGGAGGTGACGCGGTCAATGTCGAGCGTGAGCTGGTTGGTCTGGGAGCCGATCGCGTCGACCAGGGCGCCGCGCTTGGCGTCGATCATGTTCGACAGACGGTCGGCCTGCTGCTGCACATAGGTGACGATCTCGTCGGTCTTACCGGTCATGGCCTGGCCGAAGCTGCTGCTGGCGGCGAGCACCGAGCGCTCGACGTCGGCCGAACTCGACTTGACCCGCGAGCTGGCCTCGTTAGAGGCGGATATCAGCGCGTTCTGGGCGCTAAGCGCGCTGGTCTGGATGTCGTTGGTCGCGTTCGCGGCGGCTGCGCTCAGTGTACGCTCGATCTCGGTCGAGATCGTGCGGATCTGGCTCGCGGCATCCGCCGAGGTCGAGGTCAGCGAGGTCTGCGCCTCACGCGCGCTGTTGAGGATCGTCGAGGCGGTGTCGGCGCCGACCGCGGTCAGCGTGCGCTCGATATCCGTGGTCAGCGACTTGATCTGGCTCGCCGCGTCGGTCGAGGCGGAGATCAGCGTGCCCTGGGCCTCGCGGATACCGCTGGTGAGCGCTTCGATGGTGGCGCCGCCGGCGGTTGCCAGCGCGCGCTGCATCTCGGCCGCGAGCGAACGCACCTGGCTGGTCTGCTCGGCCGAGACCGTGAGCAGGGTGCTCTGGGCGTCGCGGGCGCTGGTGGTGATCGTCTCGGCGGTCGACTGGCCGACCTGCGAGAGCGAACGATGCACTTCGGCCGCGAGCGACTTGACCTGGCTCGCCGCATCCGAGGACGCCGTGACCAGCGTGCTCTGGGCCTCGCGGGCGCCGCTCATGATGGTCTCGGCGGTCGAGGTGCCCGCCATCGAGAGCGAGCGCTGCACATCGGAAGACAGCGCCTTGATCTGGTTGGCGGTCTCGGTCGAAGCCGCGATCAGCGCGCCCTGCGCATCGCGGGCGCCGGCGACGATCGACTCCGCTGTGGTGGTGCCGGCCAGCGACAGCGAACGCTGCACGTCGGCGGTGAGCGTCTTGACATGGTTGGCCGCATCCGAAGAGGCGGTGACGAGCGTGGTCTGCACCTCGCGGGCGCCGGCCAGGATCGAGGCCGCGGTCGCCGAGCCCGCTGCGGACAACGTGCGTTCGACGTCGGCCGCGAGCCCCTTGATCTGGTTGGAGGCATCGCCCGATGCGGCGACCAGGGTCGACTGCGCCTCGCGGGCGCTGGTCAGGATCGAGTTCGCAGCACCGGTGCCGACGGCGGTCAGCGCGCGCTCGACCTCGGACGAGGTCATCTTGAGCTGGGCGTTGACGTCGGAGGAGACCGTCAGCAGCGACTGCTGAGCGGTGCGCGCGCCGGTCTGGATGGTCTCGCTGGTGTTGACGACGAGGTTGGTGAGCGAGCGTTCGGCGTCCTCGACGTGCGAGCGGATCGCGGTCGAGATCATCTCGGCGCGGGACATCATGTCCTCGCTGGCCTGGCGTCCGCTGCTCTCGATGCGGCCGGCGACCGCCTCGACGCGCGAGCCGAGCAGGTCCTCGAACTGCGCCACGCGCACGTCGATGTCGCTCGCGACCGAGCCGACCTTGGTCTCGATGGCGTGGTGGATCTCCTGGAAGCGCGCCGTGACCGTGTCGGACAGATGCGCGGTGCGGCCGTCGATGACCTCGGTGACGCCGGTGATGCGGCGGTCGACGGCCTCGATCGCCTGCGCGGTGCCGTCCGTGAGGGTCGAGGTCAGCAGCGTGAGGCGCGTGTCGATCGACTGCACGGCCTGCGAGGCGCCGTTCGTCACCGCGGAGGTCAGGTAAGTGAGGCGGGAGTCGATGGATTCGAGCGCCTGCGACGCGCCGCCCGTCAGCGTCGTCGTGAGATGCGTTAGCCTCGTGTCGATCAACTGGATGGTCTGCGATGCGCCGTCGGTCAGAGAGGTGGTGAGGTGGTTAAGGCGCGCGTCAATGGTTTCGATGGCCTCCGATGCGCCGCCGGTCAGCGACGTCGTGAGGTAGGTGAGGCGGGTATCGATTGACTGGATCGCCTGCGCGGCGCCCTCGCTCAGCGACGTTGCCAGCGTATTGATGCGTCCGTCGATGGTTTCGGTCATGGACCTGGCGCGGGTGTCGAACGACTGTTCGAGCGCGGCGACGCGGCCGACGAGCTGCTGGTCGAAGGTCCTGATGTGGCCTTCGATCGTGCCGTCGAGGCTGGCGATCTTGCCGTCGAGCGAGGCGTCGAGGTTGCTGACGCGTTCCCCGACCGTGGTCTCGAATTGCACCAGCCGCTGGTCAAGCACGGCCGTGATCTGGCCGCCGTTAGACGTGAAGCGGGTGTCGAAATTGTCGACATAGGTCTTCAACGTCTCGGCGATGTCCTGCGTGCGCTGGCCCATGCGCTCGACGATCTCTCCGCCGAAGGTCTTCACGGTGCGGTCGAACTCGGAGATGTGGCGCGTGATCAGCGCGCCGAGCGTGCCGGAGTCGCGGGCGAACTTCTCGACCAGCTCGGTGCCCTGGTTCCTGACGAGCTCGTCGAAGGCGCTCATCTGGAGCGACAGCGAGTCGTGCGCAGTCTCGGTCTGGCTGACGACCTTGGCGACCAGGCTGTTGACGGTGGCGTCCAGCGCCTCGCTCGCCTTGTCGCCGCTCGTCATGATCTGGCCGGCGAGCCGGTTGCCGGCGTCGTCGATCTTGGCAGAGATGTCGTTGGAACGCAGCTCGAGCTCGAGCAGCAGCGAGTCCGACGAATTCTTCAGGGAATCATGCACCTGCTCGGTGCGCGCGGAGATGCCGTCGACGATCGCGGCGGAGCGCTGCTCGAACTCGCCGGTGATACGGTCGATGCGCTCGTTCAGCATCTCGTGGACGCGGTCGGCGAGATCGACGAATTCGTCGTGGACGTGGCCGGTCTTGAAGTTGAGGCTGGTGGTCAGCCGCTCGCTGGCGTCGAGCACGGCGCGCGTGGTCTCGTTGCTGGCCTCCTCGAGGCGATCGAGCAGGTCGCCGCCGCGCTCACCGAGCGCCAGGATCATGTTGTCGCCGGCATTGCTCAGCGCCTGGGTGATGTGGGCGCCGCGCTCTTCCAGCGCGCCGGTGATGGACTTGGCGACCTCGTCGACGCGCGAGGCGATCGCGTCCGAGATCAGTGCGATGTCGTGGCGCAGGTCGATCTGCACCCCGGAGATGGCGCTGCGGACCTGCTCGGCCTGGCCGACCAGGTTGTCGCGCTGATGCGCGATGTCCTGGAGCAGGGCGCGGATGCGCACCTCGTTGTCGGAATAGGCCCGCTCGAGCGCCGCGACCTCGTTGGCGACCAGCGTCTCAAGCTCGCCGGCGCGCGCAATGGCGCGCTCGATGCCGTCGCCCATCGCTGCGACCTCACGGCGGATGGCCTGGCCGACGGTGACCATGGAATCGGAGGCCGAGCCTTCCGGCTCGGAGAAGCGGATCGCGACCTGCGCCATCGCCTGCGCGATCATGCGCATTTCCTGGCCGCGCCAAACGAGGCTCGCCAGGAAGTAGAACAGCATGATCGGCGCGAAGAACATCGCGATCAGGCCGGCAATGACGAGCACGCCACCGCTCTGGCCCATGGCGGCCTGGATCGAGGGCAGGAAGCCGAATGTCAGCGCGGCGCAGGCGGCGAGCCAGACGCCGGCGAAGATGGTGGCGAAGGTGTAGACGCTGCGGGCAGGGCGGCCCCTCTGAAGCGCCTGGAGCAACTGGCCGATGGTCTCACGGTCGTCATTGGCTGCGCGGCGCGAGGTGCGCGGCTCCTCGATCGGGTCGAACGCGGTTGCTCGTTCGTTGGCGGCGGGGCGCGGCTCGAAGCTCGGCTCGTCGAAGACCGGAGGCGCGGGCGGCCCCACCGGAGGCACCGTCTCGTTGCGCATCGCCGCGTTGCGGCTGGTATCCGCAGCGGTGTCACTGATGTTCAGGGCTTCCTGGATCGCAGAAAGCGCAACTTCTGTGGGGTCTTTGGCCTTTTTCGGAGTGTTCGCCATGTTCAGTCCGAGCCCTCGTTACTTGTACGCGTCCCCCCGCGAGCCCTGCGCGATACGCAAGCCCACAGACCGGATCATGCCGCTTGCGCGGATCTCCGAGCCGTCCCCACCCGGACGGCTTGTCCGCCAATTTCTGCAACATCCTATTGGCAGAGCGTCGCGAATGAAATGGCTGCGATTAAGACAATGTTAATCATCGTTAACAGGATCGCGCCGTAACGCCTTAGCACTAAATGCAATTCTCCACCGAACTCGGCCGATTGCGGCAACTTTTCGTCAACAAATCGGCGGAATTGCGTAAAACGGCCCAAACATTTCGTTAACCATTTTCATGCTTGGGTAGGAGGAACCTGACCGCCGGACCGGCGGGACGATCGCGCGCTGCCGGGGCCCTGGTCATGACGCCTGAACTGCAACGGATGGACTGGATGCCCTCGCCCCCGCTTGCACCCATCGACAGTCCGCTCGACCTCGATCACCTCGCCCGCATGACGCTCGGCGATGCCGAGCTGGAACGGGAAGTGCTGGCGATGTTTGCCGAGCAGGCAGTCCGCCTGGTTGCGGCGATGACGGCGCTGCCGGCCGAGGCCGGTGCACTGGCCCACAAGCTCAAGGGCTCGGCACGCGGGATCGGCGCCTTTGCCGTGGCCGATGCCGCAGGCAGCCTGGAGACCGCGATCCGGACCGGTCATGGTCGGCCCCACGCCCTTGCCGTCTTGAAAGAGGCGGTAACCGAGGCTCGCGCCGCCATCGAGGCGATGCTGAAGCCTTAAGGCGCGGACTGTCAGAACCGGGTTCTACTCTTTTGTTTTGACGCGTGTTCTTCCCGCGAAGCGGGATTCACCTCGCGCCGAAAACGCTATGGCGCCGGGCTGACCGACCCGTTATAGGACAGGCCGGGACCCCTCCTTCATTCCAAGCACCGCGGCAGCACGAGCACACATGGCCAAGATTCACTTTGTCGACCACAAGGGCGAAACCCGCACGGTGGAAATCGAGAACGGCGCAACCGTGATGGAAGCCGCCATCCGCAACAGCATTCCCGGCATCGAGGCCGAATGCGGCGGCGCTTGTGCCTGCGCGACCTGCCATGTCTATGTCGACGAAGCCTGGCGCGAGAAGGTCGGCAACCCGACGCCGATGGAAGAGGACATGCTCGACTTCGGCTTCGACGTGCGCCCGAACTCGCGCCTGTCCTGCCAGATCAAGGTCTCCGATGAGCTCGACGGGCTCGTCGTCGCGACGCCGGAACGCCAGGCCTGATCCACTCGATTAGGTAACTATGTCCTCGGCGGCGCGACCTCGATGCCGCGCTTGTGCCAGGGTCTCAGCTTTGCGATCACTTCCGCTGTGAGCGGCGTCGGCCGCCGCGACGCTTCGTCGATCATCACGCCGACCGAATTCGCCGACGCGATGCACTTTCCTTGCGAGAATACGACTTGCTCGAAGGTCACCGACGTTCGTCCGAGCTTCACCACGCCAAGGCCCAGCTCGATCGTGTTCGGCCAGTGCAGCTCGGCGCGGAAATGGATGTCGAGCCGCACCATGATCCAGGCAAGCCCCGGCGGCGTCAGCCCATATTCCGGGAGCTTCATCAGCGTGACACGGCCGGTCTCGAAATAGGTGGCGTAGACGGCGTTGTTGACGTGCTGGTTGGGATCGAGATCGCCGAAGCGCACGTTGTCGCTGAGGCGATATGGGTAGTCTTCCAGGCGGGGCGTCGTATCGAGGTGGCTTGGTGCGTTCACCGATTGATCTCCGTCATATCCTTGCTCGTTACAGCCCAGTTAGTTTGACCCGGCAAGAGGGTGCGGCTGCGGGGCGCTGCCGCTTTTATGCCTTCCCTGATCCATCCCCGTTGGCTAGACAGGCAGGGTCACCCTCGGCCCAAGGGGCGCCGTCCAACCGATAACGACCGATAAAAGAGACGACATGAGCGACGTGATCAAAACCGATGTGCTGATTATTGGCGCCGGCCCGTGCGGTCTGTTCGCCGCCTTCGAGCTTGGCCTTCTCGACATGAAGGCGCATTTCGTCGACATTCTGGACAAGGTCGGCGGCCAATGCGCCGAGCTCTATCCGGAAAAGCCGATTTACGACATTCCCGGCATTCCCCAGGTCTCGGGCCAGGGGCTGACCGAGGCGCTGATGCAGCAGATCAAGCCGTTCCATCCGACCTTCCATCTCGGCGAGATGGTCGAGACCGTGGAGAAGATCGGCGATCCTGCATTCCGCTGCACCACCGATGCCGGCAAGGTGTTCGAATGCAAGGTGGTGGTGATCGCGGCCGGCGGCGGCTCGTTCCAGCCCAAGCGCCCGCCGGTCCCGGGGATCGAGGCCTATGAAGGCACTTCAGTGCACTACGCCGTGCGCAAGATGGAGACGTTTCGTGACAAGAGCGTGCTGATCGTCGGCGGCGGCGATTCCGCGCTGGACTGGACACTCAATCTGCATCCACTTGCCAAGCGCATCACGCTGCTGCACCGGCGCGATGAGTTTCGCGCCGCGCCCCACAGCGTCGAGCAGATGCGCGCGCTGGTCGCAGGGGGCAAGATGGATCTGCGGCTCGGCCAGGTCACGGCGCTCTCCGGCATTGATGGCAAGCTCTCCGGTGCCACCATCAAGGGCAACGACAACACCATGACTGAAATTGCCTGCGACACCATGCTGCCCTTCTTCGGCCTGACCATGAAGCTCGGCCCGGTCGCGAACTGGGGCATTGCGCTGGAGAACAATCTGGTGCCGGTCGAGACATCGGCGTTCGAGACCAACGTATCAGGCATCTTCGCAATCGGCGACATCAACACCTATCCCGGCAAGATCAAGCTGATCCTGTGCGGCTTCCATGAGGGCGCGCTGATGTCGCAAAAAGCCCATCGCTACGTCTATCCGGAGAAGCGGCTGGTGTTCCAGTACACGACCTCGTCCTCCAGTCTGCAAAAGAAGCTCGGGGTCAACTGAGCGGTTGGGGCCGGAAGGCCATGCCCCATATTTCTGGTGCTGGAGCCGTTCGCGAAATCGCCGTAGTCTGTGGCCATCCAGTCCTGGCTAGCAAGTGATTGGCATAGCAAGGTGATCTAATGCAGAATCTTCTTTCCAGCTCTCGGCTGCTCCCCTTCCTCGCGCTCGCGTTGTCGCTTCTTGCGGTGACACCGTCTGCGGCACAGACCGCCGAGCCTACGGCGGCGGGGCTCTGGCAGAAGATCGAAGACGGCAAGACGGTCGGATGGTTTCTCTTCATTGACCGCAACGGCGTCTTCGAAGGCGTGATCGCGAAGACCTTCCCGCGGCCCGGCGACGATCCGAACGAGGTCTGCTCCAAGTGCACGGACGACCGCAAGAACGCGCCGGTGCTCGGCATCTCCTTCGTCCGCAACATGAAGCGCGAAGGCTTGAAGTACGAAGGCGGCAACGTGCTCAATCCGCGCGACGGCCAGATTTGGAAGGCCAACATGAAGATCAGTCCAGACGGCCAGACCCTGACGCTGCGCGGCTATCTTGGCATCGCGCTGCTCGGCAAGGACGAGACCTGGACGCGGCTGCCGGATGCCAACATCGCGCAGATCGATCCTGCCATCGTGGCAAAATATCTCCCTGCGCAGGCCGCCGCCGCGAAGCCGGCGGCCCCTGCGGCGAAGAAGGGCGGCGCGATGATGGCGCCGGCGCCCAAGCAGTAAGGGCGCTTCACGCTGGGTATCATCCCAGCTGCTTTCCCATTCACTGGCGTCGTCGGCCCGCCACCGGGTCTCGCCTTCGGCGAGCCCGATGATGGTGCGTATCCGCCGCAAGGCGTCGATCCTTCCGCCCTCCGCCAGTAGTTCCCCGGAATGCGTGCTGGCGCTGGAATTGCATAGCCTCCGCAAAGCTGTTGGGGGTGAGTCGCTGTCCTTCACGCCTTTCGCCGAGCCGCGGACGGCGGACGGCGGGCGTTGTCCCTCGCGGCGATGATTTCGATCCGCGGAGACGACATGAGATCTGCAATATCGCGTGCGGCCCCGCTGCTGGGTCTGATGACGCTGCTGGCCGCATCGGCGCTGGCGCGCGACGACGGGCGCTACGCCAACTCGCCGCTAAAACCGTGGTTCGAAAGCCTGCACAGCGAGTTCGGACAATGCTGCACCGACGCTGACGGCTACGTCATCGCCGACGTCGATTGGGAGTCCGATCGCGGCCACTACCGCGTGCGCATCGACAACGAATGGGTCGTGGTGCCCGACGGCGCGGTGATCACCGTGCCGAACAAGATCGGCCGCACCATGGTGTGGAAGCACTATATCGACGGCCATCCGCGCGTGCGCTGCTTCATGCCGGGCAGCATGACGTGAACGCGGTAAGTCTTCGATGTGTAGCGGCGGTAAAAGGAAGACGAAACGCTTCAGGGTTCAGTTTCAAGATCGTTTCGTGGATCGCTTTCTTCAGGTCACCGGCGCCGGATTGAACAGCGTGAGATCGTTGTGGATGCCCCAACGATCCGACCACGGTTTTGTCCGGCCGCTGGCGACATCGAGGATCAGGCGGAACAGGTCCCAGCCGGTTTCCTCGATGGTTTTCTCGCCGGTGGCGATGCGGCCGGCATCGAAGTCGATCAGGTCCTTCCAGCGCCGCGCGAGTTCGCTGCGGGTTGCGACCTTGATGACGGGGGCGGCCGCAAGGCCGTAGGGCGTGCCGCGGCCGGTGGTGAACACCTGCAGCGTCATGCCGGAGGCGAGCTGGAGCGTGCCGCAGATGAAGTCGGAGGCGGGGGTAGCCGCGAATAGCATGCCTTTCTGAGTCGCCTTCTCGCCGGGCGAAAGCACGCCGGTGATGGCGGACGACCCGGACTTGACGATCGAGCCCAGCGACTTCTCGACGATATTGGCAAGGCCGCCCTTCTTGTTGCCAGGCGTGGTGTTGGCGCTGCGATCGGCGCCGCCGCGGGCAAGATAAGAATCGTACCAGGCCATCTCGCGCACCAGCGCGCGGCCGACGTCCTCGTTGATGGCGCGTCGCGTGAGCAGCTGGATGGCGTCGCGCACTTCGGTGACTTCCGAGAACATCACGGTGGCACCGGCACGCACCAACAGGTCCGCGGCGAAGCCGACGGCGGGATTGGCGGTGACGCCGGAGAACGCGTCGCTGCCGCCGCATTGCAGGCCGATCACGAGGTCGGAGGCCGGGCAGGTCTCGCGCTTGCGGGTGTTGAGCACCTTCAGCCGTGCCTCGGCCTGGGTCATGATCGCATCGACGATCGCGCCAAAGCCGTCGAAGGCCTCGTCCTGCATGCGCACGATCGCATCGCTGACGCCTTCCGGCACCAGCCGCTCCGGCGCGAGCTTCTCGCAGCCAAGCCCGACGACCAGAATCTCGCCGCCGAAATTCGGATTGAGCGCGATGTTCTGCAGCGTGCGGATCGGCACCACCGCGTCGGGCGCGGTGATGGCGACGCCACAGCCATAGGCGTGGGTGAGGGGGACGACGTCGTCGACGTTCGGGTACTTCGGCAACAGCTCGGCGCGGATGCGTTTCACCGCGTATTCCATCGTGCCCTTGACGCATTGCACGGAGGAGGAGATGCCGAGGATGTTCTTGGTGCCGACCGAGCCGTCGGGATTGCGAAAGCCCTCAAAGGTGAAACCTTCGAGCGGCGGCAACGGCGCGGGCACGGCGGTCGAAATTTCGAGCTTGTCGAGGGCAGGGGCTTCCGGCATGCGAATGCGGGCCTCATCCACCCATTCGCCGGCCAGGATCGGCGACAGGGCGTAGCCGATCACCTCGCCGTAGCGGATGATCGGTGCGTCCAGTGCGATGTCGACCAGCGCGGTCTTGTGCCCCTGCGGCACGAAAGCGCGCAGCGTCAGCCCGCAGGCAAAGCGGGAGCCGGCGGGAAGCCCAAAATCATTGACGACGATCGCAACATTGTCGCGCTCGTTGAGCTTGATGTAGCGGGGTTGCTCTTTCGCTGCGACTGACTGGTCCATACGCTTTCCTAAAGAACGGGAGAAGCCGTGCTTTCGCTCACCTCTCCCCGCAGGGAGAGGTGGGCACCTACGCTTGCGACGCAATCCCGGCCTATCAGCCAGGGAAGGTATAAGCCGTCTTCACCGTGGTGTAGAACTCGCGCGCGTACGAGCCCTGCTCGCGGGCGCCGTAGCTCGAGCCCTTCCGCCCGCCGAACGGCACGTGATAGTCGACGCCGGCGGTCGGCAGATTGACCATCACCATCCCGGACTCGCTGTTGCGCTTGTAGTGCGAGGCGTATTTCAGGCTGGTGGTGCAGATGCCCGAAGCGAGGCCGAACTCGGTGTCGTTGGAGATCGCCAGCGCCTCTTCGTAGTTCTTGGCGCGGATCACGGCGGCGACGGGTCCGAAGATTTCCTCGCGCGCGATGCGCATATTGTTGTTGGCTTCAGTGAACAGCGCCGGCTGGAGGTAGTGGCCGGGCGTCTCGCGCTTGAGCAGCTCGCCGCCCCACGCAAGCTTGGCGCCCTCGTCCTGGCCGATCTTGATGTAGCGCAGGTCCTGATCGAGTTGGCTCTGGTCGACGACGGGGCCGATATGCACGCCGGCCTTGAGCGCGTCGTCCACCGACAGGCCCTTCAGGCGCTCGGCCATCGCGGCGACGAAGCGGTCGTGGATGCCTTCGGTGACGATCAGACGGGAGGAAGCGGTGCAGCGCTGGCCGGTCGAGAAATAGGCGCCGTTGACGGCGACCTCGACGGCAGTCTTGAGGTCGGCATCGTCGAGCACGACCAGCGGGTTCTTGCCGCCCATCTCGAGCTGGAACTTCTTCATTGGATTCGACAGCACGCAGGCCTGCGCGATCTTGCGGCCGGTCTGAACCGAACCGGTGAAGGAAATCGCGGCGACGTCCGGGTGTTCGAGCAGGGTCTGGCCGACCACGGAGCCGGAGCCGACGACAAGGTTGAACACGCCCGCGGGAATGCCGGAGCGGGTGATGATCTCGGACAGCGCGTGCGCCGAGCCCGGCACCAGCTCGGCCGGCTTGAACACCACCGTGTTGCCGTAGCAGAGCGCGGGCGCGATCTTCCAGGCGGGGATCGCTATCGGGAAATTCCAGGGCGTGATCATGCCGACGACGCCCATCGGCTCGCGGGTGAGCTCGACGTCGAGGCCGGGACGCACGGAGGCGCCCTTCTCGCCGATCAGGCGCAGCGCTTCGCCGGCGAAGAACGCAAAAATCTGGCCGGCGCGGGCGACTTCGCCGATGCCTTCCGGCAGCGTCTTGCCTTCCTCGCGCGCGAGCAGGCGGCCGAGCTCTTCCTTGCGGGCCAGGATTTCCAGAGAGATCTTGTTCAGCGCGTCATAGCGCTCCTGCGGGGTCGAACGCGCCCAGGCGGGAAAGGCGGCCTTGGCGGCGGCGATCGCCTTTTCGGTCTGCGCCTTGTCGGCCTTGGCATATTCGCCGACGAGGTCATTGGTGTTGGAGGGGTTGATATTCCTGGTGACGCCGGAGCCATCGACCCATTCGCCGCCGATGAAGTTCTTCAGGATCGCAGTCATGTATTCCTCCAAGTCATTTAGCGGCATGATCCCTCTCGGAAAACCGGTACCCACTTTTCCGGGATCATGCCTGGGTTTCTTAGCGAACGAGGCAGGGACGCTTGTCGTCGAAGGTCCAGCCGGGGATCAGGTCCTGCATGGCAATAGCGTCATCCCGGGCGCCAAGTCCATGCTGCTTGTAGAGGTCATGCGCGGCGTCGATGGCGGCCCTGTCGATTTCGATACCCAGACCAGGTCTCTCGGGGACGGCAATCTTGCCGCCCTTGATCTGGAGCGGCTCCTTGGTGAGCGCCTGGCCGTCCTGCCAGATCCAGTGGGTGTCGATCGCGGTGACCTTGCCGGGTGCGGCGGCGCCGACATGGGTGAACATGGCGAGCGAAATGTCGAAATGGTTGTTGGAGTGCGAGCCCCATGTCAGACCATTGTCGCGGCAGGTCTGGGCGACGCGCACCGAGCCTTGCATGGTCCAGAAATGGGGATCGGCCAGCGGAATGTCCACCGCGCCGAGACGCAGCGCATGGGAAAGCTGCCGCCAATCGGTCGCGATCATATTGGTCGCGGTCGGCAAGCCCGTGGCGCGGCGGAACTCGGCCATGATCTCGCGGCCGGAAAAGCCGGCCTCGGCGCCGCAGGGGTCCTCGGCGTAAGCGAGGATGCCGTGCATGTCCTTGCAAAGCCGGACAGCCTGATCTAGCGACCAGGCGCCGTTGGGATCGAGCGTGACGCGCGCGTTCGGGAAGCGTTTTGCGATGGCGGTGACCGCCTCGATCTCCTGCTCGCCGCGGAGCACGCCGCCTTTGAGCTTGAAATCGGCGAAGCCGTAATGGTCGTGGGTGGCCTCGGCGAGCCGCACCACGGTCTCCGGCGTCATCGCCTCCTGGTGACGGAGGTTGAACCATTCCGCCTTGCCGGTCTCGCCTTCCATATAGGGCAGCCGGGATTTGCGCCGGTCGCCGACGAAGAAGAGGTAGCCGAGCGTCTCGACGCTCTTGCGCTGCTGGCCCTCGCCGAGCAGCGCCGCGACGGGCAGGCCCAGATGCTGGCCGAGCAAATCGAGCAGCGCGGATTCGATCGCCGTGACCGCGTGGATCATGATGCGCAGGTCGAACGTCTGCTTGCCGCGGCCGCCGGCGTCGCGGTCGGCGAAAGCGGTGCGGACGTCGGCGAGGATGTTGTTCATGGCGCCGACGGTCTTGCCGATCACGAGATCGCGGGCGTCCTGGAGCGTTTGCCAGATCTTCTGCCCGCCGGGCACCTCACCGACGCCGGTATGACCGGAATTGTCGGTGAGGATGACGATGTTGCGGGTGAAGAACGGCGCATGTGCGCCGCTCAAATTGAGGAGCATGCTGTCGCGGCCCGCGACCGGGATCACCTGCATCGCCGTGACGACCGGTGCGCCAGAGATCTCCGTCTGGACCATCGCACGCTCCTCTCTATTATCGTTCGTTATTCTGCTGCCTGTTGTGTCGATCGGATGGCGGGCAGATTCTTTACTAGCGCGGTCAGTTCCGCCACCTCCTGCTCGGCGAGATCGGTCAGCGGCGGACGGACCGGGCCGGAGTCGCGGCCGATCACCTTCATGCCGGCCTTGATGATCGAGACTGCATAGCCCTTCTTGCGGTTGCGGATCGCGATCAGCGGCAGGATGAAGTTCTTCAGGCCGGCGTGGATCGTCTGGTGGTCGCGCTTGCGCACGGCCGCGTAGAAGTTGGTGGCGAATTCCGGCACGAAGTTGAACACGGCCGAGGAATAGGTCGTCACGCCCATGTCGAGATAGGGCAGCGCGAAGGTCTCCGCGGTCGGCAGGCCGCCGATATAGGTCAGGCGGTCGCCGAGCTTGGTGTAGACGCGGGTCATCAGCTCGATGTCGCCAATGCCGTCCTTGTAGCCGACGAGGTTCGGGCAGCGCTCGGCAAGGCGAGCCAGCGTGTCGGGCTGGAGAATGGCGTTGTCGCGGTTGTAGACGATGACGCCGATCTTCACGGCGGCGCAGACTGCCTCGACATGGGCGGCGAGACCCTCTTGCTCGGCATGCGTGAGATAGGGCGGCAGCAGCAGCAAGCCGTCGGCGCCGGCCTTCTCGGCACCAATGGCGATTTCGCGCGCGATCGCGGTGCCGTAGCCGGTGCCGGCGAGCACGGGCACGCGGCCCTTGGTCTCCTCGACGGCGATCTTGACGATTTGCGGAACCTCGGTCGGCGTTAGCGAGAAGAACTCACCGGTGCCGCCGGCGGCGAACAGGCCGGCGACGTCATAGCCGCACAGCCAGTCCATGTTGGCGCGGTAGGTCGCCTCGTCGAAGGAGTAGTCAGCCCTGAACGGCGTGACGGGGAAGGACAGGAGGCCAGATCCGATCTTCTGGGCCATCTCCGGCGGGGTCATCTTGCTCATGGGCGCGGCTCCCTTCTTGCGTGTTGTGAAGGACGCAAGCCTGCGCGTCCATGGGCCGGTGTTTAGGAGACCGTTCGATGCGCGTCCAAGCCAAAGCCTATATCGACTGATGCAGATTGAGCATCAATCCTCTGTCACCTCCGCGGAGGACAATTCACCGGCGATTTTGACGAGGGCCGAGAGCAACGGATTCTCGTCGTCACGGCGCCAGACCATGAAGAGCTCGACCGGAAGGCGGGTGCGCAGCTTCAGCGGCCGCAGCCGCACGTCGGAGATCTTCAGACTCGCCGCCGCCGCCGGCACGATGGCGAGGCCGAGGCCGGCGCGCACCATGGCGAGGATCGAATGGATCTGGCTGAGATGCTGGACATAGCGCGGCAGCACGTCGGCGCGCGTGAACAGCGCCACCAGCAGGTCGTGAAAGTAGCGGCTCTCGTAAGGCGAATACATCACGAAGGGCTGGTCGTCGAAATCCTTGATGGTGACGCTGTCGGCGTTCGCCAGCGGATGCTTCTTCGGGATCGCGGCGAGCAGGGGCTCCGCGACGACGCGGCGGCTGGCGAGCTCTGGACGCGCGATCGGCGGCCTCAGCAGGCCGGCGTCGATCTGGCCCGAGGTCAGCGCCTCGAACTGGTCGCCGGACACCATCTCCTTCAGCGAGAAATCCACTTCGGGCAGCTTTGCGCGGCAGGCGGCGACGAGCTCAGGCAGGAAGCCGTAGGCCGCGGCGGCCGTGAAGCCGATCTTCAGCGAGCCGGTCTTGCCGAGCGCGATGCGGCGGGCGACCTGCGAGGCGCTTTCCGCAAGCTTGAGGATGCGCCGCGCCTCCGGCAGGAAGCTTCGCCCCGCGGGCGTCAGGCGCACCGAGCGGCTGGTACGCTCCAGAAGCGGCGCATCGATGATGTGCTCGAGCACCTGGATCTGCCGCGACAAAGGCGGCTGGGTCATGTTCAGCCGCGCGGCGGCGCGGCCGAAATGCAATTCCTCCGCCACCGTGACGAAACAGCGGAGCTGGTTGAGGTCGAACATCGATACATGCCTTAGATGGATAAGGCGTTTCCCCGACACTTCTAGCATCGATCACCCCCAAAACAAAGACGGCGGCTGATTAAGCCGCCGTTGAGTTGCCTGGTCCGCTCCGATTGCTCGGAGCTCTCAGGAGGAACGTTTGAGCATCACCCGCTCGATCTTGCCGACGATCACAACATAGGCGAACGCCGCCACCAGCGCGTTGAGACCAACGAACACCAGCGCGCCGTTGAACGAACCGGTTGCGGCCAGGATGTAGCCGATCACGATCGGGGTGGTGATCGAGGAGAGATTGCCGAACGTGTTGAACAGGCCGCCGGAGACGCCGCTGGCTTCCTTCGGCGAGGTGTCGGAGACGACCGCCCAGCCGAGCGCGCCGATGCCCTTGCCGAAGAAGGCGAGCGCCATGAAGCCGACCACGAACGCCTGTCCGTCGACATAATTGCAGGCGATGATCGACATCGATAGCAGCATGCCGCCGACAATCGGGATCTTGCGCGCCAGGGTCAGCGAGCCCGTCTTGCGCAGGATGGCGTCGGAGATGATGCCGCCAAGCACGCCGCCGATGAAGCCGCACAGCGCCGGGAGCGTCGCGACGAAGCCGGCTTGCAGGATCGACAGCCCACGCTCCTTGACGAGGTAGACCGGAAACCAGGTCAGGAAGAAATAGGTCAGCGTGTTGATGCAATACTGGCCGAGATAGACGCCGAGCATCATGCGGTTGGAGAGCAACTGGCGGATGTGGTCCCACCCGGAGCCGGATTGAGGCGCGCGCTCCTGCTTCAGATCGTCCTTGGACGCGTCGAGATCGACCAGCGCGCCGCCCTCCTTGATGTAGTCGAACTCGGCATCACTGATCGAAGGATGCTCCTCCGGGCCGTAGATGGTCTTGATCCAGATGAGGCCCATGACGACGCCGAGCGCGCCCATCACGAAGAACACGAAGCGCCAGCCGTAGGCGTGCGCGATCCAGCCCATCAGCGGCGCGAAGATCACGGTCGCGAAATACTGCCCCGAATTGAAGAACGCCGACGCGGTGCCGCGCTCGTTGCCCGGAAACCAGGCCGCGACGATGCGCGCATTGGCGGGGAAGGAGGGCGCTTCGGCGATGCCGACCAGGAAGCGTAACGCGAACAGCACGACGATCGCGGTGCCGGTGCTGAAAAAGCCGACCCAGCCCTGCATCATCGTGAAGATCGACCAGACGATGATGCTGAAGGCATAGACGAGGCGCGAGCCGTAGCGGTCGAGCAACCAGCCGCCCGGCACCTGCGCGATCACATAGGACCAGCCGAACGCCGAGAAGATGTAGCCCATCGCGACCGGATCGAGATGCAGCTCCTTGGAGAGTGCGGGGCCTGCGATCGACAGCGTGGCGCGGTCGGCGTAATTGACGGTGGTGACCAGGAACAACATGGTCACGATGAACAGCCTGACGCGAGACCGCCTCACGTCCGCTGCGGACACCACTGCGCTCATCACGCGCCTCCTTAGAACTCGAACATTTCCTCAAGGCGACTCCTAGAGGCGCGCGCGGCAAAGTGTCCAAGTTCAAGGGGGTATCGATCGATGCCGTTTTTGGATTGATGGAACGGCAGACAAGGGGAACGATGCGACGTGACGAGAATGCGCGAGCGCAGTTTGGCTACGGCGCACTACACGAGCCAACCCGCCGTCATTCCCCGCGAAGGCGGAAATCCAGTACGCCGCGGCTTCTCGGTTCAATCACAACCGCCTCGGAGTACTGGATCGCCTGCCCGCGCGGGCGACGACACCGAGAGTGTGGGCCAAGCTCGTCATTGCGAGCCAACGGGTCCGCGCGAAGCGCGGCCCGATGACAGGCTCCGCGAAGCAATCCAGAATCTTGCCGCGGAGGGACTCTGGATTGCTTCGCTGCGCCCGCAATGACAGGGAGGAGAGAGCTCGTCGTCGTCCTACTGCCGCGCGCTCGGAAGTAGCTGCGGCAGAAATCCGCGCGTCACGCTTGGCGGCACTGCATCCAGCCCGAGCACGGCGCTCGCGGCAGGCAGTGCGGCATCGGCCATCGCGGCGTGGCCTTCGGCGCTTGGATGCACGGCGCCGCCATAGACGGCGGAGAGCACGCCCCAGGTGGCGTCGTGGATGTCGGTCGGCTGGCTCGCGGCCGGCAATCCTTGCGGATAGGTCATCGCAGCAAAATAGCTATCGTTGGCGTCGCGGATCCAGCGGGCACGGGGCAGGTAGGCGCGATATTCCGAGGCGCCGCGACCGCACAGCATCGGCTGACTCGCCGCCGTCACGATGTCGGGATTGAAGCTCTGGCCGTTCTCGGCAAAGCAGGTGCGGTCGAATTCGGGATCGTTGCCGGAATGGGCGCAGAAGCCGTGATCGGCGAACGCGGCCTGGTGCGCATCGACGAAGGTCATGCGGTCGGCTTCGGTATCGCGGCAGAGCGCGCCGCGGGTACAGGTGGCGAGCCCCTTCAGCTGCGGCAGGAATTCGGTGTCGACGAAGGTGGAGACCCGGGCGAGGCGCTGCGGATCGGCATTGAAAGATGGATGGATGTCGAAGCCGCCACGGCCGCCGCGGCAGGGCACGCCGCCGTCGGCGAGCGCCGGGTTGGCGTAGGAGACATAGACCACATGTGAGAGGTCGCCGCCGACCAGCGGCTTCAGCGCCTCGCGCAGCTTGACGAAATTCTGCGGCAGCTCGCGCGCCAGCGCATCGCGGGAATCGTCGACGCTCGCCATCACGCCGGAGCGGCGGAACAGTGCGCGCTCGGTCGCGGTGTCGACGATGACGTCGGCGACGAGGCCGGAAAAATAGACGTCGTTGGCGCCCACCGAGAGCAGCACGAGATCGAGCGTGCGGTCGGGCTGGCGTTTCTTCGCCGCGGTGAGCGCTTCGCGCAGCTCGGCGACCTGCGCGTTCACGCTGGTGTTGCAGACGCCGGTCTTGCCGGGCGGGCATTCGCGGGCGCGCTGCGAGCCGAGCAGTCCGTCGCCGATGCCGGCGCCGGTGCAGGCGAGCGGCAGGAAGGTCACGGCGATGTGGGTGTAGCGCACCGCGAGCGCCAGCGCGGTGCGGGCCTGATAGCTGTAGAGCGAGCGGTGACAGGGCGCGTTGAACCAGAGCGCACTGTAGCGTTGCCAGTTGGCGAGCGTGTCCGGCGCCTCGCAGGCGCGGCCGCCTTTGAAGCCGGCGCGGCTCGGCCGATAGTACTGCGCGCCGGCGGTGCCGAGATAGGAGCGGAAGCAGAAACCTTCGTCCGACAGCGCCAGCGGCCGGTCCGGATTGCCTTCGCCGGAGGCGATACTGTCCCCGAGGCCGGCAACGAAAATGTCGCGAACCTGGATCTCAGCCTGGACCCGCTGGGTCGGATCGGAGCCGGAGGAGACGTCGACGGTCGCGACCGTCTGCTTGCCGTAACGGACGCGCAAATTGACCGGCTCGGCGCAATCGAAGGTCGACGCTTGCGGCCCGTCGCCGTCATCGAACGACCAGGCGCAGGTGGCGCCGACCGGCACTGCGCCGAGGAGGCGCACAGTGACGGGATGATCGATCGGGGTGATGTAGTTCTCCTTGACGTTGTCGCGGGTGCAGGGCTGGTTGACCCGGCCCTGGAGGTCGATGCAGAGCCGGTTGACCATGTTGCGGGCCCAGCCGCGGCCCTCGCTCTGGAGCTCCAGCGACTGCTCGGCGGCCAGGATGCTGCGGTTGCGCGCATTCTCGACATGGAGCAGGAAATCGCGCTCTTCGCGGAACAGGCGGAAGCGGTTGCGCACCTCCCAGCTGATCTGCATGGCGCCGGCGTCCTGAGCGGCAGCGCGCTCGAGCGGCAAAGCGGTCAGAATCCCGGCAAGCAGGAGGGCGCCTGCGGAGAAGGTGCGAAAGGAGGGAGGGATCATGGCCCGCGTGTTCAACGGCAAAGTTGAGGCGGAAATAAGAGGGGATAGCTGCCCCGCCCGCAACCTATGTCTGAGTGGCCTACCGCTTGCCGGCCTGCCGCAGCGCACGCTCGCGCTCCATCGCGGCCACCTGCTTGGGCAGGTTGGCCTGGGTGCAGGCCTCCGCCAGCCGCCGCCGCTCCTGCCACGGCGCGACCACGTTCATCCAGAGCTCGCGCGTGCCCATGATGGAGATGGCGAGGCCGAACGGGATCACGAAATAGAGGATGCGGAACACCAGCAGCGTCGCCAGAAGCTCCTCGCGGCCGAATTCGGGAAGCGCCACCAGCATGGCGGCATCGAATACGCCGATCGAGCCCGGCGCATGGCTGGCAAAGCCGAGCAGCGTTGCCAGGATGAACACAACGGCGAGCGACATGAAGTCGATCGGTGGATTGGCCGGCATCAGCAGGTACATCGCCGTGGCGCAGAAGCCGAGATCGATCACGCCGATCAGGATCTGCACCAGCGTCAGGGGCGCCGAGGGCAGCACCACCTTCCAGCCCTTCTGGCCGAGCTCGCGCCGTTTCTCACCCATGCAGAGCCAGACCAGATAAGCGCCGATCGAGGCGAGGCCGCCGAGCGCGATCAACCGGTTGATCGACGACGGCAGCTGATCCATCGACGACGCCGCACCCGGATGGATGGCCATGCCGATCGAGAGCACGAAGATGTTACCGAGCCAGAAGGTCAGGCCGGACAGGAAGCAGATTTTGGCGACGTCGATCGCGTTCAGCCCATAATCCGAATATATCCGGAAGCGGATCGCTCCGCCGGTGAAGACGGTAGCGCCGATGTTGTGGCCGATCGAATAGGACGTGAAGCTGGAGAGCGCCGCGATGCGATAAGGCACGTGCTTCTTGCCGATCGTTCGCAGTGCGAAAAAGTCGTAGAATGTCAGCGTGCAGAACGCGAAGAAGACGCAGATCGCCGCCAGACCGATATTCCCGCGAGGAATCTCGGTCAACGCCGTCAAGATAACTCCGGTATCGATGCCCTTGAGGGTCCGCACCAGCGTGGTGATTGCGAAGGCAATGATGAAGACGCTCGCGGCAATGCCGAGCCGTCGCCAGCCAATCCATCTATTGAAGCCGCGTTTCAGCGCGGGCAGCAGTCCGTGCATTCATCCTCCCGGCGGGGGGCAAGACCGATCCGGCCAGGCATTGGCCAGTGCGGGTACGATGACGGCCAAAGGGCAGGCGTCGATCGCTTGGCATGATCCAGCTCATTTAAGGCAAAAACAGCGGCTTGTGCAGCCCTTGACAACAATAGGTTCTGCGTTGGACCAGCCACTTTTGTCATATGTGGTTCACATCCGACGCGCGTTAAGCATATGAGTCGCGACGTGCGGTTCGGAAAGCGCATTCGTGTTTAAGGAGGATGGTTTCAAATCCTGGCGCCGTCGGCATTGTTCCAGCGCAAGCGAAGGGTGTCTTGGAACGTCGGTGCCGCGTGCTCGTTAGGCCCCATCAGCAACCGGACATGGCGGAACAGGCGGCCTTTCGTGCAGGCCCATGCCGTCGTGTTCCCGAACCGAGAGGACCGGAACGATGGGACTGTTCACAAAAGACATCAAAACCATGAACGACCTGTTCGTGCACCAGCTCCAGGATATCTATTACGCCGAGCAGCAGCTCACCAAGGCGCTGCCGAAAATGGCCAGCAAGGCCACCGACCCGCAGCTGAAACAGGGCTTTTTGACGCACCTTGAAGAAACCAAGCAGCACGTGGCGCGTCTCGAGGAAGTGTTGAAGATGCACGGCGTCGCCGTGAAGGCGATCGACTGCCCGGCGATCGACGGCATCATCGAGGAAGCCGACGAGACGGCGGGCGAAGTTGCCGACAAGGCCGTGCTCGACGCGGCGCTGATCAATGCGGCCCAAGCCGCTGAGCATTACGAGATCGCCCGCTACGGCAGCCTGATCGCCTGGGCCAAGCAGCTCGGCCGCAATGATTGCGCGGCGGTGCTTGCCAAGACGCTTGAGGAGGAGAAGGCGACCGACAAGAAGCTGACGACGCTCGCCGAGAGCAAGGTGAATCTGCGCGCGGCGAGCTGAGGCAAGACGGAGCCAAGACGACGACGCCGCGCGATGGTCGCGCGGCGTCTTATTTCCGGCGCATCCCAGTGCGCCACTGCGCACAAGACGGGCGATGCACTTTATGGGTGGCGGCCGGGCGCAGCCACATCCATTATTCGACCATTGTCGAAACATGACGGCCCGCCGGAGGGGTATATTTCGCATGGGGCTGCAAGCGAGGTGGCAGCATGCGAGCAAGCACCATCAAACACCGAACCTTAGACAAGGCGAGTGCTGCGCCGCGGGCCCGCTCGCATCTTGCAACCTCCCTCACGCTTGCCGCCATGAGCCTCGGCTATGGCGTGGTGCAGCTCGACGTCACCATCGTCAACACCGCGCTCGATGCAATGGGCAGGGCGCTCGGCGGCGGGGTCGCCGAGCTGCAATGGGTGGTCAGCGCCTACACCATCGCGTTTGCAGCCTTCATCCTCACGGCCGGTGCGCTGGGTGACCGGATCGGCGCCAAGCGCGTCTTCATGGCGGGGTTCGCCATCTTCACCGCGGCCTCGCTCGCCTGTGCGCTGTCGCCCAATGCGGTCGTGCTGATCGCAGCACGGCTAGTTCAGGGCCTGGCGGCGGCGATCCTGGTGCCGAATTCTCTTGCCCTGCTCAATCATGCCTATGCGGACGACCGCGAGCGCGGCCGCGCCGTCGCGGTCTGGGCCGCCGGAGCAAGCCTTGCACTCACCGCCGGCCCCTTTGTCGGCGGCGCGTTGATCACGCTGGTCAGCTGGCGCGCGATCTTCCTGGTCAATCTGCCGATCGGGCTCGCGGGCCTGTGGCTGAGCTGGCGCTATGCCAGCGAGACCACGCGCGCGCGCTCGCGCGAGATCGATCTGCCTGGCCAGCTGGCTGCGATCGGTGCGCTGGGCGCGCTTGCCGGAGCAATCATCGAAGGCGGGGCGCTCGGCTGGGACCATCCGGCCGTGATCGCAGCCTTTGTCGGCGCCGCCATTCTCGCCGTGCTCTTTGTCTGGCGTGAGAGCCGGGCGGCGCAGCCGATGCTGCCGCTGTCATTGTTCGGCCAGCGGCTGTTCACGCTGACCTCGCTCGTGGGACTGCTGGTGAACATCGCGATCTACGGCCTGATCTTCGTGCTCAGCCTGTATTTCCAGAGGATCAACGGGCTGTCGGCATGGTGGACCGGGCTTGCCTTCGTGCCGATGATGGCGGCGGTTCTGCCGGTCAATCTGCTGGCGCCGCGCCTGGCCGAGCGCATCGGCTCGTGCCCGACCATCATCCTCGGCGCCTGCATCTCGGCAATCGGCTGTCTCGGCCTGCTCTGGATCGAAGCCGGGACCAGCTACTGGGCGATCTGCGCGCAGACGATCGCGATCAGCGGAGGGCTCGGCCTACTGGTGCCGCCGCTGACGTCAACGCTGCTCGGCAGCGTCGAGAAGGCGCGTTCCGGCATCGCGGCCGGCGTCCTGAACGCGACGCGGCAGACCGGCAGTGTGCTCGGCGTTGCTCTGTTCGGTTCGCTGGTGGCGTCTGACCGTGCGTTCATGACAGGGCTGCATCTGTCGCTGGTCATCTCGGCGGCGGTCTTGCTGATTGCCGCCGCCGTCATCGGCGTCGGTGCGCCGGCGCGAGGATGAACAATTGAGCGAACGCACACATCTCCCATTCACCATTCCCGGAGCAGGTTTGTAGCCAGTTACCAATCGTCCATCTCTGTCGGCTCAAGTGCCGGTCGATAGGGGCCGGCGATGTATCAAGTTCTCTTCTGTCTCACCGACGAGCACGATTGGCGACTGGTCGCGCTTGGCGCTGCGGTGTGTCTGCTCGCCAGCGCGGCGGCAATCAGCCTGTTTCAACGCGCACGCGCGACGCAGGGGCCCGGGCGTCTGGTCTGGATCGCTCTGGATGCCGCCGTCAGCGGATGCGGCATCTGGGCGACGCATTTCATCGCGATGCTCGCCTACGGGCCGGGCGGTGCCGGCGCCTACAACATCCCGGTAACGCTCCTCTCCTTGATCCTTGCGATCTCCGTGACCTTCGTGGGGCTGAGCATCGCGGTATCGTCCTCGCGCCAGGTGTGGATCGCCCTCGGCGGCGCGATTGTCGGCTCTGGTGTTGCGGCGATGCACTACACCGGCATGGCGGCGCTGGAGATTCCGGCGCGGGTGGCCTGGATCGGAAGCACGGTTGCCGCCTCGGTGCTGTTCGGAATCGTCTTTGCGGCCTTCGCATTGTTCATCGCCGCGCGGCGCGACGACCTCTCCCATGCGCTGAGCGCGACTGCGCTGCTGACGCTTGCCATCGTCGCGCATCATTTCACCGCGATGGGAGCGGTGCTGCTGACGCCGGACCCGACCCGCGCGATCAGCGGGCTCTCCATCCCGCCGGCCTCGCTGTCCTTCCTCACCGCCAGCGCTGCGGTCGCGATCATCGCGATTGCGCTCGTGGCCGCGCTGCTCGACCGCCGCGCCAAGGGCGAACTGGGGCGCCAGCAGATCGTGCTGGACAGCGCCCTCGAGAACATGTCGCAAGGACTGTGCATGTTTGACGCGAACGGCAAGATCATCCTGTTCAACGAGCGCTATGCCGCGATGCTCCGTCGCACCGACATCCTGCTCACCGGCCGCCTTTTGGTCGACGTGCTTAGGGAAGAGCAGGCGAACGGCCAGTGGCAGGGCGACGCGGATCAATTCTTCGCCCGCCTCGTCGCCGACGCGCGGGAGGGACGCACCACGACCGACGTCGTCAACCGGTTCGGCCGCTCCATCCGGGTGGTCAACCAGCCGATGCAGGGCGGCGGCTGGGTCGCCACTTTCGAGGACATCACCGAATGGCTGGAGGCGCAGGCCAAGATCTCGCACATGGCGCGCCATGATGCGCTGACCAGCCTGCCGAACCGCGTGCTGTTCCACGAACAACTCGAGCATGGGCTGCGCCGGACCACGTCGGGCGACCAGCTCGCGGTGCTTTGTCTTGATCTCGATCACTTCAAGGACATCAACGACTCGCTCGGCCACCCCATCGGCGATGCGCTGCTAAAGGAAGTCGGCCGCAGGCTGAAGTCCACCGTCGGCGAGCACGACACCGTGGCGCGGCTCGGCGGCGACGAGTTTGCGGTGGTCCAGATCGGACGTTCCGAGGAAACCGCTGCGAGATCGCTTGCCGGGCGCCTGGTCGAGGTGATCTCGGCGCCTTACGAGATCGACGACCATCAGATCGTGATCGGCGTCTCGATCGGCATCTCGCTGTCGCCGCAGGATGGCAGCCATCCGGACGAGCTCCTGAAGAACGCAGACCTCGCGCTCTACCGCGCCAAGGCGGACGGCCGCGGCACCTATCGCTTCTTCGAGACCGGCATGGATGCGCGCGCGCAGGCGCGGCGCCTCCTGGAAATGGATCTGCGCGCGGCGCTGCAACGTGACGAGTTCGTAGCGTATTATCAGCCGATCCGTGACGTCGCGAGCGGCCGCGTCGTCGCCTTCGAGGCGCTGCTGCGCTGGAACCACCCGCAGCGCGGGCTGATCGCACCGATCAGCTTCATACCGCTGGCCGAGGAGACCGGGCTCATCGTTCAGCTCGGCGAGTTCGTGCTGCGCTCCGCCTGCACCGACGCGGCGACCTGGCCCGACGATGTCGACGTCGCCGTCAACCTGTCGCCGGTGCAGTTCAAGAGCCCGAACCTGATCGCATCGGTGACCGAGGCGCTGGCCATCTCGGGACTTGATGCGCGCCGCCTCGAGCTCGAGATCACCGAATCGGTGCTGCTCCAGAACAGCGAGGCGACGCTGACGACCCTGCACGAGCTGCGCGCGATGGGCGTGCGGATCTCGCTCGACGATTTCGGCACCGGTTATTCGTCGCTGAGCTATTTGCGCAGCTTCCCGTTCGACAAGATCAAGATCGATCGCTCGTTCGTATCGGAGCTGGCGACGCGCGAGGATTCCATGGCGATCATCCGCGCTGTGACCGGCCTCGGCCGCAGCCTCGGTATCGTCACCACGGCGGAAGGCGTCGAGAACGACGCGCAGCTCGAGCTGCTCCGGCGTGAAGGCTGTACCCAGGCGCAAGGCTATTTGTTCAGCAAGCCGCGGCCTGCTTCCGATATCGCGATCATGCTGGACCGGCCGCGGCTACTCGCGTCGGCGTGATGGCCTAGCCGCGGCGCACCGCAAAATGCGCGCCGCAAAATGCCATCACAGCGCCGAGGCACAGCGCAGCGAGCCCGGCCAGGACGCCCGAGACCGTTGGGATCGGGCTCGGTGCCGAGGCCGCCTGGCCCGCGCCCGCGAGCAGTAGCACGCCGACTGCGATCAGGAATTGGCGCATCCGTTGCGGGATCTGGCCGGAGACGGCGCTCTGCATCAATGATGCCGTGAAATAGCCGCCGGAAAAGCCGACGGTGGCGATCAGCCACCAGGCGATCGCCGCGCCGGCCGGGATGAACTCATGCGTGTCGGCGCGCCAGAGACCGCCGAGGTCGAGCCCGTAGCGCGCGCCCAGCATGTGCACCGCGAGCGCGAGCAGCACGCCGGAGATCACGGCGGCGCCGAGAATCAGGCGGCGCGGAAAAAAGGTCGTCTCAGCCATGCCCCGCTTGTAGGATGGGCGAGGGTGTTCGCGCAAGCGGATCGCTGACGGGATCGCGCGGACGGGATCGATGTCGAGATGCAGGTTTCGGATGCTGACGCAGTCACGAGCTATGCCTACAAGGCCTCGCTGATCGGTTCGGCGCACCGCTTCGAGCTGACGGACGAGGGCCTGTCCTGGCACATCGCCGGGCGCTCCGCGCTGTGGCGCTATGACGAGATCAGCGCGATCCGGCTGTCGTTCCGCCCAGTTTCGATGCAGCAGCACCGCTTTCGCGCCGATGTCAGCCACGCCGATGGTGGGCGCATCGCGATCCTGTCGACGAGCTGGCAAACGGCCGCGCTGATGGCGCCGCAGGACAGCGGTTTTCGCCAGTTCATCGTCGCGCTGCATGCACGCATGGCCAAGGCTGGCAGCCGGGCGACGCTGAGCGCGGGCCTCGGCCGCATGGCCTATGCGGCGGTGCTGGTCTTCCTTGCGGTGCTGACGGCGGCGATGGCGGTGCTGTTGATTCGCGCGCTGATGATCGGCGAGTTCGCCGGCGCGCTGTTCATCCTCGGCTTTGCCGCGCTGTTCGCCTGGCAGGTCGGCGGCTTCGTCCGGCGCAACCAGCCGCGGAGCTACAGCTTCGATCAATTGCCCCGGTCCTTGCTGCCATAGACGATCGCTACTCCGTCGAGTCGAAATCCTCTTCCTTGTTGCCGAGCAGCGAGACGATCGTGCGCAGGCCGGAATCGAGCTGCTCGGGCGACGGCGGAGCGAGCGCGAGCCGCACCGCATTCGGTGCATGACCATGAGCAATTGCGAACGTCGAGGACGGCGTCAGCGCGATGCCGCGCCGGGCTGCCGCGGCGACGAAGGTCTGCGAACGCCAATGCGGTGGCAGCGTCAGCCAGAGATGATAGGCGCGCGGATCGGCCGCGAGCTGGTAGCCGGCCAAGAGCCTCGCTGCGGTCTGCTGGCGGCGCGCGGCGTCGATGCGCTTCAGCCTTGTCAGCTCGGCGACGGTGCCGTCGGCCATCAGCCGCTGGCCCGACGCCAGCGCGTGGCCGGAGGCGATCCAGCCGCCGGTGCGGATCGCGCTCATCACGCTCTCGCGCAGATGCGGCGGCGCGACCAGGATGCCGAGCGCAAGGCCGGGCGCGACCTTCTTGGACAGGCTGTCGAGCACGATACAGCGGTCGGGCCCGAGCGCCGCGAGCGGCGCGTCGTCGGCGAGGAAGCCGTAGACGGCGTCCTCGATGATGGTGAGATCGAGCTTCTCGGCGATGCGCATGATGTCGGCGCGCCGCGTTGCGTTCATGGTGACGCCGAGCGGATTCTGGATGATGGGCTGGAGATACAGCGCCGACAGGTGGGCTTCGCGATGCGCTTTCTGGATGGCGTCGGGCCGCGCGCCGTGCTCGTCCATCGGGATCGGGACCAGCGTCACGCCGAGCCGCGCGGCGATGCTCTTGACGTAGGGATAGGTCAGGGCCTCGACACCGCAGCGGCCCCCGGTGGGGACGAGCGCTGCGAGCGCGGCCGCGAGTGACTGCTTGCCGTTGGCGGTAAAGAAAATCTGCTCGGCCTGCGGCGCGAAATCCTTGCGTGCGAGATAGGCGGCGGCCGCCACGCGCGCGCTCTTGGTGCCGGTGCTGGTCGAGACGCGCAGCGCGGATTCGAGCGCGTCGACGCGCTCGAGCCCCGCAAGGCTCTTGGCGATCATCGCCCATTGCTGGGGCAGCAGCGGATAATTGACCTCGAAATTGATGCGCGCGTCGACACGCTCCCTGATCGTCTCGACTTCGCGCCTGACATCGCCGGAGATGAAGGTGCCGCGGCCGACCTCGCCGACCACGAGCCCGCGACGGAGCAATTCGGTGTAAACCCGGCTCGCGGTCGAGACCGCGATGCCGCGGTCATAGGCAAAATTGCGCTGCGGCGGCAGCCGGTCGCCGGGCCTTAACCTGCCGTTAGTGATATCGGCCGCAATGGCATCGGCGAGCTTCACGTACTCGAACTTGGACATTATTGCACCGAGAGCAATGTTTTACTTGCTCCGAGCAGTGTACTGAAGCATTTAGGTTCCATCAAGTTCCGCGATTGAGCCGAGGAGAGCGAGAGCAATCCCACGGCAAATGAGGTGCAAGCGCTCGAAGCGTCTGCGCCAACGGCATCGGCTTCGCCGCGCGGGACAGCACGCCGGAGAAGAACAATGACCACGATCTCGCAAACTGCCGGGCGGAGTTTACGCCCCTCCTCATCGAGCGGATTTTTCAGCACGCTCGTCGCCGCCACTTATGCGCTGTTCGACCGCCTCGAGCGCCGCTCCGCCGTCAAGACGCTGAACCAGCTCGACGACCGCGCCCTGCGCGACATCGGCATCACGCGCAGCCAGATCGAGGACGCCGTCTACGGGCAGTTCAAGGCCGAGCTGACGCGGTATTTGTGAGACGATGGCGGAGGTGGGGTGACGGCGTTCGCCCTCCGCGTGTCTCAGACACGCTGCAGCGTTTACGCTGCGGCGCAGAGTCGGGACCCAGCAGGCCACCGCACTAGCGGATGGATGGGCCCCGGCTCTTGAGCGCACCGATGAAGAAGCGCTGCGCTGCGTCCAGGGCACGAGCGGGGAGTTTTGTCGCGCGCCTGCATCAACATCGTCGTTGCGAGCCAACGGGTCCGCGCGAAGCGCGGCCCGATGACAGGCTCCGCGAAGCAATCCAGAATCTATCCGCGGATACATTTTTGGATTGCTTCGCTGCGCTCGCAATGACGGAGTGTGGGGTGATGGCATCGCGCTTTCAATTCGCATTTCAATCGTAGACACACCTTCGCATCCTCGCGGCTTGTTCGCCCGAGCTCTGCTTCGGTGCCTTGCCCTCATAATTGAAGAGGGCGCAGGGAAGACCGGGAGCCGGTTGGCTCCCATGGGCCGCCATGCCAAGAGCAGATTGCGTGTGCTTCATGCATAGCGGACAACAGGGCAACCGGAGACATCCCGGCCTTCCCTGCGCGGATGGTTGGAACGGCTTATGTCGCGGTGCTCCCCGGGGAGCGATGCACTATTGCCCCCGTCGCCTTGCCGATAACTGATGCCGCGGTCCGGTTGGGCCGCTCACATCACTGCAAGACTTGGCGCACAGACCCCGGGCGCCAGGACCACACGATTTCGCCATACGCCGATCACACCGGTCGAGTGCGCGAGGTCCCCGCTCACGGCTCTCCGCCCTGCGAAGTCCTTCGTGCCGATGTGACCTGCGTCCACCGCCGCCCGGCCCGCGTGTCGTGACGATCGCGATACGCCCCTCTTGCTTGGGCCGGGTTGCGGAGAGGCATACGTCATTTCCGAATTTCGGTAAAGCGGAATATATATCGAACGGCGCGGGTTGACCCAGCCCTGGCGTGTTTTGCCCGACAGGCAACGCGAGATCTTGTAGGCCGAGCAATGGGCGGACGGTGCCTCGCCATCGTCATTGCGAGCGCAGCGAAGCAATCCAGACTGCCGCCGCGGAAAGACTCTGGATTGCTTCGCTGCGCTCGCAATGACGGAGTTGGCTGCGACACTCAGTGCCTGACCACCAGCACCGAGCATTTGGCGTAGCGCACGACGTGTCCGGCGTTGGAGCCGAGGAAATAGGTGCGCATCGCCGGCCGGTGCGAGGTCATCACGATCAGGTCGGCTTTCATGTGCACCGCTTCCTCCAGGATCTCGTGGTAGATGCCGCCCTGGCGCACCACGCTGGAGATGCGGGAGGGTTCGATCCCGGACTCCCGCGCGACGATGGCGAGCGCTTCTTCCGAGGTCTGGCGCTGCTGCTCGTCGAAATCGGCCGGCACGTATTCGGCCAGCATCACCGGCGTCATCGGCAGCACGTTGAGCAGGCGTACAACGCCGCCCCAGGTTTGCGACAACGTCGCCGCGGTCGCGATCGCCGGCTTAGCGAGTTCGGTGTCGGCGAGGTCGATGGGCACGAGGATGGACTTGAACATCTGCGCCTCCAATCTTTCGGTCAGCACGTCTTAGCGGTACGTCGCGCGATCATCCCGATCGAAGCAGCTTGGGGCTGACCAACAGCACCAGTTTGCCGCGGCGGTAGGCCACGTCACCCCAATCCTTGACGTCAAAGTCGAAGATCGCAAGCCCCGCGGTGGGCAGGTTGTGGCCGAGTGCCCGCGCGCCGGCCGGATCGCCGCCGCCCATCAGCATGAGCGCGACCTCGTGCATGCCGGGATTGTGGCCGACCAGCAGCAATTGCTTAGGGTCGGCCGGGGCGGTTGCAGTGCGAATGGCGTCCAGGATCTGCGCGGGATCGGCGCCATAAAGTTCCGGCAGGACCTCGACCTGCGGCGCAGCGACGCGGTCCTTCATTGCCTCCCAGGCGATGTCCCAGGTCTGCCGGGCCCGGACGGCATGCGACACCAGCACGGTCTCGGGGAAGGGCGGATGGGCGGCGATCCAGTCGCCCATCCGCGCAGCATCCTTGTGGCCGCGGTCGTCGAGCCGGCGATCCTGGTCACGGCCGCTCGGCGCGTCGGTCTCGGTCTTGGCGTGACGCAGCAGCATCAAACGGCGCATGGCATTCTCGAATCGTTACGCATCCAGGATAATCAACAGGCGCGGGTTGAGGACAAGGTGACAAGCGCCCGATGGGTCCGTTAAGAAACGACATGAGCGAGACTTTCACAAGCGTGTCCCAGGAAGAAGCCGGCTTTCGCGAGCGGACGCGGCTGACGTTCGATCTCGATGCCGACATCTGCGTGATCGGGGCGGGGCTTGCCGGCCTCTCCATCGCGCTGGAGGCGGCCCGGCTCGGGGCCAGCGTCGCGGTGCTCGAGGGCCGCCATATCGGCTGGAACGCCTCCGGCAACCAGCTCGGCACCGTGATGCCGGGCTTTGCACTGTCGCTCGCGGATCTGATCGAGCGCGTCGGTCTCGAGGACGCGCGCGAATTGTGGACGCTGTCGAAGCAAGGCGCCGAGTTCGTCCGCGCCAACGCCACCGAAGAGAACATGCCGGGGATCGGCCTCCGCGAGGGCGCGCTGGAAGTGTCCAATGTCGATGACGGCGACCGGCTGATCAGCCGGCTGCAGATGCTGCACGAGGATTTCGACACCGAGGTCGAGGGCTGGCAGGTCGATCGCGTCCGCGCAGCGCTCAAGACCGATCGCTACTTCCACGGCATCCATTATCCCCGCGCGTTCCAGGTCGACGGCCGCGAATATGTGCACGGCCTTGCGGCATTGGCGCGGCGGGCAGGCGCCAGCATCTTCGAGGATACCCCGGTCGTCAGCATCGATCATTCCGGCATCCGCAAGCGCATCGTCACGCCCTCGGCGCGGCTGCGCGCGACTCATATCGTGCTCGCCGGCAACATCCATCTCGGCGCGCCCCTGCGGCGCCTGTCGGAGACGTTGCTTCCGGTCTGGCGCTATGCCGGCATCACCGCGCCGCTTGGCGAGCGCGTGCACGAGATCACCGCCTTCAAAGGATCGGTGATGGATGCTGGCGGCATCGACCATTTCCGTATCGTCGACGGCGACCGGCTGATGTGGGAGAGCCCGGTGACCACCTGGGCGGCGCGTCCGCAGCGTTTCGCCGGCGCGGTCAGGCGGCGGATCCGCACGATTTTTCCCCAGCTCGGCAATGTCGAGATCACCGATATGTTCGGCGGCGCCACCGGCCAGACGGTGCACGGCATGCCGCAGATCGGCCAACTGCGCAAAGGCCTGTGGGTGGCGAGCGGGTTCGGCCGCCAGGGCATGAACACCTCGGCCATGGCCGGACAGTTGATCGCGCGCAGCATCCTGCGGGGTGATGAACGCTGGCGCCTGTTTTCGCCCTTCGAGCTGGTCTGGGCGGGAGGGATGACCGGACGGGTCGCGGGCCAGTTGGTCGGGCTCTGGGGCAGGGCGAGTTCCGCGGCCGCCGGCTCGCTCGCCCGCTACCGCGAGCGGGCGCGGGTCAAGGACGGGAAACGCGAGGCGCGCCTCGCCGAAGCCAACCGGGCGGCTGGCACCGGTCCGCGCCGTCTGCCGCCCGGGGTCCGGCCACGGCCGGCACCGCCGCCACGAGCTGCGGCCCAGGCGTCGGAACCAGCCCCGCAGGAGGACAGCGTCTCGCAATAGACCCGAGAATAATTCTGCCCGGAAGTGTAACGTCGGCCGTCAGAAGCCCGTATCTCAGGGCGTGAACGCTCCCGCACGGAGAATGAGATGTTTGATCGCCGCATCCTGCTATCGACTGCCGCCGGGTTGTTCGGCCTTTCGGCCTTCCGCTGGCTGAGGGCATCGCCGGCCGAGGCTGGCGAGAAGGCCGCGGAAAAGTTCGAGATCGTGAAGACGGAGGCCGAATGGCGTGCCCAGCTCACGCCGCAGCAATATGAGATCCTGCGCAATCACGGCACCGAGCGGCCCGGCTCCAGCCCACTGCTCAAGGAGCATCGCAAGGGCATCTTCGCCTGCGCCGGCTGCGACCTGCCGTTGTTTAGCTCCGACACCAAGTTCGAGAGCGGCACCGGTTGGCCGAGCTTCTACCAGCCGATCGAGGGCAATGTCGGCAAGACCGAGGACCGTGCTTACGGCATGATCCGCACCGAAGTGCATTGCCGGCGCTGCGGCGGCCATCTCGGCCACGTCTTCGACGACGGTCCGAAGCCGACCGGACTGCGCTATTGCATCGATGGTTTCGGGCTGGTCTTCCATCCCGCGGCGGCGTCGGCGACGTGAAGTTTGATCCGGCAATTGTTGCCGGCCCGGCAATTGTGCCCCGGTCGTCCGACCGGGGCATGTTGATTTAAGTCGTTGATTTCCTGAAGATACCCGCATTGGCATAGCCTTTGCGACTGTCTCCTCCGACTGCGGCCAGGCTCGACCGGCCGCCGGGATCGGATTTGGAGACAAAGTTATGGGTATCTTCGATGCAATGAACACCTCGGTGGGTGGCCTGCAGGCGCAGTCGTTCGCGCTTCAGAACATTTCCGGCAACATCGCGAACTCATCGACCACCGGTTACAAGGGCATCGGCACCAGCTTCGTCGATCTCATTCCCGACTCGTCCGTGCCGAGCAAGCAGGTCGCAGGCGGCGTGACGGCCAACGCCAAGGCCACCATCACGACGCAGGGAACGATCTCGTCGTCCACCGTCGCCACCAACATGGCGATCACCGGCGACGGTTTCTTCTCGATCCAGAAGGCGACCGGCGTCGTCGACAACGTACCGGTGTTCAGCGGCGTCACCTACTACACCAGGCGTGGCGACTTCCAGCTCAATGCCAACGGCAATCTGGTCAATGGCGCCGGTTATTACCTGATGGGCGTCACGGTCGACCCGAAGACGGGCAATCCGCAGGGCAACGTGGCGACCGTCCTGCAATTCCAGAACAATTTCATTCCGGCGCAGGCGACCACCTCGATCCAGTACGCCGCGAACCTGCCGACGCAGCCGAACACGGTGGCGAGCACGACGGCGGCGACGGGCACGCTGCTGGCGGCTGGTGGACTGAACCCATCCGACTTCGCCGCCAACCCGTTGCCCGTCGGCACACCGCCGGCACCCTATGCCAACGCAAAAGTTTCCGGCGCGGCGGCGACCGGCAACGTCCGCTCGCCCTACTCGTCGACCACGGGCACGGGTACGGTTGCGCTTCAGAACAATTCGTCCGCCGTGGCTTCGACCACCACCTCCCTCGACAACACGGTAGGTACGCATCTCGCCTCTAGCATTCTCACCGCGCTGAGCGGCCAGACGCTGACCATTAACGGCAACACGGTCACCTTCAACGCCGGCACGACGGTCTCGACGGTCGGCAGCAACACCACGATCGGTCTCGGTGCGGGCACGACGGCTACGGTGGCGGACATCCTGAACGCGATCCAGACCGCCGGCGGCGCCGGTGTCACGGCGTCGCTCTCCGCCAGCGGCAACATCGTGATCTCCAGCGGTACCGGTACCGACGTGGCGGTGGGCAGCGGTACGGCAGCCACCGCGCTCGGCATCAGCAGCGTGACGCGCGGCGGAAACGTGCTGTCCTCGCCCGCGATCTCGGGCTCAACGGTGCTGAGCGGCACGGCGACCGCCGGCGGCGCGCAAGTGCTCTCGTCGGGTTTTTCCGCAGGCCCGCCCGCCGACACGATCACCGTCAACGGTCAGACGCTGACGTTCGTCGCCTCGGGTGCCTCGGGTCCGAACCAGATCAACATCACCGACAACATCACGACCCTGCTCGGCAAGATCGACGCACTCTCCGGCGGGTCGGGGTCGTCGGTGAGCAGCGGTGGCGTGATCACGCTGAATACCGGCACCGTCTCTAATCTCACAGTGTCGAGCTCGAACAGCGCGGCCTTTGCCGCGCTCGGCTTCACCTCGACCATCACCAAGAATCGCGACGGCGGCGGCACCGCCGGCACCGGCGGTGTGATCGGCAACGACATCGCCACCTTCACCAAGGAATCGATCAGCGGCGGTGCCGTGACCGCCTACAACGCCGCCGGCACGCCGGTGAATCTGCAATTGCGCTGGGCCAAGACGGACAGCGCTTCGCTGGGCGCGGGCCATTCCGATACCTGGAACCTGTTCTACCAGACCGACCCGAATGCGACCGGCACGACGGTCGGCTGGGTCAATACCGGCCAGGCCTTCACTTTTGCCTCGGACGGCTCGCTGACCTCGCCGAGCGGCTCGGGCATCACCATCAACAATGTCAGCGTGAGCGGCCAGTCGCTCGGCTCCGTCGCCTTCAACATCTCCTCGGGCGGGCTAACGCAATATGCCAGCACGAGCGGCGCGGTGACCATCAACACCATCACCCAGAACGGCTATTCCGCCGGTCAGCTCCGCTCGGTTGCCGTCAACAACAATGGCATCGTGGTCGGAACCTTCTCGAATGGCCAGAACCTCAACCTCGCTCAGGTCCAGCTGTCGCATTTCAACGGCACAAACTATCTGAAGGCGCTCGACGGCGGCGCTTATGCCGCGACTGAACAGTCGGGAGACGCCATCGATGGCGCTTCGGGCACCATCAGCGGCTCGTCGCTGGAGGGATCCAACACCGACATCGCCGACGAATTCACCAAGCTGATCGTGACCCAGCAGGCCTATTCGGCCAACACCAAGGTGATCACGACCGCGAATTCGATGGTGCAGGACCTCTTGAACGTGTTGCGCTGATCGGCGCGTAACGTAACCAAAGGCGGCTAGTAACATGGGTTTGAGTTCGGCCCTCGCCAGTGCGATGAGCGGTCTGCGTGCCAACCAGGCCGCGCTCTCGATCGTCTCCTCGAACGTCGCAAATTCGCAGACGCCGGGTTACGTCGTCCAGACGCCGAACCAGATCGAGGTAACCACTGGCGACTTCGGCTCGACGGCGATGACCACCGGTGTCAGCCGCGAGCTCGACAGCTACGTGCTGAACCAGCTACGGACCGAGACCGGTGGCAGCGGCTACGCCGACCAGATGGCCAACATCCTGAAGCAGCTTCAGAATGTCTATGGCACGCCCGGCAATTCCGGCACGCTCGAAACTGCGCTGAACAATTTCACCACGGCGCTGCAGGCGCTGTCGACAAGCTCGGGCGCGTCGTCGGCGCAGACCGTGGCCCTCGGCGCGGCCCAGGCGCTGGCACAGCAGCTCAATGTCACGACCAAAGGCATCCAGTCGCTGCGCTCCAACGTCGAGCAGGATCTGGGCACTTCGGCGCAAGCCGCCAACGCGGCAATGCAGCAGATCGCCGAGATCAACACCAGGCTCCAGGGCCTGTCGGCCAACGATCCCTCCGCCGCGACGCTGATGGATCAGCGCGACCAGGCCATCAACACGCTGTCGAAATATGTCGACGTCCGCGTCACGACGGACGGCTCGAACCAGGCCAACATCTACACCACGACCGGGATTCAGCTCGTCGGCGCCGGGCTCGCCTCGGAATTCTCCTTTGCGTCCGCGGGCGCGCTGTCGGCGACCTCGCTCTACAACATCGATCCGGCCAAGTCCGGCGTCGGCGCGTTCAACATCAAGCTGCCGAACGGCTCGCAGGTCGACGTCGTCGCCAACAACGTGGTGTCTTCCGGCCAGATCGCGGCTGACCTGAAGCTGCGCGACCAGACGTTGGTGCAGGCGCAGAACCAGATCGACCAGCTCGCCGCCACGATGTCGAGCGCGCTGTCCGACAAGACCACGGCCGGCAGCACGGTCTCCGGTCCGCCGGCCGGATTCGATCTCGACCTCGCCGGTGCGGCGCCGGGCAACACCGTCAACATCACCTACACGGACACGACCACCAACACGCAGCGCCAGATCACGCTGGTCAACGTGACCGATCCGGCCGCGTTGCCGTTGCAGAACGCGACGAATGCCAACCCGATGCGGATCGGCATCAACTTCGCCGGCGGCATGGGCGCGATCGCCTCTGCGCTCAACACCGCGCTATCAGGCACGCATCTGTCGTTCGCCGCCGCCCCGTCGCCGGCGACGGCCACGACGCTGCGGGTAGCCGACGACAACACCGGCCTTGCCAAGGTCAATTCGGCCTCGACCACCAAGACGATCTCGACGCTGACCTCGGGCAACCCGCAACTGCCGCTGTTCACCGACGGCGGCCAGGCGCTCTACACCGGCGCGATCACCGCGTCGGGTTCGCAGATGACCGGCCTTGCCGGACGCATCGCCGTGAACACGCAGCTGGTTTCCGATCCGACCCGGCTGTCGGTCTACAACACCTCGCCGGTGACGTCCGCGGGCGACACCACGCGTTCGGACTATCTCTATTCCCAGCTCACCAATGCCGTGTTCTCCTATTCGCCGCAGAGCGGGCTCGGCTCGGCGAGCCAGCCCTTCACCGGCAGCGTTTCGAACTACCTCCAGCAGTTCCTGAGCGTGCAGGCCAATGCCGCGACCCAGGCGACCCAGCTCCAGCAGGGCCAGAGCGTCGTGGTCTCGACGCTCCAGGCCAAGTTCAACTCGACCTCCAGCGTCAACCTGGACTCGGAGATGTCGAACCTGATCCAGCTTCAGAATGCCTATGCCGCCAACGCCCACGTCATGTCGGTGGTGCAGAGCATGATGAACACGTTGCTCCAGGCTCAAGGGTAACAAGTAACAGGGCTCTGAAACATGTCGATCAGCAGCATCAACTACTCGTCGTCGGTTCTGGGCTCGCAGATCCGCAACATCAATCAGCAGCTCACCGATCTGTCGACGCAGCTTTCGACCGGCAAGCTGTCGCAGAACTATTCCGGCATGGGCACCAACGAGGGTTTTGCGATCGCCGGGCGCGCGCAGCTCTCCAACATCGCCGCCTATACCGACACGATCACCAACGTCAATGTCAGCATCAACCTCGCCAATACCGCCCTGCAGTCGCTGACGAAGATCCGCAGCACGGTGCAGACGGGCTCGGCCTCTACCGCGCAGGATCTCAACGTCAACGGCCAGACGGTCGCGCAGAACACCGCGGCCGCCCAGTTCGGCTCGATGGTCGGCGTTCTCAACACGCAGACCGGCAGCCGCTATCTGTTCTCCGGAACGGCCGTCAACACCCAATCGGTCGCCGATGCCGGCGACATCATCAACGGCACCACGACGCAGGCGGGGTTCAAGACCGTCATGGCGGAGCGCCAAGCCGCCGACCTCGGCGCCAACGGCATGGGCCGTCTGGTGCAGACGCAGCCGACGCTGAGCTCGGTGCAAGTCGCGGAAGACGCCGCCGGGTCACCGTTCGGGCTCAAGATCAAGTCGGTCTCCTCGACGTTGACCGGTGCGACCGTCACCGGCCCGAGCGGCTCGCCGGTGTCGTTCTCGGTCGATCTCAACGGCGTCAACCCGAACAACGGCGACAAGCTGAGCGTCCAGTTCACGCTGCCGGACGGCACGATCGAGCAGATCGACCTGACCGCCTCGACGGCGACGCCGACCCCGCTCGGCAGCTTCGCGATCGATGCGAGCGTCCCCGTCAACCCGAACAACACGGCCGCGAACCTCAACACGGCGCTGAACACCGCGATCACCAAGCTCGCCAACACCTCGCTGGTGGCGGCATCCGCGGTCGTCGCCGGCGACAACTTCTTCAACAGCGCGAGCTCTGCAATCGGCGCGCCCGTCAACAACCAGGCGACGCCGCCGGCCCCTGTCTCCGGCGCGACGGCACTGTCCGGCGCGAGCCCCTCGGACTCGATCTCGCCGGGCTTCGTCGCCGGCGACACCATCACCATCAACGGCACCACGCTGACCTTCGTCGCTTCCGGCGCGTCCGGCAACCAGCTCAACGTCACCGATAGCATCCAGACCCTCTTGAGCAGGATTGACCAGATCACGGGGACGTCGAAGCCCTCGACCGTCCATGGCGGCTCGATCACGATCAACACGGACGATGCGGCGAGCCTCAGCATCACGAGCTCGAATACGGGCGCGCTGAGTTCGCTCGGTTTCAGTTCGACGCCCGTGACCGCCACGCAACCGCCACTGCGCGTCGGCTCGTCGCCGGCGAGTTCGGCAACCACGCTGGTGAACGGCTCGGCCAATACAGTGAAATGGTACTTGGGCAATGACGGGCCGGGTTCGCCGCGCTCGACCGCGATGGCGCGGGTCGACGATGCCGTGACGGTGCAATATGGCGCCCAGGCGAATGAGGATGCGATCCGCCGGCAATTGCAGGCGATCGCGGTGTTCGGGACCTTCTCGACCTCGCCGACCGGCCAATATTCGGGCGGGCAGGTTTCCGCGCTGAGCCTGCGGGTGACGCAGGCGCTGACCCAGCAGCCCGGGCAGCAGCGCATCGAGGACATCCAGACCGACATCGCGATGGCCCAGAACACGATGAAGGATGCGTCCACGCGCCAGACCCAGGCCAAGGCGCAGCTCCAGACCATCATCGACCAAGCGGAATCGGCCTCGCCGGACCAGGTCGCGAGCGAGATCCTGGCGCTGCAGAATGCGCTCCAGGCGTCCTACCAGGTGACCTCGAGCCTGGCGCAGCTCTCGCTCGTCAAGTTCCTGTAAGGACGCGTTAAGGCGCCGTTAACCATGCCTCTTTACCTCTTGGTGAGGACTGGAGCGGGGCGGAGCTGGGGATGCCGGACAAGATACAACTGGTGGTGGCGACACCATGCTTCGGCGGGCAGGTGTCGAGCATCTATGCGAGCTCGATCTTCGCGCTCCAGCGCGCCGTGCACGGCATGTCCAATCTCGAGCTCAAGGTGCACTTGCGCGACGGCGACGCGCTGATCACGCGCGCGCGGGCCAATCTGGTCGCACTGTTCCTGGACGATCCCAAGGTGACGCATTTCCTGTTCATCGATGCCGACATCGGCTTCAAGCCGGAGCAGGTGTTCCGGCTGATCGAATGCGGCGCCGACGTCGTCGCCGGCTGCTATCCGATCAAGCGGGTCAACTGGGACAAGGCGAAGCGTGCGATTGAGGCCGGCCGCGCTGACGTGCCGGCGGCCGCGCTCGATTACGTGCTGGAGATCGAGGATCCCGAGCGCATCGTGGTCGTCAACGGCTTCACCCGCGTGCGCTATGCCGGCACCGGCTTCCTGATGATCCGGCGCCACGTGCTGGAAGCGATGTGCCGCCACCCCGACTACGCCAACTTGCAATTCTTCCGCGAGCATTCGCAGGATACGCTGGCGGCGAGCCGCAACCGGTTCGCGCTGTTCGAATGCATGATCGATCCAGCGACCGGAACGTATCTTTCCGAGGACTTCGCCTTCTGCAAGCGCTGGACCGACATCGGCGGCGAGATCTGGGCCGACATCCAGAGTTCGCTCGATCACGTCGGACCGTCGGTGTTCCACGGCGATATCGCCTCGCAATTCGCGCCGGCGCCCGCAGCGGCGGCGGCCGATGCGGCGTGAGCCTTTCGGGATGAGCGCCGGCGCGTACGCCGACCGCATCGGCTTTGCGCAGCTGACGCGCCAGGCTTTCGAAGGCGTCGATTTGCAGCCGTTGCGCGACCAGCTCGTGGCCCGGATCAGAGAGGGGACGGCACAGGCGGGCGAAGGCCTGGATCTGTCGCTGATCGTCCAGCTCCTTGGCGACAAGGAGGCGGGGCTTGCGATCCAGTCGGAGGTGCTGACCTTCCATCAGTTATTTCGTACGCCCAGCGCTGCCCCGAAGCCGGGCTTGCGCGTACTCGCGCTTGCAGCCGACATCGACATGGGCGGCAACACGCCGATCGACTTCCTACTCGAAGGGTCCGACATCGAGCTGTTGACCCTCTACGTGGTCAAGGGCGTCGGTCTGCCGGAGAACTTGCCCGAGCACGACGTCTCCATCGTGGTTGCGTCCGACTCCGAGGAATGCCGGGACGCGCTCGCGCTGATCGAGAAGGCCGCGCCACACTGGCCGCGGCCGCTGCTCAATCGCCCCGATCTCATCGGCAACCTCGATCGCGACAAGCTGTACCGGCTGCTGACGGGTGTGCCCGGCCTTGACATTCCGGCGACCGTCCACGCCACGCGCGCGCAATTGTCGGAGCTCGCGCTGGGGCGGATCGCCTGCGATTCCATCGCGGAAGAATTGCACTTTCCGATGATCGCGCGACCGCGCGGCTCGCATGCCGGCGTCGGGCTCGCGAAGGTCGCTGATGCGGCAGCGCTCTCGGCCTATCTTGCCGAACGGAAGGATGAGGACTTCTTCGTCGCACGCTTCGTCGACTATGTCAGTCCCGACGGGCTCTATCGCAAATATCGCCTCGCCATGGTCGACGGCAAGCCTTACGCTTGCCACATGGCGATCGCCGATCGCTGGGACATCTGGTATCTCAACGCCTACATGGCATTCAGCGAGGAGAAGCGGGCCGAGGAGGCCGTCTTCATGCTCGGCTTCGACCACACCTTCGCGGTGCGCCACAGGAGCGCGCTCGAGGAGATGAGCAGACGCGTCGGGCTCGACTATTTCATCGTCGATTGCGCCGAGAACCAGGACCGTGAGCTCCTGGTCTTCGAAGCCGACAACACCGCTGTCGTGCACAACATGGATTCCCCGGTCGTGTTTCCGTACAAGCCGCCGCAGATGCGCAAGATATTTGCGGCGTTCACGGCGATGCTGTCGCGGCATGCGCGCGCGGGCAAGGAGAGCGCAGCATGAATGAGATCATCCGCAACACGCCCGGCTCGGTCACCCACACCTCGCTCGATCCGCAGGACTGGAGCGAGTTTCGCGCGCTGGCCCATCGCATGCTGGACGAGGCGATCGACGGCATCGCCAACATCCGGGCGCGTCCAGTCTGGCAGCCGATCCCCGACGAGGTCCGCGCGGCGTTCAAGGCCGACGTGCCGCGCCAGGCGAGCCGCCTCGCCGATGTCTATCGCGAGTTTGTCGAGCATGTCGAGCCCTATGCGACCGGCAACGTCCATCCGGGCTTCATGGGCTGGGTCCATGGCGGCGGCACAGCGGTCGGCATGCTCGCGGAGATGCTCGCAGCCGGCCTCAATGCCAATCTTGGCGGACGCGACCACATGCCGATCGAGGTCGAGCGCCAGATCATTGCGTGGATGCGCCGCCTGTTCGCGTTTCCGGACGACGCGAGCGGCATCTTCGTCACGGGCACGTCGATGGCCAATCTGATGGCCGTGCTAGTGGCACGTACGAACGCGCTCGGCGCGCTGGCACGCCAGCACGGTATCGGCAATGATGGCGCGCTGCTCACGGCCTATACGTCGCACGCCGCACATGGCTGCATCTCGCGGGCGATGGATATTGCCGGGCTCGGCACGGACGCGCTACGCAAGATCGGTGTCGATGCCGATCATCGCATCGATGTTGCCGCGCTGCGCGCGCAGATCGCTGTTGATCGCGAGGTGGGATTCAAGCCGTTCCTGGTGGTCGCATCGGCCGGCACGGTCGACGTCGGCGCGATCGACGATCTCAAGGCCGTCGCGGAGCTGTGCCGCGAGGAAGGGATCTGGTTTCACGTCGACGGCGCTTTCGGAGCGCTCGCGATCATGTCGCCCGAGCTCGCACCGCTGCTTGGCGGCATCGAGCTCGCGGATTCCATTGCGCTCGACTTCCACAAATGGGGACAAGTGCCTTATGACGCCGGCTTCCTGCTGGTGCGCGACGGCGAGCAGCATCGGCAGGCGTTTGCGCAGCCCGCGGCCTATCTGCGCCGGGAGGCGAGGGGACTTGCGGCGGGTGCGGTCTGGCCTTGCGATCTCGGACCTGATCTGTCGCGCGGCTTCCGTGCGCTGAAGACCTGGTTCACTCTGAAGACGTTCGGCACCGATCGGCTCGGTGCGGCGATCGCGCGAAGCTGCGCGCTTGCAAAATATCTGGAGGCGCGCATTCTGGCCGAGCCGCGGCTGGAATTGCTGGCGCCGGTCAATCTCAACATCGTCTGCTTCCGCTATCGCGCCGATGATGCGGTCAATCGCGAGATCGTCGCCGACATCCAGGAGTCGGGCGTCGCGGCACCGTCGAGCACCACGCTGGACGGCAGGTTTGCGATCCGTGCCGCGATCGTCAATCACCGCACCGACGAGAGGGACATCGACGCGCTGGTCGCGGCCGTGCTGGAGTTCGGTGGACGCCGGAGCGGCGACGGAGTGGTTGAGGTCGAGGCGCCGCCGCTCGCGGCGCTCTAGCAGCGATGCATGCCTGAGACGACAACGGCCCCGGAGGTGATCCGGGGCCGTTGTCGTTCGCGCGGCTTGATCGTTCGCGCGGCGTGCAGCGCGAACGCGTGTGGTCACGCGGCGGTGCTGACGTTGTCCTTGTCCGCTTCGGCCTTCGGATGCGTGGCTTCGAACTGATCCCGCAGCTTCTCCTCATAAGCGATCAGCTTGCGAGCGTCTTTCAGCGCCCGGTAGAGGTCGCCGTTGAGGATGTTGTTGTTGATGCCTTCGATGATCGGCCAGGCGCTCGGCACCGCGGTGACGATGTCGCGCACCAGATTGAAATAGGTGCCGTGCTGGGTCTGCGGATCCGGCGAGATGTACATGAGCTGGACCGCCAGATAGACCAGCTTGGCGGGCGTGTTTGCCGTCTCCGGCGTGAGGATGTCGCGCTCGCGCAGGATCGGCACGTTGTCGCCGTCGATCAGGAGGCGGGCGCGCTGGTCGGTGTTGGTAATCACGCAGTTACCGACGATGATGCGTTCGTGCGGTCTGAGCTCGACCTTGAGGGCCATGCCTGTTCTCCATCAACGCTTTTGTAACCGAGCGTTCGTTGCGGCTCATCAGGGCGTGATTCTCGCCCGGAATTAGTTAACGAGCTGTAAATCGCCGGCGTATGCGCGGGAAAGTGCAACATTATCAATGTTGTATCTGTTGTGGCGGTGCGGCGATGTGCGCAACTTCCACGCCCGAATCACGCACGGCCCGGCAAAAGCACGGATTTCATTTCATGTTTCGTTAGAGGTCTCGGCGCCACGGTCCGCCGGTCGCTGGGTCGATCTCGATCCAAGCTGACGCGTAACAGTAGCGTCGTTTACCAGAAAGGTAACAGTGTCATGTCCGGTATCGTCCTCTCCGCATCGGTTCGTCAGAACCTGCTCTCTCTCCAGTCCACCGCCGATCTTCTCGCCACCACCCAGAACCGTCTGTCGACCGGCAAGAGCGTCAACTCGGCTCTGGACAATCCCACCAACTTCTTCACGGCACAGTCGCTCGACAACCGCGCCAGCGACATCAACAATCTGCTCGACGGCATCGCCAACGGCGTGCAGGTGCTGCAGGCTGCCAACACCGGCATCACCTCGCTGCAGAAGCTGATCGACAGCGCCAAGTCGATCGCCAACCAGGCGCTTCAGACCACCGTCGGCTATTCCACCAAGTCCAACGTCTCCACCACGATCGCCGGTGCGACAGCTTCGGATCTGCGTGGCACGACCAGCTACACCAGCGCGGATGCGCTGAGCAACGTGCTCTACAGCGGTGCGGCCGGCGGTGTAACCGCTGCTGCGTCCGGTACCAAGCTCGGTGGCGTTCAGGGCACGAATACGGGAACCGTCATCAACGCTGCGACCACTGGTGCGAGCCTGCTGAACGGCACAGCGACCGCTGGCGACGCCAACGCCGGCGTTGCCGCGGGCGACACGTTCACCGTCAACGGCAAGACCATCACCTTTGCCGCCGGCGACGTGCCCACGACCGCCCCGACCGGTCAGACCCGGGTCGCTGCCACCGGTATCACGACCGGTAACGTCTACACGGACAACACCAGCGGTAACGTGACGATCTATCTCGGTTCGGGCACGAAGGCTGCGGTAGGCGACGTCCTGACTGCCATCGACCTCGCCAGCGGGGTGCAGAGCAACGTTGCCGGGACCCTGACGGTCAACAGCGGCCAGACGATCTCGTCCGTCAGCGGCGGCGGTGCGCTCGTCCTGAAGAGCACGATCGGTTCTGACCTCAGCGTAACGGGCAAGGCCGACATCCTCAACAAGCTCGGCCTGACCAGCGCGACCGGCGCCGGCAGCGTCACTGCGACGGCGGCCCGTACCACGAGCTCGGCGACCCTGTCGTCGTTCATCTCGTCGGGTTCGACCCTGAACGTCGATGGCCATGTCATCACCTTCAAGGACGGTCCGACGCCGACGGCGGCTTCGCTGGCCTCCACCCAGGGCGTGTCGGGTAACGTCGTCACCGATGGCAACGGCAACTCGACGGTCTACCTGCAGAGCTCGACGATCGCCGACGTGCTGAAGGCGATCGACTTCGCCACGGGCGTGCAGACCTTCACGCTCAACGGCAGCGGCGGCGGTACGCTTGCGACCGCCTCGGGTCAGACGGCTTCGTCGATCAACACCTCCGGCCAGCTCAAGATCTCGACTGGCGTCAATGCCGACCTGTCGATCACCGGCACCGGCAATGCCCTGTCGGTGTTCGGTCTCGCCGGCAACACCGGTACGGCTTCGGCCTTTACCGCGGCCCGTACCTCCGGCATCGGCGGCATCGCCGGCAAGACCTTGACCTTCAGCTCCTTCAACGGCGGTACGGCGGTCAACGTCACCTTCGGCGACGGCACCAACGGAACGGTCAAGACCCTCGATCAACTCAACACCGCGCTTCAGGCCAACAACCTGGCCGCGACGATCGATGCCAACGGTCAACTCACTATCACGGCATCCAACGACTACGCGTCGTCGACGATTGGTTCAGCGACGGCTGGCGGCGCGATCGGCGGTACGATCACCGGCACGCTGACGTTCACGACCGCCTCCCCACCGGTCCAGGACGTGGTGGCTCAGTCGGCTCGCGCAAATCTGGTGTCGCAGTACAACAACATCCTGAACCAGATCGACACCACCTCCGTCGACTCCTCTTTCAACGGCGTCAACCTCTTGAATGGCGACCAGCTCAAGCTGGTGTTCGACGAAACCGGCAAGTCGAGCCTGAACATCACCGGCGTGACCTACAACTCGAAGGGTTTGGGTCTCGCCGCGCTGACAGTCGGTGTCGACTTCATCGACAACGCTGCCACCAACCGGGTGCTGACCAATCTGAATGCCGCGTCCAGCACGCTGCGCTCGGAGGCCTCGGCGCTCGGCTCAAACCTGTCGGTGGTGCAGATCCGTCAGGACTTCAACAAGAACCTGATCAACGTGCTGCAGACCGGCTCGTCCAACCTGACGCTGGCCGACACTAACGTCGAGGCAGCGAACAGCCAGGCACTGTCGACCCGGCAGTCGATCGCGGTCTCCGCGCTGTCGCTGGCCAACACCTCGCAGCAGAGCGTGCTCCAGCTGCTCCGCTAATAAGCGACTGAACTAACTGGATAAAATCGAGCGGCGGGGCTATTTTCCCGCCGCTCTTTTTTGCGTCCGGAGGCGGGCAGGGGCGTTCACCCGCTATTAACCCTATCGCTTAAACCGGCGTTAACCATACTTTAAAGGACACCTCCTAAAACTGGACAGAAGCCCGCTTTCGAGACCGCGCGGCCGATTCGTACCCGGTTCAAGAGGAAGACTCGCCAATGTCCAACATCGTTCTCTCGGCGTCAGTTCGCCAGAACCTGTTGTCGCTGCAGTCGACGGCCGACCTGCTGTCCACGACGCAGCAGCGCCTTTCGACCGGGAAAAAGGTCAACACCGCGCTCGACAACCCGACCAACTTCTTCACGGCACAGGGGTTGGACAATAGGGCGAGCGATATCAGCAATCTCCTCGACGGCATCAACAACGGTGTGCAGGTGTTGCAGGCCGCCAACACCGGCATCACCTCGCTGCAGAAGCTGATCGACAGCGCCAAGTCGATCGCCAACCAGGCGCTCCAGACCACGGTCGGCTACTCGACCAAGTCGAACATCTCGACCACGATCCCTGGCGCGACGCCGGCTGATCTGCGCGGCACCACGAGCTATACATACGCAACGGCAACCGGCAATGTGGTCACCAACGGTACCGCTGGCGGTACGACACCGGCGACCACCACGACCACGCTCGGCGGCATCTCGCAGTCGCTGGTCGGCTCGGCTGCTCCTGATGGTGCCGGCACCGCGGCCAGCCTGGCTGCGGGTCTGACGCTGCTCGGCACGCCCAGCGCGAGCACTATCGCGACGAACGGTGCTCCGTCGGATGGTGATGTGCTCGTCGTGGACGGCAAGACCATCACATTCAGGGCCGGCGCTGCGCCCGCGGTGGCCAACGTTCCTGCCGGCTCCGGCAAGAACAACAACGTCGTCACGGACGGCAATGGCAACTCGACTGTCTATCTCGGAACAAACGCCGCTCCGGCCGCAACCGTCCAGGACGTGATGGATGCGATCGACCTTGCAAGTGGCGTGCAAAAGGCTGCCATCACGGGCGGCACCGCGACGCTGTCGAGCTCGTCCGGCGCCAACGCCTCCATCACCTCTGGTGTTCTCACCCTCACCACTGGTACCGGCGCCGACCTCAGCATCACCGGCAAGGCCGACTTCCTCAAGGCGCTCGGTCTGACAACCGCGACCGGGTCCGGCAATGTCAATGTGACCAAGGCGCGCCTGACGACTTCGGCGACGCTCGGCACTCTCGTTCAGGACGGCTCCACGCTCAATGTGGATGGCAAGACGGTCACGTTCAAGAATGCGGCCGCTCCTGCTGCCGCGCCGACAGGCTCCACCAAGATCGGCAACATCGTGACGGACAACAACGGCAACTCCGTCGTGTATCTCCAGGGCGGAAACGTTCAGGATTCGTTGAACGCGATCGATCTGGCTTCGGGGGCCGGCATCGTCAGCAGCGGCGCCGTGGTTGCGGCGAGCGGTTCGTCGCTGTCCTCGGTCGTGAATGGCGCTCTCAAGCTCAGCACCGGCACCACGGCGGATCTGTCGATCACTGGAACCGGCAACGCGCTGTCCTCGTTCGGTCTGACCGGTCCCACCGGCACCGGCACGGCCTTCACCGCGGGACGCGCGCCGGGAGTAGGCAGCATCTCGGGCAAGACCCTGACATTTACCTCCTTCAACGGCGGCACGGCGGTCAACGTCACCTTCGGCGACGGCACCAACGGCACCGTCAAGACACTCGATCAGCTGAACTCGCAGCTTCAGGCGAATCACCTCACGGCGACAATCGACGCCAACGGCGTGCTCACGATCACCACCGTGAACGAATACGCGTCTTCGACGCTCGGCTCGGTGACGGCCGGCGGCGTCGTCGGTGGTACGATCACCGGTACGGTTGCCTTTACGACGGCCCAGCCGCCGATCCAGGATCCGGTCGCGCAGACGGCGCGCTCGAACCTGGTCAACCAGTTCAACAACATCCTGGCCCAGATCGACACGACGTCGCAGGACGCCTCCTTCAACGGCGTCAACCTGCTCAACGGCGACACGCTGAAGCTGATCTTCAATGAGACCGGCAGCTCGACGCTCGGCATCAATGGCGTGGTGTTCAACGCGGCGGGCCTCGGCCTGTCCAATCTCGTCAACGGCGTCGATTTCATCGACAACGGCGCCACCAACAGGGTGCTCGCGAGCCTCAATGCGGCCTCGAGCACGTTACGCTCGGAAGGCTCTGCTCTCGGCTCCAACCTCTCGATCGTGCAGGTGCGTCAGGACTTCTCCAAGAACCTGATCAACGTGCTCCAGACCGGCTCGTCGAACCTGACGCTCGCCGATACCAACGAGGAAGCGGCCAACAGCCAGGCGCTGTCGACCCGGCAGTCGATCGCAGTCTCCGCGCTATCGCTGGCCAACCAGTCCCAGCAGAGCGTGCTCCAGCTGCTCCGCTAATTTCACGATGCAAGATACTGAATTGAACATCACGGCGGGGCTCACGCTCCGCCGTTTTTATGGAGATCGCTAAGGCAGGATTAGCCGAGATTGATGCGCGTCGTGCGAGGCGTGTTTACAGCATGCGTGCGCGCATCTAGCCTTGCGGTGACGAAGGACTCCGCGACCGTAATAATCCGGAGTCCTTCCACTCGTCACGTAAGCAAAATCTTAAGCGGTGCTGCCTAGGGTCGGGAAAGAAATCCTTAAGCGCGTTCAACGCGCTAGGTAACCTCCAGGGTGTGATTGATGTCGAATTCCGCTGCCTCGGCCTACGCGCGTGTTGCAACGACCACTGCATCTCCTCGCGACATCGAGGCTCAAACCCTGCTCAAGGCCGCGAACAAGCTTCAGGATGCGGTGAACAACGCCGATCCGCTCAGCGAGCAGACCATGCAGGCCCTGATGTTCAACCGCAAGCTCTGGACCATCTTCTTGAGCGAGGCGATGCGCGACAACAATCCGCAACCGATCGACGTCCGGCAGAAGATCGCCAACATCAGCGTCTTCGTGCTGAGCCAGACCGCCGCGCTGCAGATGAGCCCGCAGTTCGATCACTTCCGTCCGCTGATCGAGATCAACCGCAATATCGCAGCTGGTCTGTCCGGAAGGCCGTGACAGCAAGCCGTCTGCGTCATGGTCGAGCATTCTGTCGAGTGCGGGCCAAGGTCACGCCGACAGATGCGGCAAGCCAGACCTATTTCGATATTGCCGTTACGCCGCTCGACGCTTGATCGTCAGGCGCTGCGGTCGGTGCTGAGCGGGCGCGAGGGTTCGGACTTCAGATCCAGCGCATGGAAATAGGCCCGCCGGCGCAGCATCGCTTCGTCGGGGAACTGGTTGACCACCGCATCGGTCTTGTCGTTGACGACCTGGAAGACGAAGGATGCGGCCGCCTGGTCGAACACGACCTGGCGCGAGACGTTCTCGTGGTTTGGCGGATCATTGCGCACGGGCGCGCCCGTATCGCTGGCGGCGACCGTCTGCCGCACCGGAAGATCAGTTTGCACAGCCTCGTTCGCCGCCGCGTTGGACGTCGGTACGATCTGCACGGGGGCCGGGATCCCCACCGGCCGGATGCTGAAATCTGTACTCATTGGCAGCCTCCTGGTTGCCTAGTATTGAGTCAAATCCCAACCCCTCTCATTGCGCAAGCATGGAACACCAGGACTGAAGACCGGGTAAGCAAACGTGCCTAACCGCGCGACGACATCGCCGCGCGGTTTTTCGTAAAATTGTCTCTTGTTCTTGCGGGCGCTCAGAGCGAGCGGCTGACCGCGAGCGGCGTGATGTGGCGCGGGCCAGGGGCCGCGCGACGACCCGCAGCCGTATAGGTGTTCGGCACGTTGCGCTTCTGGATCTCGGCATTGACGCCGCGCACAACGCTCTCGGACACCGCGTGTGCGGTGGCGAGCACGGTGAGGTTGACCTGAAGCATGGCGCGGAACGCATCGTGGTGGCGATGCAACGTCGAGAGCAACTCGGGCGCGGATTTGGCGAGCTGGGCCTGGTTCGCTTTCAGCTGGCTGACGGCGCCAACATAGTTGCGCGACAACTCTTGCTTCTTGCCCTCGAGCGTCATCGCCTCGCGGACGTTGCCGGCGCGGACGAGCTCGGTCTCGCGCTCGATCAGTCCGAGCAGGGCGCTCATAGCATCCATCAGGTTCTCGCCGATCTTACGTGCCTCGGCGCTGCCATGCACAGGGTTTGGGCGCTGCGCTTGCATCGGCTGACGTGAGGCGTGGGAATGGTTCATCTCGGTTGACCTTATGCCGTGCGGATCGTTTTCGCCTGCTGCATGATCAGGGTGCGGTAGACTTCGGTGGCAACACCGACGCCGCCGGCACTGGCGAAGTTCTTCGAATATTGCTCCGTCAGCATCGAGCGCCACACCCCGGTTCCAGGCGTGTCGCCGAATGGGCCTTCGCCCTTCAGGCCGGAGGTCATTTGCGAGAACATGCTGTTGAGGAACATCGCCTCGAAATCGGTGGCGGTCTTCTGCGCCTTGGCCTGCTGTTGCGGCGAGACCTTTTGCAAGGCACTCGCGAGCTCGAAATCCGGCCGGCCGTTGCGGCTCTCGACCGAGAAGGCCGAAGCGTTGGCGACGCGCGGGGTGTTGATTGCGCCGGTCTGCATCACATCACCTCGATGTCGGCTTCGATCGCGCCGGCGGCCTTGATCGCCTGGAGGATGCTGATCATGTCGCGGGGACCGATGCCGAGGCCATTGAGGCCGTCGACGAGTTGCTGGAGCGATACGCCGTCCTTGACGACGGCCAGTTTCTTCCCGTCCTCGGTGACGGTGACGCTGCTGCGCGGCGCAACCACGGTCCGCCCGCGCGACAACGGGTTGGGTTGGCTCACCTGGGGACTCTCGGAGATCGTCACGGTGAGGTTGCCCTGCGCCACCGCAACCGTGGCGACGCGGACGTCGCGGCCCATCACGATGATCCCGCTGCGCTCGTCGATGACGATCTTGGCGGCGAGATCGGGATCGACCTGGAGCTGCTCGATCTCGGTGAGAAAGGCGACGACGTTGCCCTTGAACTCCGGTGGTATCGACAGCTGCACCGTCGAGGGGTCGATCGGCTCGGCGGTCTTGACGCCGAGATAGTCGTTGACGGCGGCCGCGATGCGTTTGGCGGTGGTGAAGTCGGCGTTGCGCAGCGCCAAGCGGACGTTCGGCAGGCGATTGAGCGCGAACTCGATCTCGCGCTCGATGATGGCGCCGTTGGCAATGCGCCCGACGGTCGGCACGCCGCGCACGATTTTCGCCGCTTCGCCCTCGGCCTGGAAGCCGGAGATCGCGAGCGAGCCCTGCGCGACCGCATAGACGTTGCCGTCGGCGCCGAGCAGGGGGGTGACGAGCAGGGTGCCGCCCTGGAGGTTCTTGGCGTCGCCGAGCGCGGAGACAGTGACGTCCATGCGCGTGCCCTGGGTGGCGAACGCCGGCAAATTGCCCGTCACCATCACAGCGGCGACGTTGCCGGTGCGGATGGTGGCGCCGCGGATGTTGACGCCCATGCGCTCGAGCATCGCCTGCAGCGATTGCTTGGTGAAGGGGATGTTATTGAGCGTGTCGCCGGTGCCGTTGAGGCCGACGACGAGGCCGTAGCCGATGAGCTGGTTCTGCCGCACGCCCTCGATATTGGCGAGGTCCTTGATGCGCGATGTCGCGCTTGCAGGCGTGACCGAGAGCGCCAGCGCCGACAGCGCGGCACAGGCCACCCCAACAATCCTCACCCAACGAACGCCTGGCATCCTCTGCTCCCCAAAGGTCCCCCCCAAAAAGGGCTCCTCAAATCAAAGGACCGTCTGCGACACTCCCATGACGAGCTGGTCCGGCGCTTTCCTTGCGAGCGCCGTGCCAAGCGAGGGCAGCAGGGTAGATGGCTGAATAGGTTGAGTAAATCTGTTCCGACCGGTGTCAGCCGGCGTTCGCCCTGAGGAGCGAAACTGCCGCCTGTCGGCAGATTTTGCCGAGCCGTTTACGCGCCGTTAACCATAAAACGGCGAAGGTGAGGCATCGACCACCCGGATTGCTGCGATGCGCATCTACGGACCGAACGGCACCACGCTTGGAACGACGGCCAGCCAGGCCCGGCGGACGGGTTCCGGCACCTTTGTCCTGCCCGACACCTCGTCGGCGCAGGAGACGCGGAGCGCTGCCGCGCCGAAAGCCGCCGGGAACATCGATGCGTTGCTCGCACTGCAAGGCGTCGAAGAAGATCCGGTCGCGCGCCGCAAGCGCTCGGTCGCCCGCGGCAAGACTGCGCTCGACGTGCTTGACGATCTCAAGATGGGGCTCCTCTCCGGCAATCTCGACGCCTCGACCGTGATGCGGCTGCGCGACGCGGCGGCGAACCTGAAGTCGTCGTCGGGCGATCCCGGACTTGATTCCGTGCTCTCGGAGATCGAGCTGCGCGTGGAGGTCGAACTGGCGAAGGCCGGCCGGGCGTAAGACAGGCAGGCTGTCATCGCCCGCGTAGGCGGGCGATCCAGTATTCCAGAGACAGACGTTGTTGATTCAAGAAGCCGCGGCGGACTGGATGGCCCGGTCCCGTCTCCGCCAACGCTACGCCGGGGCCACAAGAGTACTCGGCCCGCCGGAGCTTAGCGAAGGCGGCAAGCCGGGGCATGACAGCGGAGGTTGGGGTGCAGAGCGCGCTCCTGCGAGAGCGCCTACGCCGCTTCCTCCTTCTGTTGTGCGTCGTAGCGGCGCTGGGCAGCGAGCACGTCCTTCAAATTCTGCTCGGCCCAATCGCGCAGGGGATCGACCGCCGCCGCCAGCGTCAGCCCGAGCTGCGTGATCGAATATTCCACCGTGACAGGCACCGTCGCGATGGCGCGGCGCCTGATCAGGCCGTCGCGTTCGAGCGATTTGAGAACCTGACTCAGCATCTTCTGTGAAATGCCTTCGATCGTGCGGCGCAACTGATTGAAACGCATCGGCTGCTCGCGCAGCAGCAAGAGGATCAGCACCGCCCATTTGTCGCCGACGCGATCGAGGATCTGGCGCGTCGGACAGTTCGCTGCATAGACGTCTGGCTTCATCGTCGAGTCCTCGGATTCCATCCTAGTGCTTTGCGAATATGCTCGCCGGTTACTCCAGCGTTATCAGGTAAGCACGAAGTGCTCTCTTAACACCAGCATTCTTTGCGATATCAAGTTACTACTAGGTACTAACGAAGCAAAGGAGCCTTCCATGAAAATCGCAGTTGCCGGCGCCTCGGGCCGGGCCGGGTCGGAAATCACCAGAGAATTGTCTCGTCGCGGCCATAGCGTCACCGCCATTGCTCGCAACCCCGAAAAGATCGCCGCCCTGCCGAACGTCACGCCCACCAGGGGCGACGTGCGCGATCAGGCCGGCCTTGCCAAGCTGTGGGATGGGCACGACGTCGCCGTGAGTTCCGTGCACTTCCTGGCCAGCGACCCGCTCCGGCTGATCGGCGCTGCGAAGGACTCCAAGGTTGGCCGCTACCTCGTTGTCGGTGGCGCCGGCAGCCTGGAAGTGGCGCCGGGCGTGAAACTGGTGACGACTCCCAACTTTCCCGCCCAGTACAAGGCGGAGGCGGAAAAGGGCGGGGCCTTCCTGGACCTGTTGCGGCAGGAAAAGGACCTGAACTGGACCTTCATCTCGCCGTCGGCGCTGTTCGTCGAGGGCGAGCGGACGGGCAAGTTCCGGCTCGGGAGCGACCAGCTTCTCGCAGATGCGAACGGAAAGAGCTGGATCACCTTCGCCGACTACGCCATTGCGCTCGCCGACGAGATCGAGCGGCCGGCCCATCCGAGGCAGCGTTTCACGGTCGGCTACTGAGCTGTCAGCCGCCCCCGGGCCTTTGCGGATAAACCTTCCTGTGCAAGGGCTTGGGGGCGGCGACCGAGGCGGCAGGGAAATATTGTCTGTCACAGGAGGCCGCTATATAACGCCCCGCTCGACGGACCCCGTTCCGTTTGCGAGTCGTTGCTTAGACAGATAGGCCGCCCTTTGGAAAAGTTGAAAAACTACCGTCCGACCGACAAAGAGCCTTTCATGAACGACCGGCAGAAGGAGTACTTTCGTCTGAAGCTCCTCGCCTGGAAGGATGAGATCCTCAAAGAGTCCAAGCTCACCCTGCAAGCCCTGCAGGAGGAGAACGTGAACCACCCCGATCTCGCCGATCGGGCTTCGTCTGAAACCGACCGTGCCATCGAACTTCGCGCCCGCGACCGCCAGCGCAAGTTGATCGCGAAGATCGACGCCGCGCTTCAGCGCATCGAGGACAACACCTACGGCTATTGCGAGGAAACCGGCGAGCCGATCTCGTTGAAGCGGCTCGAGGCCCGGCCCATCGCGACGCTCTCGGTGGAGGCGCAGGAGCGCCACGAGAAGCGCGAGAAGGTCTATCGCGACGAATAGAGCCCGAGCCGCAGAGTTGCGGCTCTTTGTTTTTGGAGGCAGGGCGTCGCTTGAACGCCGCTGGTTTGGCGCGTAGATCGCGCCGCTATGATGATTCGCACTCTCAATATCGCTTGGGCTGATCCCGCTTCCAGCCGGAAGCGCTGATCGACCGCGCAGGCTGCCGCCTGGCCTGACTCCAGTGAACCGAAATGAGCCGGCCAGGCTCCGCATGACGCGGGCCCAAGGATGGCTGGCGATAGCTTGAGAGACAATAATCATGAGCGATCGAGATGACGCGCTTGCCCTTGAGCCTGCGCAAATCCAGGAATTCATTGAACAGGGCTTTGTCCGGATCGACAACGCCTTTCCCCGCGCACTCGCCGAGCAAGCACGAGCCATCCTGTGGCGCGATCTACCGTGCAGCGAACACGATCCGTCGACCTGGACGCGCCCTGTGATCCGGCTGTCCGGCTATGGCGGTCCGCCATTTCGAGAGATCGCCAACATGCCGGTGCTGCATCGCGCGTTCGACCAGCTGGTCGGCGCCGGCCGTTGGCGGGCGCGCAAGGATATCGGCGGCACCTTTGCGGTGCGCTTCCCACATCCGGACGATCCCGGCGATGCTGGCTGGCACATCGACCTCAGCTTTCCCGGCGAGGACTGCGACCCCAACGAGCGGCACGACTATTCGCCGTGGCGAGCCAATATTGTCTCGCGCGGCCGCGCGCTGCTGATGTTGTTCCTGTTCTCCGATGTTGGCGAGCACGACGCGCCGACGCGGATCAGGAGCGGCTCGCACATGCCGATGGCGCGCTATCTCGCGCCGGCGGGAGAGGCGGGTCGTGCGCGGATGGTGCTGGATGACATGGGGGCCGATTGCGAGATCGCCCTTGCGACGGGCGAGGCGGGCACGGTCTATCTGTGCCATCCTTTCCTGGTGCACGCTGCGCAAAAGCACCGCGGACGGACACCACGCTTCATGGCACAGCCCGACCTTCCTCCGGCCGAGCCCTATCGGCTGGACCGTGTAGACCATGACTACTCGCCGGTCGAAATTGCGATCCGGATCGCGCTCGGCTACGCCTGAGGCGAGCAGCTTCGCTTGGCCTGTCGTGGTGCTGGTTCAGGCACCACGACAAGGCGCCCGTCTCATGATCGCGAAATATGAATCAGGATCAATGAGGTAGCGTCGATTCCTGCAAGCTCACATGAGTTCACATGAGAAACAACATTCACTTCAGCTGCGGGGAGGGTTTTGCGAGTCGCATCAACGAGATCGACCAGCAACTTGATGCGCCGCCGCAGCGGCTTCACGCATCGCTGCAATCCGAGCCTCGGTGCTGCGTGGGGCGAGTGGGCCTGGCGCGCGGCTCCATAAGGCCCGAACCAACTCAATATTTTCTTAAGCGGCGGGAGCCCCCGTAATCGGCTCGGCCCAGCGCCGAGCAGCGCTTGTCAGGCGCGGACGGGAATGCTGAACTGAGCCGCAATGTTGCGTAGCGTGGGAGGCGGCGCCGATGGACAGGATTCTCGAAGCCGCAAAGGCGATCGCGCAGGCGCGCCGCAACCATGCGCCGCTCGCGGCGCTGAAGCGCCCCCCCACGGACGAAGCCGAGGGTTATCAGGTCCAGCGCGCGCTGCACGATCTCCTGCTGCCTCATGTCGGGCCGCTCGTCGGCTACAAAATCGGTTGCACCAGCCAGGTGATGCAGGATTACATCGGTATCCCGCACCCTTGCGGCGGCGGCGTGTTCCAGAACGGCGTCCATGACAGCGGCGCCAAGCTCGCCGCGTCCAACTATGTCCGCGTCGGCGTCGAATGCGAGATCGCGGTGCGGCTGAAGCGCGACCTTGCCGCCGGCGAGGCGCCGTTCACGGCCGAATGGGTCGGCGAGGCCGTCGACGCCTACCATCCCGCGATCGAGATCGTCGACGATCGCTACGTGAAGTGGGAGACGATGGGGGCGCCGACGCTGATCGCCGACGATTTCTTCGCCGCGGGCTGCGTGCTGGGGCCCCTGGTTCCGCGCTCGTCGGTGCCGGATCTGAACGCGGTGAAGGGGGGGGCCATCGTCAACGGCGAGGAGGTGAGCCAAGGCACCGGCGCCGACGTGCTCGGTCATCCCCACAACGCACTCGCCTGGCTCGCCAACCATCTCGCCGCCGAAGGCAAGAGCCTGCATGCGGGACAGCTCGTGCTCACCGGCAGCCTGGTGAAGACGCTCTGGCTGAAGGCCGGCGACAAGGTGCGCATGGAGCTGGACGGATTGGGGACGGTGGAGGCGGAGTTTACGTGAGGGGGCTACGGCATTCTATGCTGTCATTCCGCGCGAAGGCGGCGAATCCAGTAAGCCGCGCCGCATCGATTTAGCAACGGGCGCCTTGGAGTACTGGATCGTTCGTCCGCCTTCGCGGACGATGACAGGGGGGGAGAGTAGATAGCGCCCGGCAAGCTCGTCATTGCGACGGTGTTTGAGGCAGCGACGTCGTTTCTATGGCGCGACCTGACTCACAGCCCGCTAGCATCCACCTCCAAAATACATGCGGCCTCCGGCAGGGGAGCTACCGGAGGCCGCGTCGTACATCGTCGTTCGCGCCTAGGTTCGCGAACACGATGTGGGAGCTCTTAAAGAAGCTTAGAAGGGCAGCAGCACGTCCATGACCTGCTGGCCATAGCGCGGCTGTTGCACGTCCATGATCTGGCCGCGGCCGCCATAGGCGATGCGGGCCTGTGCGATCTTGCTGGAATCGATGGTGTTGTCGCTCTGGATGTCTTCGGGGCGAACGATGCCGGCGACCACGAGCTCGCGGATCTCGTAGTTGACGCGGATTTCCTGCTTGCCCTCGACCACGAGGTTGCCGTTCGGCAGCACTTGCGTGACCACCGCGGCGACGTTGGTCTGCAACGCTTCCTGGCGGTTGACCGAGCCCTTGCCGTCGGCCGAGGATGTCGAGTCAGTGGTGAGAAGACGTCCGGGGAGAACCTTGAGCGGCTGCGTGACTGTCTGGCTGCCGATGAAGTCCGTAATTCCAGAGTCTTCTTTGCTGGTGCGGCTGCGCTGGGTCTCGTTGGAGAGGTTGGCCTTGTCGGTGATGTTCACGGTCACCGTCAGGAGGTCGCCGACCTGGCGGGCGCGCTGGTCCTTGAAGAAAGCGCGGCTGCCGTTGCGCCACAGCGAGTTTGGATTGTAGGAGGCGACTTCCGGCTTCGGCATCGGCATCTGCACCGGCTTGTAGCCGGGCTGCGTCGTCGGATTGTCGATCGCCGACAATTTCGGTTGCTCGCCGATCTGCGACAGGCGGTCGATCGAGGAGCAGCCGGTTGCGAGGGCGCAAGTCGCCAGCAGCAGGGCAGAGATCGCGATGCGACGAAGGTGGAAAGCCGAACTGAACGGAGACATGAACTTACTCTGACTTGGCTGGAGCTTGCGAGACGCGAACTTGCGCGATCTGGGCTTGTGCGATCTGGGCCGGAGACACAGGGGCTTGGACCAGACTTTGGGCGAGGGCTGCGGCCGCCGGCACGTCGTCACGCTTGATCGACGAGGTCTGCTCGATCGCGGGCGTCATCGGTGCGGACTGGCTGGCGCCCTGGACGGTGACCTGGCCGCGGCCGGTGACGGTTCCGGTCAGCGTACGCTTGGATTGCAAATTGAGCACGCTGACGGTGTCCCCCTCGGCGCCGCTCTCGATCGCCTTGCCGCGCGTGGTGAGGTGGAGGCCGGGCACCTGGTAGATGATGGTCACGGTCTGATCGCGCACCACGAAGTCGGGCTTGACGATGTCGGCGACGCGGATCGGCATGCCGGCGCGCATCGGCCGGCGCAGCTGCATCCCGACGGTGCGATCGCGCGAGGCGGGCTCGCCGGTGACCTCGGCCTTCGGCCGGCGCTCCAGCGCGACGTCCGAAGATTTCAGGAGCTCGGTGCGGTCGATGTCGCGCGTCAGCACGGCCACTTCCACCGTCTCGATCGCGGTGCCGGTGAAGCGCAGCTTGGTCGGCGTCGGATTGTTGTCGTTGTTGATCTCGAAGGCGACGTCGAAACGGCCGCTGCGGGCGTCATAGCGGGTTGCAACCGGCTGGAGCGCGCCGGTGTTGGAGGCATCCAACCGCATGTCGGAGATGCCGCGGTCGAACGTGACGGTGATGTTGGCGGCTTCCCCGAGGCCGAAGCGGCGCTCGAGCGCGGAGGCGACTGCGGTTTCGAGGTCCTTGCTGGCGAGCGTGCGGGCGAGCCGGGTGACCTGGACCTCTTTGATGTCGCCGGTCATGATGCCGATCACCTGTTTTGCGCGGAGCACCGACAACACCTGCGCGACCGGCAGTGCGCCGGTGGTGCCGAGATCGGGCGAGCGGTAGACGGGGATCAGCGCGGCAGATCCTGCGTTGTCGATGAGATCGCCGACCCGCACCACGTCCGAGGTCACGGTGACGCTCGCGCGCAGCGTCGGCGCTGCGATGAAATCGTCGGCCGCCGCTGCCGGCAGTGCCAGCGCGAGCAGAGCGAAGATCGTGGCGAGGGTGGTCCGGATCATGGTCATCACCTCAGCGGAACAGCGCCGTCGTCGATTGCATCATCTGGTCGGCGGCGCTGATCACCTTGGCGTTCATTTCGTAGGCGCGCTGGGCCGCGATCAGGTCGCTCATTTCCGAGACGACGTCGACATTGGCCTGCTCGAGGCTGCCTTGCGTGATATTGCCGTAACCTTCGGCCGTCGCGGTGCCGTCCTGCGGCGGGCCGGAGGAGGGTGTCTCGGTGAACTGATTGCTGCCGACGGGCTGGAGGCCGGCCTTATTGATAAAGCGAGTTAGGCCGATCTGGCCGAGGATGGTCGAGGTCGACGAGCCCGGCAGGGTCACCGAGACCTGGCCCTGGACGTTGACGGTCAGGCCCGAGGCGTTGTTCGGGATCGTGATCGTCGGCTGCACCGGGTTGCCCTGTGCGGTGACAATGCGGCCCTGATTGTCCATCTGGAAGGTGCCGTCGCGGGTGTACTGGTAGGTGCCGTCGGGCATCAGGATCTTGAAGAAGCCGTCGCCCGAGACCGCGAGGTCGAGATCGTTACCGGTCTGCGACAGCGTGCCTTGCGTCATGCTGCGCGGCGTGCCGACGGTCTTGACGCCGCCGCCGATGTCGACGCCCACCGGCAGGATGGTGCCCTGGTCGGATGACTGCGCGCCGACGCGGCGGACGTGCTCGTAGATCAGGTCCTGAAACGCCGCGGTCTGCTTCTTGAAGCCGGTGGTGCGGAGGTTCGCGATGTTGTTGGAGATCACCTGAACGTTGAGTTCCTGTGCCGCCATTCCGGTCGCTGCGGTGTGAAGCGCCTGCATGTCAGTTCTCCTTCAATCAGGCCGGAACGTCGGCGAGCTTTTCGATCGCCGATTTGTGGAGGTCGCTCTGCTGCTGGAGCAGGCTGGCGATGGCGGTGTAGCTGCGCATGACTTCGACCATGCGGCTCATCTCGCCGACCGCATTGACGTTCGACTTCTCGACGTAGCCCTGGCGCACGCTGGATTTGGTGTCGGCCTGCTGGACGGCGGAGCCGATGTCATAGAGGTTGGCGCCGAGCTTGGTCAGCTTGGCCGGATCGTCGAACGAGGCCATGCGGATCTTGCCGCGGATGGAGTCGGTCTTCGCCGTGCCCTCGAGCACGGTGACGGTGCCGTCGGGTGCAACGTTGATGTCGTGGTCGGTCGGCTGGAAGGTGATCGGGCCGGCGGTGCTCAGCACGAGGTTGCCGTCGGAGGTGACGAGCTGGCCGGTGCTGTTGAGCGAGAACTTGCCGTCGCGGGTGTAACGCTCGCCGCCATTGGCCTGCACCGCGAAATAGGCGTTGCCGTCGATCGCCATGTCGAGCGGGTTGTTGGTCGGCTCCATCGGCCCCTGGCCGACGTCGCGAAAGGTGCCGCGGTCCTGCACATAGGAGACCCGGCGGTCGGAGCCGAGGAAATTGTCCTCACGCGCGTTCGAGTTGAGGTACTCCTCGAACAGCGAATGGTCGGCCTTGAAGCCGTTGGTATTGGCATTGGCGACATTGTTGGCGATGACATCCATCTGCCGTTCCAACGTCATCTGCCGTGACAAGCCGATCAGAAGCGCGTTCTGCATCGGAATTCTCCCCTGAGTGAGATCTGCCACCTCGCTCTCCCAAGCGCCTTGGCGGACCCCGTGAACGAGACCGTCTGGTTCTCCCAAACCGTCGGGTCTCGGCCCTTTCTCAGCGAAAGCCGTGCCAACTCTAAAAGTCGTGTAATTTAAAGCACTTGATGAAATTTGAGGGGTGCGGGAGGGCGGCAGAAAGGTTCTGTTAGCCATGTTTGCCCGGCAGATTTTTCCTAGCGGAGGCCCAATCGAAAGGTTCCGTTAACCATTATTACCGTAGCGTTTGCCATGAAGAGGAGCGCATCGCGCTGGGGCATTTGTATCGCGTCACTGTCTGAGGCTTCGCTCTTTCGACCCCTTTGAGAGATCCGGGCGCGGCGATCATGGCAGAGAATGAAGCGGAAGGCGGCGCAGCCGCTGACGGCGCGGAAGCCGCTCCGCCGAAGAACAAGCTCAAGCTTATCATCATGGCCGTCGGCCTGCTCGCCGTCCTCGGCGGCGGTGCTGCGACGTGGTTCTTCTTCTTCCGTCATGGCGACGACGAGCACCATGCCGAGGCGGCGCCGCCGCCGAAGCCGCCGGCTTTCGTCGACGTTCCCGACATGATGGTCAACCTCGCCGGCGCGCCCGGCGAGCGCGTGCAATATCTGCGGTTGAAGATCGTGCTGGAGCTGAAGGAAGAAAAGCAGATCGAGGCGATCAAGCCGACGATGCCGCGCGTCACCGACATCTTCCAGACCTATGTGCGCGAACTTCGCCCCTCCGACCTCAACGGCTCCGCCGGCATCTTCCGCCTCAAGGAGGAACTGACCAAGCGCGTCAACGCGGCGGTCGCCCCGATCCAGGTCAGCGCGGTGCTGTTCAAGGAAGTCGTGGTGCAGTGAGGGGAATGAGCTAGCGCCATGGCCGGCACCGAGCAGATGGACCAGGATGCGATTGCCGCCCAATGGGAGGCCTCGCTCGATTCGGAGGATCCGGCGGAGGCCGCCAAGGCTGCCGCCGAGAACGAACTTTCCGAGACCATGGCCCTGCAATGGGCGGCGATGGTCGAGGACGGCAGCCGCGATCTCGGCAGCGGCAAGAATTCCGGCGAGCGGGTGCTGTCGCAGGAGGAGATCGACAATCTCCTCGGCTTCACCGTCGGCGATGTCACGCTCGACGACCACTCCGGCATTCGTGCGATCATCGATTCGGCGATGGTCTCCTACGAGCGTCTGCCGATGCTCGAAATCGTCTTCGACCGTTTGGTGCGGCTGTTGACGACGAGCTTGCGCAATTTCACCTCCGACAACGTCGAAGTCTCGCTCGATCGCATCACCTCGGTGCGCTTCGGCGACTACATGAACTCGATCCCGCTGCCGGCCGTGCTCTCGGTGTTCAAGGCCGAGGAGTGGGAAAACTTCGGCATGGCGACGGTCGATTCCAACCTGATCTACTCGATGATCGACGTGCTGCTCGGCGGCCGCCGCGGCACCAGCCAGCTCCGCATCGAGGGGCGGCCCTATACCACGATCGAGACCGAGCTGGTCAAGCGGCTGGTCGAGGTGGTGCTGGCCGATGCCGAGCAGGCGTTCCGGCCGCTCTCCCCAGTGACCTTCACGATCGACCGGCTCGAGACCAATCCGCGATTCGCCGCGATCAGCCGTCCCGCCAACGCCGCGATCCTGGTGCGCCTGCGCATCGACATGGAAGACCGCGGCGGCAACATCGAGCTGTTGCTGCCTTACGCGACCATTGAACCGATCCGGGGCGTCCTGCTCCAGATGTTCATGGGCGAAAAGTTCGGCCGCGACCCGGTCTGGGAGGGGCATTTCGCAACCGAGATCGTGCAGGCCGAGATCGCCGTCGACGCCGTGCTCTACGAGGCCGACATTCCGCTCAAGCAGCTGATGCGGCTCAAGGTCGGCGACACGCTGCCGCTCGAGATGCGCGCGGATGCCAACGTGTCGGTGCGCTGCGGCAGCGTCACCCTGACCGAAGGACGGATGGGCCGGGTCGGCGACCGGGTCGCGATCCGGGTGACGAAACCCCTGCGCAAGCCAAGTACGACACTTGCGATGTTCGAGAAGGTTGACGAGCAGAACAAGATGATAGAGGCCCCATGAACCACTCCCTGGGAATGGCGATCGAGTCGCTGGTGGCTATCCTGCTGATGCTGACGATCGTCTATTGTGTCATGCTCAACAAGCGGCTGACGCGGCTGAAGGCGGACGAGCATTCGCTGAAGGCGGTAATCGGCGAGCTGATCACCGCGACTGAAATCGCCGAGCGCGCGATCGGCGGACTGAAGCTCGCCGTGCGCGACGTTAACGAGAACCTCGGCAGCCAGCTCGCGGCAGCGACGCAAATGTCTGACCAGCTCCACAAGCAGCTCGGCGAGGCCGACAACGTGGTGCGGCGCCTGTCCAAGATCGCGACCGCCGCGCGTCCCGTCACCAATCCGGAAACGGTTGCCGTCCCCGCGGCCAAGCCTACGACGGCGAAGGCGGTCGCGGCGGCGGCTGAAGCTTTCTCCGAGCGCCGGCGATCCAACGGCCTTGCCGCATGAAGTCAGGGGTATGAAGTCCTTTCGTAACATCCGCGTCATCCCCGTCGTTCTGGTGGCCGTCGCAGGTCTCGCCACGCTGAAGGTCGCGGGCCTCGCGATCAATGGCGGCTATGTGTTCGACTACAATCCGAACCAAGCCAAGAAATCCTGGGCGCAGGAGAATCTGAACTTCCCAACCGGTCGCGAGGATCCTGACATCACCGGATCGACTCATGGCGCGCCCAAGGAGGCGCCGAAGCCGGCTGCTCCCGAAAGCAAGCCCGAAGGCACCGTGATCAAGATGGACGAGGCCCAGCCGCAGGTCTCGGCCGCCGAGCGCGCGATCCTCGAGCGATTGCAGGCGCGCCGCCAGGAGATCGAGGCCCGCCAGCGCGAGATCGACATTCGCGAGAGCCTGCTGAAGTCGGCCGAGAAGCGCATCGAGAACAAGGTCGAGGAGATGAAGGCGGTGGAGACCCGCATCTCCGCAACCCAGGCCGAGCAGAAGGCGGCCGAAGCCCAGCGCATGAAGGGCCTCGTCACCATGTATGAGGGCATGAAGCCGAAGGATGCCGCGCGGGTGTTCGACCGGCTCGAGATGGGCGTGCTGATCGAGATCGCCTCGGCCATCGCGCCGCGCAAGATGTCGGACATCCTCGGACTGATGTCGCCCGAGGCGGCCGAGCGGCTCACCGTCGAGATGGCCCGGCGGGCCAATGGCGGCGGAGATCAGTCCGCCTCGGCCGGCGATCTGCCCAAGATCGACGGCAAGCCGACGCAAAAGCCGAATTGAGGGCGCGAGGCGAAGCGTGCTTTGGCAACCTGCGTTCGCGCGGTTGTCCGACTGCAGCCCAGCGAGACGCCCTTGCTTGGTTAGTTTGCAAGCGCCTGTTGCACCCTGCGAACAGGCGGGCGCAACTGCTTCTCAACGCGAGGAAGAGTATTGAGCTGCTGCTTGATCAGCGCGGCCTTCGTGACGCGAGTCACGAGCTGCAGCGTGCTATGACAACAGGAGCATTCATATACTTTCAGGGCATATCCTCTGGCAATCGGAACGATCGCTACGACCGCTCTTGCCCTGCTACACACAATGCAACCGGCTTCTCCGCTCATTGATTACCCCCAAAGCTAACCAATCGATTCGCATCGCCGAGATCACATCTGATTCAGAGTCGCGTGCGAAGCGCAACGCCTCCAAGGTTGTGAGTGCGCGCGCTCAGCAACTCATCAATGCAGCACATCAACCTCCCGTCGCGGGTGCAGCTGCCGCACGCGGCATCTTCTGAGACTGCGGTGAGTTGACGCGCGCGGGTGTGAAGCAGCGGACAGTGGCACTCGAGGGATCGTCGTAGGCTTGGGCCATTCGCAATCAGCAGCGCGGGAGGAGGAGGCCATGAACTACTCGTCCGCAGCAGAACGCGTAATTGAGGCCGTCAACCGGGTCCTCATAGCGGCGATGACGTCCGCCTGGATATCGGCGCTAAGCCATCAGCATGCAGCGCCGCCCGAAGGAGTCGACGGCAACGATGATGAATCTTCTCTCGATCAACAGAACTCCTCCGCGCCGGATGGCACCGGAAACAGCACTGAAGACGCAGTTGGGCGTCACACGATCAGATCGTGCAGCACGTGGCCGTGAGCTGTACCTGCCCGGTCAGTTGGATCAATATTTGGCGGGGACAGTTCAGGCATAGCCACCAGCTCGGATCCGTGGGCCCCTCCAGCGTGGTCGTGATGATCGGCCGGGTTAGAAAGATCATCGAGCTCTGCGTTGGGCAGTGACCGCCGGCCGTGTGAAGTGTCATCCTTGAATTCGAATGATTCGCCGAGCTGCTGGGGATCGGCAGGCGCTGACCCAGACGGTGCATGGTGCGGATCATGCTCCTCGTCGGCCGCTTTACTTGAGGGCGAATGATTGACGCCGCCAGCCGATTTCAGCAGGCTCGGGTTGGGCGTCGTGTCTGCGCCGTCATGGCCGGTGTGGCCGTGAGCAAGAGCGGCATTGTCAGCGTTTTCCGACCTCGCGGCGCCATGATTCCCGGCAACGCTCCCCAGCGCAAGCCCGGCGTGCTGTTCAGCGGGGTTGTGGGCCATGTCCAGTGCTGCAAGAGCAACATCAGGCATGTGGGCACTTCCGGCGAGCTCGCCATTCTTGCCAATGATAGTCTCCGTGTCGGCCACATCGATCTGATCGAAGATAAAAGTGACCTCCGTCGGTGCGGCCATGTGGTGCAAGATCGTAGACAGTCCGCTGGCTGAGGGAGCTAATGCGTCATTGCGGGGCGGTTCGGTCAGGTGCGTTTGCACGTCGTCTGAACTGGAGAGGCTGGAATATTCGGTCGGTCCGATCTGGTCCCAGCTCCAATTCAGGCTGTAGGTCGCCTCACTTGAGGGGATCGTGGAACTCCCATTGGCGGATAGCGTGCCGTCGCCGCTCCCGGAATCGGACGAGACCTCGGAAGTGGCTATCATCGTCGCGTCACTCTGCGCGGTTGCGCTGAGGTCGAGCGGTTCGCTGGCAGCCGCCATCACAGGTGCCGCAGCTGGCGCCAAGAGGAAGTCCGACGCGTCGATGGTTGCAATCCCCTGCAAATGGATTTCGAGCAGACCGGAATCGCCGATGTGCAGGGTCTGGTCCGTTGGATTGACGTACACGATGGTTTCATTCGCCGCGCTGTCATAGAGCCAGGCGATCGTATGTGCCGGCACGGCCGTGCTGGTTGAGCTCAAGGCCAAGATGACGAACCCAAGCGCGCCAAGAGCGGTCAAGTCGATCTTGTCGGACCCCGATGCGAAATCGGTGATGGTGTCGAACTGGCTTGCGTTGGAATCGGCTACGAACAAATAAGCGAAACGGTCGTTCCCATTGCTGCCGGTGAGTTGGTCCGCACCAAATCCACCAGTTATGGTGTCGCCGCCGTTGTTGCCGTTGATTGTATCGTTGCCCGAGCCCCCGTAGATGGCGTCATCCCCGTCGTTACCTTTGATCGTGTCATTGCCGGAGCCGCTATAGAGAACGTCCGCTTTGCCGGTGCCATTGACCGTATCATTGCCGGCCCCCGCGTAGATGATCTGACCTGTGTCGCCGCCGCCCGCGATGGTTTCGGGCCCCGGCGTCCCATACACGTTGGGTGGATCGGAGATCACGACAGATCCGGTGGCCAGATAATCAAAGTCATTCGGGTCTGCGTCACTGGCGCCATGGATGGCGACGGTCACCGCCTGCCTGGTACCGTCGATGGCAGTTACGGTGAAAGTGTCGGTCAACGGGTCGCCGACCTCGAGCGCCTGAACCACGCTGTTGTTGTTGTCGAGGGTGTAAGTCCATACGCCGGCCGCCGTCATGGTGAACGTGCCATATCCATCGTCGCTCGCAGCAGGCGAGGAGACTGCGGTGAACGTGTTCGGCGCGTTGTCGACGTCTGTATCGGTGAGCGTGCCGGTCGCGATCGGAATGCCGGGTGAGAAAGTTCCTGCCTCGGTCACTGAGCCGGTCGTGGTGCCGGAAATGATAGCCGCGTCGTTGCTGCCCTGAATAGTGATCGTCACCACCTGCGGCGTGCCGTCGAGGGTTGTGACAGAGAAACTGTCGGTGAGCGCGCCGCCGACATTGAGCGCCTGCACCGCGCCGTTGGCGTTGTCGAGCGTATAGGTCCACACGCCGGCGGCGGTTATCGTAAAGGTGCCATACCCATTCGTGCTTGCCTTGGGCGAACTCACAGCTGTGAAGGTATTGGACGTATTGTCGACGTCGATCGCAACGAGCGTGCCTGTTGCGCTCGGCGTGCCGGGTGTCGCGTTGGAAGCGCCTCCGGCCTCGGTCACCGAGCCGGCGGTGTTGCCGGAAATGACGGCAGCATCGTTGCTGCCGTGAATGGTGATCGTCACTACTTGGGCGGATCCGTCCAGCGTGGTCACGGTGAACGTGTCGGTCAGTGTCTGGCCGGCATTGAGCGCCTGCACCGCGCCGTTAGTGTTGTCGAGCGTGTAGGTCCACACGCCCGCTGCCGTCATGGTGAAGTTGCCGTAGCCGGCTGCGCTCGCTGTTGGCGAGCCGATTGCCGTGAAAGCATTTGCGGTCGTGTCGACATCGGTGTCGATGAGCGTGCCGGTCGCGGTGGGCGTGCCGGGATTTGCATTGGCGATGCCGCCAGCCTCGATCACTGCGCCGGTCGTCGTGCCGGAAATGACCGCCGCGTCACTGGCTCCGTGGATGGTGATCGTCACTACCTGGGCGGTGCCTCCGATCGTGGTCACCGTAAAGCTGTCGGTCAGCGTCTCGCCGGCATTGAGCGCTTGCACAGCGACGTTGGCGTTGTCCAAGGTGTAGACCCACACGCCGGCCGCCGTCATCGTGAAAGTGCCATAGCCGCCGGCGCTCGTCGTTGGCGAGCTCACGGCCGTGAACGTATTGGGCGGATCGTCGACGTCGGTATCGGAAAGGGTGCCGGTCGCAATCGGCGTGCCGGGCGTTCCATTCGCGATACCGCCAGCCTCGATGATCGAACCGGTCGTGGTGCCGGAGATCACTGCAGCGTCGTTGACACCGTTAATGGTGACCGTGAACGTCTGATTGACCGAGGTGAATCCATCAGAGACCGTGATAACGAAACCGTCAGTCGTGGGCGCCTTCAGCGCGTTGATCGCAGCGTCGTTAGGCACGAACGTATAGGCGCCGCTTGTGCTGTTGACGTAGAGTATCCCGTAGGGGCTTGTCTTCGACAGATCGTACGTCACCCCATCCAGGACCGTATGAGCGGCGTTCGCCCCGATGACACCGAAAGTCAGCTGGCCGCCGCCGTTGGTGCTACTGGCACTGAAAGTTCCTGTTGTCGCAGTGAATGTGTCAAACACCACCTGTCGCGTTCAGCTGGCCCAGCCCCGGTGCTGAGCGTCGGCGGTAGACGTCCCACAGGCTCCAGAATGGCGAAGGGCAACACAATCGGCAAAGTCTGCAGCTCCGGCGTATCAGGCGGAACGAAGTTGATCGGCTGCAGCGGCTGGGATTTGACGAACGGAGGGGTGCTCGAGCCATGCGGCCCTTGCCCTTGTGTGAGATTGGCGAGCACATCCTGTTGCGCGGCGCGCAACTCGTCCATGCGAGCGGCGGTGTTCGCGACTTGATTGACGCTGATGGTGGATCCCACCTTCTTGAGGACGATCGTCTCGCCCGGATCCTCGACGATGATGTGGCGCGGGATCGGTTCCTTGGTCACGAGCTCAAATGCACCGTGCGCGAGGTCCTTGTAAGTGATGGAATCGTCATCCAAGAATGTAACATCTGGATCCGCGGCCTCGGCATTTTGCGCGGTCGAGAAAGTCAATGCCGCAAGCGTCAGCATCCCGAAGCCGCCCGCGTGGCTCCGGGCGCGAATGGCTGCGATGGGGGTATTCAGCTGGAATGACCCGGTTTCTACTAGCCGGCCTGGTACGAAACTGAAGCTCGCTCGGGTCACGTCGAACAAGGCTGCAGGTGACATGCCTTCGACGTCGAAGGCGAACTCGCTCAGCACTACGCGAGTGCCGCAGGCGATGTTGAAGAAAGTACCGTCGAGGAAGCCAATTGTGATCTGTCCGTCGGCATCGGTCTCCAGCACGTCGCCCCGGTAGACAAGCGCACCAGCTACCGCCTGTGTGGCGATGCCGGTCGCTCGCGTAAGCGTACCGCAACCGATCACTTTATGAATATGGCCGATGATTTCGACGGGCAGGGCCACGGCGGCCCCGTTACCAACCTCGATGCCGGATGCAACTAACATCGTTCGACCTCGCCTGGGTGATCGATTCAGGCTCGGCGTGCTGCCATGGTCTTCTCAGGGCGACCCTCGCCAAGGGACAGATATCCCAGGCGCTGGCAGCCGAGGCTCGCCCGCCGAAATAATCAAATCCGCTCTAGAGAGAGAGACGCATTCTCGGGGACGGCGATGCCGTACTGTCATTCCCGACATGCCCCTCCCGCCAAAGTGATTGCATTGACAAACGATTTAAATAGGTGGCGCTTTCGCAATATTGGATATAAATTAAGTCAATTAAACTAATTAAACAACAATTATATTTGTTGTGCTGCGTTCGCGGCTTCAATGCGCCGCCGATGCCGACAAGATCTTCTCAGAAAGGGGGGATCATGTGCAAACCTACGATGGTCGCTTTGGCAACCGGCCTTGTTTTGGCGCTTGCCAATTTCTTGCCGAGTGCGGCTCGAGGGCAAATCGATTCCGCCAAGCCCGCCCTTGCTACCTCGTCATCGAAACCGATTGGGAAGGTGGTGGTGGCCACAGGCTGGGTCACCATCGAGCATGCGAGCGCAGTGGTCGTTCAGGCGAATGTCTCGAGTGAGCCCGGCCGGGCCAACACCGGTGATCCTGTATATCTCGGTGATGTGGTGCTGACCGGGGCCGATGGCCGAGTGGGAATCAACTTCACCGACGGCAGCTCGTTCAATCTATCGAGCAACGCCCGTATGGTGTTGGATCATTATGTGTATGAGCCGGCCGGCAATTCCAATGCAACCCTGTTCAATCTCGCCAGGGGCACGTTCACGTTCGTTGCTGGCAGTGTCGCAAAGACCGGCGACATGAAGGTCGAGACTCCCGTCGCCACGCTGGGAATCCGAGGCACGACGCCGCATATCGAGATTTCGGATGATGGGTCGGTCAAGTTTTCGACCCTGATCGAAGAGGGCAAAAGTAAGCTCCTGAAGAAGCCGGCGACATCCGCGGCGCCGGAGCCTGATCGAAGCAGCAATCGCAGGCTCAACATCTGTCGGGGATGCTGAGAACTTTGCTTGGCCCGAAGCCGCGGTAATGCGCGCGCAGCGCCGGCCGGGCAGAGAGATCAGGATTAGCGCTTCGCTCGCTGTCGGAGTCGGACGCCTGGTGTGGAAATGACCGCAAGAGCCAGTTTGATCAAGGCCGTGATGCTCATTGTTATCCTTGTGCTGTCCGGTTCGTCGGGCTGGGCGCAGAAGCCGAAGAAGGGCAGCTCCCTGAAGAATGTTGAACTGTGTAACGGCTCAGACCGCGTGTCGCCCGAAGCTCGGATCGATGGTTGCACGGCCTTTATCGATGCCGGCGATGGGACGGCGAACGGCTTCGCTGTCGCCCACAACAACAGGGGCAATGCCTACAGCGCCAAAAACAACTATGAACGCGCGATCAAGGATTTCGTTGAAGCGACCAGGCTTAACCCGAATTATCCGAAAGCCTTCAACAACCTCGGCGTGGCCTATCTAAGAACGGGCGCGTACGACCTGGCCCTTGGCGCTTTTGAGGAGGCGCTCAAGCTCAACCCGAACTATGCCGCTGCTTTTGCCAACCGTGCGGCGGCCTACCTGAAGAGGAATGCGTACGACCGTGCAGCGCAGGACTATGACGAGGCAATTCGCCTCGATCCGAATCTCGAGGCGATGTGGAGCGGACGCTGTTGGGCCCGGGCCGTCCTCGGGGCTTTGCAGGCTGCGCTGGAAGACTGCAACAGAGCGCTTCTATTCGAAGCAAACAACGCCGCAACATACGATTCGCGAGCTCTGATAAACCTGAAAATGGGGCAACTCTCCGCGGCTATCGATGATTACAACTCGGCGCTGCGGTTCATGCCCAAGCTTGCGAGCGCGCTCTACGGCCGCGGGGTTGCCAGACTCAAGCTCGGCGACAGAGCTGGCGGCGATAGCGATATTTCGGCGGCAAGAAGAATCGACGCTGGAATCCGCGAGGACTTTGCCCGCTATGGAGTGCCCTCGAACGATTGACTGGTGGCGGCAGCGCAGTTGGGCAGGTGTGAACAATTCCTTAACCGCCTGCGTCTCAAATCCAAAGCTGGCGGACCGCCCACGCTCGATTTGACGAGGCGTGCTCTCTCCACAGCAAATCAAGATATAGCATTAACAAGTCCTTAATTGGCGAGACCTACAGTCGACGGCACCGGCCGGCGCGATTGCCGGCATGGATTGTCAGACCGGAAGAAATGCCGCTAATGGCGCGAAAGGCTGCCGCTGGATTTGTATCGCGAGCCCGCGCCCTGGCGCTGGGGCTGTCGCGTCATATCCGCAACGCGGTGCTCGCGGCCTGCCTGCTGATCGGTTTCGCTGCGCCTGCCCGGGCGGCCGATCCTGTCAGGGGCGAAGCGAGCTTTTCCGCCGGTGGCGGTTTTGCCCGTCTCGTGATCAAGCTCGGCGAGGACGTTCCCTCCGAGGTGACGACGGCCGGCTCCATTCTCGTGATCCGTTTCGACCGGTCCGTCGACGTTCCCGTCGACCGCGTTCCGGAAGGCGCGCCCGACTACGTCAACTCCGCCCGGCGCGATCCCGATGGCGGCGCCATCCGCCTGTCGCTGGCGCGCCGGGTCACCGTCAACACCATGAATGCCGGCGAGCGCACCTTCATCGACCTGTTGCCGGAGGGTTGGAAGGGGCCGCCGCCGAGCCTGCCGATGGAGGTGGTCAAGGAGCTGGCCGAGCGCGCGCGCGTCGCCGAACGTGCGCTGCGCGCCCAGCGCGCCGCGGCCGAGGCCAAGAAGCGTCCGCAGATCCGCGTCCGCGCCTCGGTGCAGCCGACCTTCGTCCGCTTCGTGTTCGAGATGCCCGACGGCGTCGGCGTGTCCTCCGTGCTCAACGAGCAGAAGCTCACGCTCGCGTTCAACGCCAACCTCAATTTCGATCTGGCGGATGCGGTCGTTGCTGCGCCGCCGAACGTCGCCTCGATCAAGCAGAAGGCCGACATCGACCAGACCAGTGTCGAGATCGCTCTGATCGGCGATTCCGACGTGCACTCGTTCCGCGACGAGAAGAACTATATTGTCGACATCGCCTTCCAGCCGGACAGGGGCAGAGCGGCGGCGACCCCCGAGGCGGCGATCGCGCAGGTCAAGCCCGCATCTCACGGACCTGCGCCTGCGCCTGAAAAGCCGGCGGCCGAGAAGCCGAAGGACGCTCATCGCGACATCGTGCCGCCGACGTCCGAGACGATCGCGCGTGAAGCCAGAATAGAGGCAAAGCCCGACGTCAAGCCCGAGGTGAAGCCGGAAGGGCTCGCCGCGATGCCGACGGTCGAAGCGCCGAAACCGGTGCCCGCGACTGAGGCTGCGCACGCTCCGGCAGCGCCCATGGAAGCCTCGAAGCCGGCGCCGCACGTTGCCGAAGCCGCCCCTGCCGAAGCACCGAAAGAGGTTGTAAAGGAAGCTGCGAAAGAGCCGGCCAAGGAATCCGTCAAGGAAGCTCCGAAAGCTGCTCCTGCGCAGGGGCCGGCGGCTGTGCAGCCCGGTATTGCCGGCGTCGATGTGCGCCGTGACAGCGACGGCCTGCGCGTCACGTTCCCGCTTCAGGTCGCAACGCCTGCGGCGGCGTTCCGCCGCGGCGATACGGTCTGGCTGGTGTTCGATACACTGAGGCCGATCGATGTCGAGGCGATCCGCAGCAAGGGCGGGGCGATGATTGGCGAGGTCGGTTGCGTGCCGCTCGACAAGGGGCAGGCGGTTCACATCCGCCTCACCCGTCCGCTGGTCTACTCGCTGACGAGCGAGGAGGTCGGCAAGGAGACCAACTGGCTATTGACGCTCGCCGACAAGATCCAGGCGACGCCGCTGCCGCTGATGATGTCGCGCAACATCACCGATCCTGCGCTCGCCAACATCGCGATCCCCTTCGCCAATCCAGGCCTGCTGCACAAGCTCACCGACCCTGATGCCGGCGATACGCTCTATGTCGTCACGGCGCAGCGGCCGGTGCGTGGTTTCATCAAGCGGCAGGACCTGGTCGATCTCTCGCTGCTGGAATCGGCGCACGGCATCGCGATCCGGCCGAACTCCGACGAGGTCGGGGTCGAGGTCGGCGCCGACAAGGTCATTCTCGGCAAGAAGGGCGGGCTGACGCTGTCGCCGGTGGACATCTCGGCCGAGCGCGCCCCGACCGCGGTGCGCCCGATCTTCAGTCCTGAAGGCTGGCGCAAGGGGCAGTCGGAGAATTTCTGGACGCGCCAGAGCGAGCTGACGACGGCGATCTCGGCCGTCGAGCCCGCGCTGCGGTCGCTGCCGCGGCTCGACCTCGCGCAGTTCTACATGTCGCGGGCCATGTATCACGAGGCCAAGGCCGTGACGGACCTGATGCTGAGCGATCCCCTCAACAAGGAGGAGAGCGGCGCGCTGATCATGCATGCGATCGCGAACATCCTGATCGGCCGGCCGGCGCAGGGCCTGAAGGACCTCGCCAGTCCCGTGATCGGCAACAGCCATGATTCCCAGCTCTGGAAGGCGCTCGCCTATGCGCGCCAGGGCAAATGGGCGGACGCGCGCGAGAAATTCAAGAACGTCGAGTTCGCCATCGCCTCGCTGCCGCTCGACATCCAGCGCATCGTGACGATGGACGCGATGCGCGCCGCGCTCGAGGTGAAGGACTATGCCGGCGCCTCCAAGCGCCGCAGCGAGCTCGAGGTGGTCGGCGTCTCGCCCGAAGCTGCGCCCGGCTTCGCCGTGCTGCGGGGCCGGCTCGCCGAGGCACTCGGCCACGACAAGGATGCGCTCGACGACTACAAATACGCGGTCGCCTCGAGCGACCGACCGGCAGCGGCCGAGGCCAAGCAGCTCGAGGTCGCGCTGCGCCAGAAGCGTGACGAGATCGGCAAGGAAGAAGCGCTGCGCGAGCTCGAGACGCTATCGATGACCTGGCGCGGCGATGCGATCGAGGTCAAGACGCTGCAGATGCTGTCGCAGCTCTATGCCGAGAACGGGCGCTACCGGGACGCGCTCACGGCGGCGCGCACCGCGACGAAGCTCCAGCCGAACGCGGAAGCCTCGCGCCAGGCGCAGGATCTCGCCTCCGACCTGTTCACGCAGATCTTCTTAGGACCAAAGGGCGACGATCTGCCGCCGGTCGAGGCGCTCGGGATGTTCTACGAGTTCCGCGAGCTCACACCGATCGGCCGCCGCGGCGACGAGCTGATCCGCCGTCTCGCCGATCGTCTCGCCTCAGTCGATCTGCTCGACCAGGCCGCCGAGCTTCTGCAATACCAGGTCGATCACCGCCTCGAAGGCGCCGCCCGCGCCCAGGTCGCCGCGCGCCTTGCCATGATCTATCTCGCCAACCGCAAGCCCGACATGGCGATCACCGCGCTGCGCGCGAGCCGCATCAGCGATCTCGCCGGCGAGCTCAGGCAGCAGCGCCTCCTCCTGGAGGGGCGGGCGCAGAGCGACGTCGGCCGTCACGATCTGGCGCTCGATATCGTCTCCAACGTCTCCGGGCGCGAAGTGCTGCGCCTGCGCTCCGATATCTTCTGGGCCGCGCGGCGCTGGCGCGAATCCGCCGAGCAGATCGAGCTCTATTACGGCGAGCGCTTCCGTGACTTCAAGCCGCTCAATGCGGTCGAGAAGAGCGACATCATCCGTGCCGCAGTCGGCTACGCGCTCGCCGACGATTCGATCGGCCTGTCGCGCTTCCGCGAGAAATACGCCCCGCTGATGAGCGAGAGCGCCGACCGTCTCGCCTTCGACATCGCCAGCAAGCCCGCCGCGGCCTCGAGCGCCGAATTCGCCGAGATCGCCAAGCTTGCCGCCAGCGTCGATACGCTCGACGGCTTCCTACGGGAGATGAAGCAGCGCTTCCCTGACGCCACCGCCCGCGCACCTAGCGCGCCGCAGGCCAAGGACGAGACGGACCACACCGGCTCGCTGCCCACGATCCCGGTCGTGCGGCAGATCAAGATGACGCGGTAGGGGACTGATGCCGCGCGAAGCGCGGCCTGTGAGAGCGCCGCATTCTCCGTCATTGCGAGCCACGGGCCCGCGCGAAGCGCGGTCCGATGACAGGCTCAGCGAAGCAATCCAGAGTCTTTTCGCAGCGGCAGTCTGGATTGCTTCGTCGCAAGGGCTCCTCGCAATGACGGGGAGAGGCCAGCGCTGGAGTGGAGAGGATCCGTCGCGCGAAGCTGCCGCCGAACGCCCCATCACCCCCCGTAGCTCTGCACCAGGCTTCCCGCCACCAGCGACCAGCCGTCGACCAGCACGAAGAAGATCAGCTTGAACGGCAGCGAGATCGTTGCTGGTGGCAGCATCATCATGCCCATCGACATCAGCACTGAGGCAACGACGAGGTCGATGATCAGGAAGGGTAGAAACAACAGGAAGCCGATCTCGAAGGCGCGCTTCAGCTCGGAGATCATGAAGGCGGGGACCAGGATGCGCAGTGCGAGATCGTCAGGCGTGGCCGGCAGTGCCTCGCCGGAGAGATCCAGGAATAGCTTGAGGTCCTTCTCGCGCACGTTCTTCTGCATGAAGCCGCGCAAGGGCACCGAGGCGCGCTGGAGTGCGTCCTCGACGCCGATCTGGTTGGCGACGAGCGGGCGGATGCCCTCGTCGTAGGATTTCTGCAGGACCGGTCCCATCACGAAGAAGGTGAGGAACATCGCCAGCGCAATGATCACCGAGTTCGGCGGGGCGGTCGCCGTGCCCATAGCCGTGCGCAGCAGCGACAGCACGACCACGATGCGCGTGAACGACGTCATCATGATCAGGATCGACGGCGCGATCGACAGCACCGTGAGCAGGGCGATGAGCTGGATCGCCCGCTCGGTGACGCCGCCGCCACCCGGACCTCCGCCGAGATTGATGCTGATGTCCTGCGCATGCGAAAGGCTCGCGAGCGAGGCCGCGCCGATTAGGACAGAAAGAAAAAGAACTCTACGCGGGAGGGCCGGCAACCTCACGAAGACGGCTTCGGACGGCCGAGCAGGGACGCCATCTCGTCTTCCAGATTTTCAAAGCTGGTCTTTTCCGTGGCCGGCTTTGCGGGCGGGGCCGGTGGCGCCGGCGGATCGCTCCGTGCCGCGCGTGGGGGAGCGGCCGGCGGTTCCGGCGCAACCGGAGGCGCGACCGTCTCGCCGGCCGGGCGCCGCAGCGCAGCTTCGAGCCGCTGGGCCATTTCGGCGAGATTCTGCTCGGCGCTCGTGGCGGCCGGGGCAGGGGCCGGCGGAGCCGCCTGTGGAATCGGTGGAGGCGGCGGCGGCGCCGCACGCTCGGCGCGCACCGGCGGCACCTTCCCCGGGTCGTTGTGGCGCGGCGGACGCGGCATCAACGGCGGCTCGCTGCGGGCGATGCGCGGCGGCAGCGGCTCGGGCCGTGGTTCGCGCTCGGGCCGTGGCGCGATCGGCTCGGGCGGGAAGCCGGCCAGGGGATCGCCGCGGCGCTCGGCCGGCGCGGGAGCGGGCCGGCGCACCTCGTCGGCGAAGGACGGGCGCGCGGGCCGTGGCGGCGGCTCGGGCATTTGCGGCTCGGGGTGATCGAGCAGTTCGGGTCGCGGCGCTTCGTCGGCCCAGGCGCCGGAATCGGGCATGGGGGCGAGGCGCGGCGGTTCGGCAGCGCTGGAGCGCTGCGGAAACTGGTCGCGGCCGGACCCGGCGCGAACGATATTGGGCTCGACAACGATGTCCGTCGGGCCGCCGATCATCAGGAGATGCTCGACATTGTCGCGCCGGACCAGCACCAGGCGCCGCCGGCCGTCGACGGCGGCGGCATCGATCACGGCGAGTCGGGGCATCCTGCCGCGCTGGGTGTTGGCGCCCAGCCGGCTGCTGGCGAATCGGCGAACCAGCCATGCAGCGACGCCGATCAACGCCAGAACGACGATGAACGCGACGATGAAGGTGATAGGGCTGCCTTGCATACTTGTCCCCGACAAATGGCGCTTTTCTCGTGCCCGTGGTCAGACGCGCCAACCACCGGCATACGATGCCCCAAACTGCGATCTCTTAACGTTCCACGGCAAGTTTTGCCGTCCCCAACTCTTAATAACCCATGAATCGCTCGATCCAAAACGACTTCTTGGCCCGTGTACGCGCCGCCAAATGGTTGGGTTAATGCCACTTTTGGAAAGGTCGAATCGGAACTGCCCGCCTGTCGTGTCCATCGGGGAACCGGTGCCTGTGATGTCTTTAACCAGCTGTTAACCATACAGGCGGCAAATTCTGCCTAGCTTCGGATCTCAAGGTCCGCAAGGGGTGGAAGGAGCCGCAACGATGTCCATTAACGACCTCCCGGTGCTGTCGGCGCTTCGGACCAAGATGCAGTGGCACCAGGAGCGCCAGCGCGTCCTGTCCGAGAACGTCTCCAACTCCGATACCCCCAAATTCCGGCCCCGCGACTTGGTCGAGCCTAAGCTCGACAGGACCGGCGCCGTCACAGGCTCGATGGGGCCGCTGGCCCTTGCCCGCACCAGCGCCTCTCACATGACGCCGCTAGGGGCGGCCTCCGCATTCGACCAGAACAAGAATGCGGGTTTTGAGACCCGCCCTGCCGGCAACGCCGTCAATCTCGAAGAGGAGATGATGAAGGCCGCCAGCAACCAGATGGACTACGCGGCGGCGACCTCGCTCTATTCCAAGAGCCTGCGTCTGCTCAAGACCGCGATCGGCAAGGGCTAGAGCATGATCCCGGAACGGAAGAGCTAGAGACGCATCATGGCCAATGACAGCAGCGACTTTGCCCGCTCGATGGCGATCGCGACCTCCGGCCTCCGGGCGCAGGCCGGCCGCATGCGGGTGATCTCGGAGAACATCGCGAACGCGGATTCGACCTCGCAGACCGCTGGCGGCGAGCCCTACCGGCGCAAGGTGCCGACCTTTTCGTCCGCGCTCGACCGCACGCTCGACGCGCAGGTTGTCACGCTCGGCAGGATCAAGCCGGACCAGTCCAACTTCCGCGTCAAATACGAGCCGAATAATCCGGCCGCCGATGCGAGCGGTAATGTCAAATATCCCAACGTGAACTCGGTGGTCGAGATGACGGACATACGTGACGCGCAGCGGTCCTACGAGGCCAATCTCAATATCATCAGTGCGACGCGCCGGATGATCCAGCGCACGCTCGACATCCTCAAGAGCTGAACAGGACATCTGAGCCATGGCATCACCGACAATCGCCGCCAATGCTTACGCCAATCTCGCCCGCGTGCTGGAAAACAGCGGTGCCGGCAAGGGCAGCGAGCCCACCGGACAATCCTTCGCTTCACTGCTGAAAGACGCGGTCGGCAGCGTCATGGAGTCCGGCCGCAAGTCCGACGCGCAGACGGTGGCGATGGCCGCCGGCAAAGCCAACGTGATGGACGTGGTGACGGCGGTTGCCGACACCGACGTCGCGGTGTCCACGCTGGTTTCAGTCCGCGATCGCGTGATCGCGGCCTATGAGGACATCATGAAGATGCCGATCTGATTTCGGCCTCCGTCGTCATTGCGAGCGCAGCGAAGCAATCCAGAATCTTTCCGCAGACGGCAGTCTGGATTGCTTCGCTACGCTCGCAATGACGGGGAGAGAACATTCCCTCCCGTCAGAATGATGAGGATGAGACTTGAACAAAGGAACTGTGTCATGACCGGACCCGAAACCCTCGACGTCGCGCGCGATGCGATCTGGACCATCGTGATCGTGTCGTCGCCGCTGATGGTGGTCGGCCTCGTGGTCGGCGTCATCGTGTCGCTGTTCCAGGCGCTGACGCAGATCCAGGAGCAGACGCTGATCTACGTGCCGAAGATCCTGGCCATCTTCGCCACGATGCTATTGGCGCTACCGTTCATGGCCGACTCGCTCCATGCCCACATGCTGCGGATCTCGTCGCGAATCATCGGCGGCTGAGGCACAATGCGTCGGTCATGCGCATCGACATCTCGCTGCTGCCGGCGCTTGCCGCTTCCTTCATGCTCGCCTTCGCCCGGGTCGGTGCGATGGTGATGCTGCTGCCCGGCCTGGGCGAGACCAACATTCCGACGCGGATCAAGCTGTCGATCGCGCTGCTGCTCACGCTGATCATCCTGCCGCTGCATCGCAATGCCTATCAAGTCGACATGGGCTCGCTCGCGCCGCTCCTGGTCCTCATGCTGCATGAGATCGCGATCGGCATCGTGCTGGGTGCGACCGCCCGTGTGACGCTCTCGGCCCTGCAAGTCGCCGGCTCCGTGATCGCGCAGCAGATGGGACTCGGCTTCGTCACCTCGGTCGATCCGACGCAGGGACAGCAGGGCGTGCTGGTCGGCAATTTCCTGACCATGCTGGGCGTGACATTGTTGTTTGCCACCGATAGCCATCATCTGGTGATCGCGGCGCTGAACGACAGCTACACGATCTTCGCACCGGGCGAGACCGTCTCGAGCGGCGATGTCGCCTCGCTGGCAACGCGGGCCTTCGCCGCCGCCTTTCGCCTCGGCTTGCAGCTCTCCGGACCGTTTCTGGTGTTCGGCCTCGTCTTCAACATCGGGCTCGGGGTGCTGGCGCGGCTGATGCCGCAGATGCAGGTCTATTTCGTCGGCGTGCCACTGTCGATCTTCGCGGGCTTTCTGGTGCTCGCCGTGGTGCTCACGGCGATGATGGGTACGTATCTGGATTACTTCATCGGTGTCATGCACCAGATGATGCCGCTCAAATGATAGGGATCGATCGATGGCGGAGGACAACGATCCGGAGAGTCAAACAGAAGACCCGACGCAAAAGCGCCTCGACGATGCACTCGAACGTGGCGACGTCGCCAAGAGCCAGGAGATCAACACCTGGTTCATGATGGCGGGCGGCACGCTCGTGGTCTCGACCTTCTCGGCCTCGGTCGGCAGCGGGCTATTGACGCCGATGCGCAACCTGCTCGCCAATTCCTGGATGATCAAGACCGACGGCAGGGCTCTGCTCGCGCTGATGCAGCAGATCGAGTTCGCCGTGCTCGCCGCGATCGGCGTGCCCCTCTTGATGCTGGTGCTGGCGGCGATTGCCGGCAACATGCTCCAGCATCGCCTGGTGTGGTCCGCCGAATCGCTGAAACCCAAATTCAGCAAAATCTCGCCCGGTGCCGGCTTCAAGCGCATCTTCGGCAAGCAGGCGGCGGCGAACTTCCTGAAAGGTCTCGGCAAGCTGATCGGGCTCGGCGTCGTCATGGCCATGATCCTGTGGCCGGAGCGGCACCGCATGGAAGCGATGGTCAAGCTCGATCCGGCTGCCATGCTCGGAGCCACCATCAGCATGACCATCCATCTGCTCGGGGCAGTGGTGGCGGCGCTCGCGATCGTCGCCATCGCCGACTATTTCTTCCAGTACCGAAGCTGGTTCCAGCGGCAGAAGATGTCGCTCCAGGAGATCAAAGAAGAGTACAAGCAGTCCGAAGGCGACCCGCACATCAAGGGCAAGATCCGGCAACTGCGGCAGCAGCGCGCCAAGAAGCGCATGATGGCGGCGGTTCCCAAGGCCTCCGTGATCATCACCAACCCGACCCACTATTCGGTGGCGCTGTCCTACGAGCGCGGCATGTCGGCGCCGGTCTGCGTCGCCAAGGGCGTCGACAACCTCGCCTTCAAGATCCGGGAAATCGCGCGCGAGCACGACATTCCGATTGTCGAGAACGTGCCGCTCGCCCGCGCGCTCTACGCCACCGTCGACATCGATGAGGAAATCCCGACCGAGCACTACCATGCGGTCGCCGAAGTCATCGGCTACGTCATGCGGCTGAAGCGCGGATTCAGCGCCGGGCGGGGATAAAATGCCCGGAAAGTACCGGAAATGGCCGTAATCTGGGAATCAGCGTACCTTTCGCCCCTGCTGCCCTTGCGCCTTCGGGTCCGATTCAGGCAGGGAGGACCCTGCGCGCCCCGTAGCGCGTTGATTCTCTGCCGACAGGCTACGCCAGCGTGAAATGACTGCTGAGACCGACCACGACCTGTCACGCGAGCCCGTTGCGGCGCATGAGCCGTCGCCGCGCTCGGGCAGCATCGCGCTCGTGCTGCTGGTGGCCGCCGGGCTCGTCGCGGTCGCCGTCGGGCTGATGACGCTTGGGCGCGCGCAGGCGCAGCCATATATTCTCGGCATCCTCGCCGTGCTGGCGATGGTCGGCCTGTTCAACCTGTTCGCTTTCGCCGCCGGCATCATCCGCTTCGCCGACCGCAATCTCTACGATCCCATCATCGGCCGCATCTCCGATCACGCGTTCGACGGGCTCGCGGTCACCGATGCGCGCGGCCATGTGGTCTATTCCAACGCGGCCTATCTGACGTTGACCGGCGCCACCGGTCCACAGGACGTGCGTCCGGTCGAGCGCGTCTTTATCGGCAACCCCGACGTCTCCGAAGCCGTGTTCCGCCTGCTCAAAGCCGCCCGCGAAGGCAAACGGCAGCAGGAGGAGGTGCGCATCTCCGGTCATGACGGCAACCAGGGCCGCTGGCTGCGCATGCGGGTGCGCCCGCTCGGCACCGGCAAGCGCGAGGCGAAATATGCGGTGTGGTCGATCGCCGACATCACCCGCGATCGGGAGCGCCAGGAGGACGTGTTCCAGGAGCTCCAGCACGCGATCGAATATCTCGATCACGCGCCGTGCGGCTTCTTCTCGGTCAATCCGGCCGGCGAGCTCGCTTATGTCAACGCGACGCTGGCGAACTGGCTCGACTACGACCTCGCCGAGATCGGCTCGGGCGGATTGAAGCTTACCGACATCGTCTCCGGCGACGGCGCCTCGCTGCTGACCTCGATCGTGGCGGTACCTGGCGAGGTGAAGACCGAGGTCTTCGATATCGACCTGCGCATGCGCACGGGCAAGACCATGCCGGTGCGGCTCTATCACAAGCTTGCCTTCGGCGCCGACGGCGCGCCGGGGCCGTCGCGCACGCTCGTGATCAGCCGTGCCCGCGACGAGCGCAGCGATCCCGACCGCGCCGCCGAAGTGCGCTTCATGCGCTTCTTCGACCACACGCCGATGGCAATCGCGACCGTCGACCGCGCCGGCAACGTCGTGCGCTCCAACGCCCGCTACGCCAAGCTTGGGCAAGCCTTGGGGCTCGACAGCGCCTCTAAGTCGATCTTCCGCGCGGTCAGTTCGCGCGACCGGCACCTTTTGATCGCGGCCATCAACCAGGCCGCCGAAGGCCAGGCCGACGTCGCGCCGGTCGAAGTGGCGCTGGAAGGGACCAAGGAGCGCTCGGGCCAGTTCTTCGTCACGCCGGTCGATTCGGCCGAGAATGACGCGGAAGCCGCGATCGTGCACATGCTCGAGACCACCGAGCGGCGCGCGCTGGAGAACCAGATCAACCAGTCGCAGAAGATGGAGACCGTCGGCCAGCTCGCCGGCGGCATCGCCCACGACTTCAACAACGTGCTCTCCGCCATCATGATGGCGAACGATTTCCTGCTGAACGCGCACAAACCGACCGACCCGTCGTTCCAGGACATCATGCAGATCAAGCAGAACGCGACGCGCGCCGCCACCCTGGTGCGGCAGCTGCTGGCGTTCTCGCGTCGGCAGACTTTGCGGCCGCAGGTGCTCGATCTCGGCGATGCTTTGAGCGATCTTACCATGCTGCTGCGCCGGCTGATCGGCGAGAAGGTCAAGCTCGATCTCGTCCACGGCCGCGACCTCTGGCCGGTCAAGGTCGACGTCTCTCAGTTCGAGCAGGTGATCGTCAACCTCGCGGTGAACGCGCGCGATGCCATGCCTGATGGTGGCAAGCTGATCATCCGCACCGCCAACGTCACCAGCGACGATGCCGGCAAGCTCGCCTACAAGGGCATGCCGGCCGCGGACTATGTCCGGATCGAGGTCGCCGACACCGGCACCGGCATCCCCGCCGACATCCGCGACAAGATTTTCGAGCCGTTCTTCTCCACGAAAGAGGTGGGCAAGGGCACCGGCCTCGGGCTTTCCACCGTTTACGGCATCGTCAAGCAGACCGGCGGTTTTATCTACGTCGATTCCGAACCGGGGCAGGGCACCTCGTTCCATATCTTCCTGCCGCGCCATCATGCGGAGCCGGAGCTACAGGTCGAGCAGCCCGCTGCCGTGGTCAGCGCGAGCCATGGCGCCGCGAAGGACGCCGCACCGGCGGCGGAGGCCAAGCCGCGCACCGATCTCACTGGCCAGGGCACCATCCTTCTCGTCGAAGACGAAGAGGGCCTGCGCGCCCTCAATGCACGCGGCCTGCGCTCGCGCGGCTACACGGTGGTCGAGGCCGAGAACGGCGTCGAGGCCATGGAGGTGCTGGAGGAGCAGAGCGGCGCGATCGATCTCGTCGTCTCCGACGTGGTGATGCCGGAGATGGACGGCCCGACGCTGCTGACGGCGATGCGGCAGAAGAACCCGGATATCAAGTTCATCTTCGTCTCCGGCTACGCCGAGGATGCGTTCGAGAAGAGCCTCCCCGAAGGCCAGCAGTTCGACTTCCTGCCAAAACCGTTCACGCTCAGCCAGCTCGTGGCGGCGGTGAAGGAGACGATGACGAAGGCGGGATGAGGCGCGTCCTCTCCAGTTATTCCGCAATGACGAGGGGAGAAAGCGGAAATCGCATTGCAAACCCGCCGGTATCCAGCGACCCCCGTTCCCCCGTTTACTCGGCCAAACCTCGCCAAATATGGGCTTTTGCCACATCCCCGCGACTGAGGGCCGCAGCCACAGGTTCCGAAACCCGCTTCACTTTTCGGGAAGTCTGCCCATCTTAAGCGCACGTCCCCATGCCGGGGATTTGGGAAACGCACATGACTTTCTCGCAACGCTCCCGCAGTGTCTTCAAGGCGATTGCCGTCGTGCTGGCGCTTGCGCTGCCGACCGCGCTGGCGATCTCGTCTGCCGACGCCCGCGCTGGCGGCGGCTTCTCCTCGGGTTCGCGCGGCTCGCGGACCTATTCGGCGCCGCCATCGACCACGACCGCGCCGGGCTCGACCTCGCAGTTCAACCGCACCTACACCCAGCCGGGCGCAGGCATGAATTCGGCCGCGACCTCGCCGGCGCGCGGCGGCCTGTTCGGTCGCGGCGGCGGCTTCCTGGGCGGCCTTGCGGCCGGCTTCCTCGGCGCAGGCCTGCTCGGCATGCTGTTCGGCGGCGGTCTGTTCGGCGGCCTCGGCGGCCTGTCCTCGATCCTCGGCCTGATCATCCAGATCGCGCTGGTGGTACTCGTGGTACGGCTGGCGATGTCCTGGTGGCAGCGCCGTCACTCGCCGCAGGCGGCCTATGCCAATGCTGATGCGGGCGCAGGTCCCGGACCGCAGCCGAACTATCGCAGCGGTCTCGGTGGCTTGGGCTTCGGCGCCAACAACGCGCCGCTCGAGATCAAGCCGGACGACTATGAAGCGTTCGAGCGCCTGCTCGGCGAGGTCCAGGCCGCCTGGTCGAACGAGGACGTCGCCAAGCTGCACACGCTCGCGACGCCGGAGATGGTCTCGTACTTCGAGCAGGACCTCGCCCAGAACCGCGCGCGCAACGTCGTCAACAAGGTGACCAACGTCAAGCTGTTGCAGGGCGACCTCGCGGAAGCCTGGCGCGAAGGCGAGACGGACTACGCCACGGTGGCGCTGCGCTTCGCGCTCACCGACAAGACGGTCGACCGCAACACCGGCGCAGTCGTTGCCGGCAGCGAGCAGCCGGGCGAGGCGACCGAGATCTGGACGTTCGCCCGCCGGCCGGGCACCGGCTGGGAATTGTCGGCGATCCAGCAGACCAACTGATCGCTCGTGACATGAGAAACCAAGGCGTCGTGCTCCGGCACGGCGCCTTTTCTTATGCGCGTCTCTTCTTTGGGGCGCCTCGCATCGCCGCATCGGAATAAGCACGCGTGCGTCGGGTTGAAATCAGGCGGCCAAACGACAACCACAACAGGAGGACACCATGATCCGCACCGCGAAATCCTCGACGATTTCAGGCCTCGCACTCGTATTGGCCTTGCTTGCGGCCCCATCGGCGCTGGCGCAATCGGCCGACATGACGTTTTTCGTGACCTCAAGCGGCCTCGGCAAGGGCGCCGATCTCGGCGGCCTCGAGGGAGCCGACGCGCACTGCCAGAAGCTCGCTCAGGCCGCCGGCGCAGGCAACAAAACCTGGCGCGCCTATCTCTCGACCCAGGCCGCCGACGGCAAGCCGGCAATCAACGCCCGAGACCGCATCGGCAAGGGACCGTGGCAGAACGCCAAGGGCGCGGTGATTGCCAAGGACGTTGCCGATCTGCACAGCCCGGCCAACAACCTCACCAAGCAGACCGCGCTCAGCGAGAAGGGCGAGGGGATCAATGGTGTTGGCGACCAGCCAAACCGGCATGACGTCCTCACGGGATCGCAACCAGACGGCACCGCGTTTGGCGGTCCGGACGATCGCACCTGCAAGAACTGGACATCGAGCACACAAGGCGCCGCGATGGTTGGCCATCTCGATCGACGGGGCTTGCGCGACGATGAGCCCTCGAAATCGTGGAACAGCTCTCACCCGTCCCGCGGCCCCGACGGCGGCTGCTCGCAGGCCGATCTGAAGAGCACCGGCGGCGACGGCCTGTTCTATTGTTTTGCGGCGAATTGAGGCGCGGAACTCCTTCTCACGTCATGGCGTTCGTGGTTGCGTACTGCACTTGCCGCAACGCAATCACGGACGGTCTCCATGAAATACGAGCTCTATTACTGGCCCGAGATCCAGGGCCGCGGTGAATATGTGCGGCTGGCGCTGGAGGAGGCGGGCGCCGCTTATATCGACGTCGCACGCGGGCCGGGCGGAACGGCTGCGATGATGAAGATAATGAATGCGCGTGAAGGCACGCCGCCCTTTGCCCCGCCGTTCCTGAAAGCGGGCAAGCTCGTCATCGGCCAGACCGCCAACATCCTGCTCTATCTCGGTGCCCGCCATGGCCTTGCGCCGAAGACCGAAGGCGGCAGGCTCTGGGTGCACCAGCTCCAGCTCACCGTCACCGACCTCGTCGTCGAGATCCACGACACCCATCATCCGCTCGGACCCTCGCTCTATTACGAGGACCAGAAGCCAGCGGCGAAGAAGCGCACCGCCGATTTCTGGAGCGAGCGCGTGCCGAAATATCTCGGCTATTTCGAGCAGCTTCTCACCGAGAGTGGCGGCACCTATGTCACCGGCCGCCGACTGACCTATGTCGATCTCTCGCTGTTCCAGATCGTCGCGGGGCTCCGCTATGCCTTCCCCAGGCGCATGAAGGCGTTCGAGACGGATATTCCGACCCTGGTCGGCCTGCACGACCGCATCGCTGCGCGGCCGAACATCAAGGCCTATCTCGAAAGCGACCGCCGCATTCCCTTCAACGAGCAGGGCATCTTCCGCCGCTATCGCGAGCTGGATAATTAGCCGGTCGGACGGCAGTGGATTGCCCTCACCAGAGGCCCGGCACGAGGCGATAGCGCACCCGCGCCGCATAGTCCGCATAGCCCGGCAGGCCCTCGCGCAAGGTGCGCTCCTCGATCCCGATGCGGACCGCAAACAGAGCGGCGAAAAGCGGCAGCATCGCAAGTCCCCACCACGACCCCAGCAGCAGCGGCACGCCGGTGAAGAACAGGATCATGCCGCTGTACATGGGATGGCGGACATGGGCGTAGGGGCCGGTCGAGATCACCCGCTGGGCGCGCTCGGCCTGGAGCTTCACCACGGGGGCGGCAAACGAGTTCTCGCGGAAGACCCACATTGTGAACAGCGTCGAAGCCAGGAACAACACGAGGCCGAGGATCTGGAACGCAACCGGCATCTCGGAGGATTGAATGCGTCGGTCGAAACCTATCAGCGCCAGCCAGGCGAACATCGTGATGACGAAGACAGTCACGAAGATCTTGTCGCGGCGGGCTGATCCCGTTGTAGAACCGGCCGCAGACGTTCGGCGAGCAGCGCCGGATCGATCCGGTAGAGCCACCAGCCGCAGAGCGGACCGAGCAGGGCAGAGGTGGCGAGGAGCACCCAGGCCGAAGGCCAGTGCCACGTTCCGGCGGAGGCGAACAACAGCGCGCCCATGCCGACGACGAAGATCGTGTTCTGCAACAGGAAGCGTGCGATCATGCGCAGGATCCCGGGATGACCGCGCCCGATCATGGTCCCGCTATCCGGCAAAGATGCGGCCGGATGCACCAAAGGCTCGATCGACCGGATCGGGCGCTTCTGCCTTGGCAAGCCTGATCAGGCGAGCTGATCGATCCGCGTGCCCTGACCGGGCGGCAACGGCGCGGGCGGCTGCGGCTTATAGGTCGGATCCTCGTCCTTGACCTTGGCCTGATCGTCCTGCTGCTTGGTCGTGTCGTAGTTCGGAACCACGATCGCGATCGGCGGCGGCGCAACGGTAGAAACCTTCATCCGCAATCCTCACACATGGAAGCAATCGAGCCTGCCCTGTGAGGAGCGAAATTTCCTTCAAGGCAATTGCTAAAATGCGAGGGAATTGGCGCGGTGGGATGCGCTCTCTTTGCTTCCGCGAGTGCAAGATTTGAAAGGGGCGCGGCTCTCTCCACCGTCATTGCGAGCGTAGCGAAGCAATCCAGTCTATCACCGCGGAGGGACTCTGGATTGCTTGGCTGAGCCTGCCATCGGGCCGCGCTTGGCGCGGGCCCGTTGGCTCGCAATTGTCGATGTTCAATAATTCGCTGATTGGATCGCGGTGGTCTTGGTAGCGGCGAAGGCCTTGGGAGTTTGTCCTGCCAAGGCCTGATGGGGTCTGTGGTT